>QZJS01000135.1 GCA_003597945.1 Desulfobacteraceae bacterium | reverse complement strand
TCTGGACAACGGGCACATAAGGCTCCATGGACCATCCGCCGTTGTCGATGGCTAAAATTACCGACAACCGGTCCCGCAGGTCCCGGTCAAAGATGATTTCGATTTCGCCGGCGTTTTTCATGGTCTGGTAAATGGTTTTGTCCACGTTGATGCGATCCCGGGGCCCCACCGGCACCATGTTGCGCAGCCGCTTGAGGGCCTCTCCCATCAGCGCGTGGGTCAGGGGCCCGGACTTGGAATAATCCCGATACCGTCGTTCATTGGCCACCTTGACCGCGGACTTGTTCCCGGATGCGCCGCCCACCCGCATGCCGCCGGGATGATGTCCCGAATGGCCCACCGGCGAGGTGCCGCCTGTGCCGATCCACTTGTTGCCGCCGTCGTGGCGCTCGGTCTGCTCCTTGAGGCGCTCCTTGAAATATTCCAGCAGTTGGTCGGGCGTCAGCTTGCTGATCTCGGATTCATCAACACCCAGGGCATCGGCGATGCTTTTGGGGTCCTTGAGCCATTCATCCAGCAGGGCCTTTGCCACCGCGTCGAGCTCCAGGGCTTCCATGTCCGGCATTTCAGCCCCTTCAAACTGATGGGCGAACACCTGGTCATAGAGATCAAAATACCGCTCGCTTTTCACCAGGATGGCCCTCGACGCCGTATAAAAATCCCCCAGGGAGCTGATCAGCCCTCTGTTCAAAGCCCGCTGCAGGGTCAGAAAGGACGTGGGCGACACCGGAATGCCCGCGTCCTTTAATTTATAAAAAAAATCAATAAACATTTTATAATCTTAAAACATCCGTTTCCGGCTGACGATATTGCCGGCCGTGGCGTAATCCTGGCTTTTTTTAAACAAAATTCCCAGAAACGGCACATCCCCCCTGGCAAGCTGGGACGGCCGGAAATCCGGGTCCTTCTCCAGAGCCCGGACCCAGTTGATCAGCTCCCGGGTGGCGGGCCGTTTTTCCACGGCCTCGATCTCCCGCAGTTTATAAAACATCTTCAGGGCGTTTTCCATCAATTCCGTGTTTAAAGCCGGAAAATGTACGGAAATGATTTCCCGCATCATTTTCGGGTCCGGAAACGCGATGTGATGAAAATTACAACGGCCCAGAAACGGATCGGACAGATCCTTTTTGGCGTTGGACGTGATGATGATCACCGGCCGGTGTTTGGCCCGCACGGTCTTGTCGATCTCAATGATGTCGAATTCCATCTGGTCCAGCACATCGAGCATGTCGTCCTGGAAATCCGTGTCGGCCTTGTCGATTTCGTCGATGAGCAGCACCGTGCGGGCATCGGCCACAAAAGCCTGGCCGATCTTTCCCATGCGGATGTAATCCTCGATTTGGCTCACATCCCGGCTGGAATCACCGAACCGGCTGTCGTTTAGACGGGTCAGGGTGTCGTACTGGTAGAGGGCTTCCACCAGCTTCATGCTCGATTTCACATTGAGCACGATCAGGGGCATGCGCAACGATTCGGCAATGGCATGGGCCAGCATGGTCTTGCCCGTGCCGGGCTCGCCCTTGAGCAGCAGGGGCATTTCAAGGTCCATGGAAATATTGACGATTTTAGCCAACTCTTCGTCTAAAACATATTTGCCGGCGCCGGAAAACGCCGGTTCTCGAGTATCTTGACCTTTACTCATTGATGCAACCTTTGATAAAATTTTTGATATCATTTTTGACGGCCTTATAAAAAGTCCAATATCTGTGTTACGCGCAATCCCTCAGAATTTCACGTACGCTAAGTACTCTGAATTCTTTGATATTGTGCAAGCCTTGATCTTGAACTTTTTACAAGGCCGTCCGATGGCGACTTTTTACGATTCTATAATTTTTGTCGAAAACGATCCGATATTTCACGGGTCATGTCGATGACCCGAACGGCGTCGGCCAGGGGCAGAGACCCGACGCCGCAACTTGGTGTGATCAGGGACTGGGCCGCCACCACCGCCGGATCAATACCCAGGGCCGCAACCTGCGCTATTTGGCTTTCAAGGAGCACTGTCAGGGTGTCCGGCGTTTCCCGGCGCACCTGCTCCGGATCGGCCGTGGGAACGATTCCCCATGCCAGTATCCCGCCGCGACGGAAAAATTCGCGGATACGGTCGGGATAAAGTAAAAATTTGTCAAAAAACGAATACGCGTCAAAACTGATGATGTCCAGTGATGCCTCAAACATCAGGGACCAGTCGGTATTGGCGCACACATGAACACCCGCCAGTCCCCCGGCCGCGTGGATTTCCTGAATCACGGGCTCCAGGCAGGCGGCGACATCGACGCTGGTTACGCTGATAAAAGCCGACGACCCGAAACCAGCCAGGCCCGGCTCATCTAAAAACAGGATCACCGGCACGCCGTATTTCTTCAACCGCTCGGTCTGCCACCGGGCGTTTAAGGCAATGCAGGTCACGGCCGCCTCCCGCAGGGTGTCATGATAAAAAATGGCCCGGCCGTCGGCATCGTTGATCCCCGTGGCAAAGGTAAACGGTCCCGTTACCTGGCCCTTGACGGCCGCCGGCGGGGCGGTTCGCCGGTCCAGATAGGCCAGAAGCTGGAAAAATCCCGGCGCGGTCGCGCGATCCAGAGCAAACCGGGAATCCGCCAGAGAAACCGTTCCCTCGGCAACGCCCATGGATGCCTCAAAAAATTCCAGCACCTGCTGATCAAAATGGTCGGCCCCGGCATCAATAAACATCCGGCCCCCCTCCCGCGCCAGGCCCGGCAGGGAGCCGGCAAACTGGGCCAGCATCCCCTCGGCCGCAAACGCGGGCAATTGAATCCAGATGGGAATTTCCGGGCTGTATTTATCCACCAGCCGGATGGCTTCTCCGTGATCGTTGATGGGCAGACTGCCGATCCAGGCCGGCCGGCCGCCGGGGGTAAAACGGGTTGTCATGGTAAACATCCCCTTATCGGTCCAAGTTGGAATATTTTTCTAAAAACTGATATTATAAAGATATGATACGGACTTGACAAGCATTTTATATCTTCTGTATTCTCAATCAGATATTCAGATACTATTTGACACGTGTCGGGCTTTGCCATAATATTGAAATCATACCGGCAATGATACCGGGCAATAAAATCAATTTTAATAAAATCAGCGTTGATGCGGCATTGGCGCACGGGGCTGCATGACATACAAGGAGGCAGGATATGTTTGGCATCGGAATGCCGGAACTGGTTGTTATACTGGTGATCGTACTCATTGTGTTCGGGGCGGGCAAACTGCCGGAAATCGGCGCCGGCATCGGCAATGCCATCAAGAATTTCAAAAAAGCCACCACCGACGAGCATCCCGATCAGGGCAAAATAGAGGACAAAACGCCTAAAGAATAAAGTCGCAAACAGGCCTTGACAGTCGAACGCACATGTGTAATCATAACATCAAAAATGATAACATGATTAACGGAGAATGACATGGTGCGCACGCAAATTCAATTAACCGAGGATCAGGCGCAGATGTTAAGAGAGCTTTCGCTTGCCGGCAATGAATCGGTTGCGGCCCTGATTCGAAAGGCGATTGATCGTTTTCTGGTGACCGGGACCGGCATACCGAATCGTGCGGCCCAGTATCGGCAAGCGCTCTCGCTGGCTGGAAAATATGAAACAGCGCAACCGGATATCGCCGTCGAACATGACCGCTATCTTGATGAGGCCTTCAGGCCGTGAATATCTTTGCCGATACGTCTGGTTTTTTCGCGCTGCTGGTGAAAACCGATTACATGCATGTCCGGGCCAGGGAAAATTTCAGGTATTTCGCGGAAAACAACGTTCAATTGATCTCCAGTTCCTTTGTCCTTGTGGAAACAACGGCGCTTTTGCAAAGGCGTATCGGGCTGACGGCGATCAATGATTTTAACGCAAAAATTCTGCCCCTGCTCGAAATTGTCTGGGTCGACGACAAATGGTACACAAAGGCTGCGCATCGTCTATTGTTCCGGAACAACAGGGCTGTCAGCCTCGTGGATTGCCTTAGTTTCGAAATCATGGAGGCCCTCCAGATCGACTGCGCCTTTGCTTTTGACCGACATTTTGAAGAAAACGGATTCACCACGGCCGCTTTTTATCCGCCTGATTTCATTCCACAACCGGATTAATCCTCATACTCCATGGTCACCCGAAGCACCTCCTCTAAGGTAGTGATGCCGTCGCGCAGCTTGATTACGGCGTTTTCCCGCAGACTGATAATGCCCTCGGCCCTGGCCTGGGTGATAATGGCCGCCAGATCCGTATTCTGGGTAGTCAGCTTCCGCAATGCCCGGGTATAAGGCATCACCTCGTAAACCGCAAGCCTTCCATAATACCCGGTGCCCCGGCACTGGAAACACCCTTTTCCCCGATGCAGGGTCACCCGGCCGTTTTCCCCGGTATCTGCCCGGCCGCTGCCGCCGCTTACGGGTATGTCAAGACCCAGGCGCCGCAGCGCATCCCTGTCCATTTCATAAGCTTCGATGCATTTGGGGCAGATTTTGCGCACCAGCCGTTGGGACACGCACCCGGTGAGCACCGCCTGCACCAGAAAATACGGCACCCCGATATCCAGCAATCGGATGATGGCCGACGGCGCGTCGTTGGTGTGCAGGGTGGATAACACCAGGTGTCCGGTCAGGGCCGCCTGGACGGCGTTCTGGGCCGTTTCCAGATCCCGCATCTCGCCCACCATGATGATGTCCGGGTCCTGGCGGAGGATATTGCGTATAATGGACGCGAACGTGATTCCCACCCCCGGCTGCACCGCGATCTGGTTGAACTCGGGATGCACCATCTCGATGGGCTCCTCAATGGTGGTGATATTGACCTGGGGCGTTGAAATGCGCCGGAGGGTGGAATAAAGGGTGGTGGACTTGCCGCTTCCCGTGGGACCGCACACCAGCACCATGCCGTGGGGCCGCTGGATCATCTTGTTGTACCGTTCAAAATCCTCGCCGGTAAAACCGAGCCCTTCCAGCTCCTGGAACAGGACCTGGGGATCCATGATCCGCATGACCATTTTTTCCCCGAAAGCCACCGGCACCGAGGAAATCCGGATTTCAACCTCCACCTCCCCCTTGTTGGTCTTGATGCGGCCGTCCTGGGGCCGGCGCTTTTCCGCCATATCCATGCGGGCCAGCGTCTTGATGCGGCTGATAATGGCGGAATGCACCTTTTTGGGCAGCTTGTAGACGGTATGCAGCACCCCGTCGATGCGCATGCGCACCCAGAGGTCCTCCCGCTTGGGCTCGATGTGGATATCGCTGGCCCGCTGCTCAAAGGCATACGACAGCAGGTGATTTACCGCGTTGATGATGTGATGATCGTTTGCCGGCAGCTCATCCGGGGATTTGAGCCGAACATACTGCTCAAGATTGCCCAGATCCACGGCCGGCCCGTCAAAAACCCGCTCGGCCTGGGCAATGGAACGCTTGAACCCGAACATCTCGTCGATGAGCCGGATGATGTCGGTTTTGGGCGCGATCACGATACGCACCGGCATCTGGGCCACCCGGGTGATATCGTCAATGGCCTCGGCGTTAAACGGATTGGACGTGGCCACCACCAGGGCGCCTTCCTGGATGGCAACGGGAAGCATCAAGTGTTTCATGGCAAAACTGCGGGGAATGGTGGTGGTGACCAGGTTTAACTCCAGCTTGACCGGATCGATCTTTTTAAACGGAAATCCCCACTCCTCGGCCAAAACCTGAAAAATCGCATCCTCATCCAGCTCAAGGGCCGGATTGTCGGCCCGGATCAGCTTAAGGGCCGCAATCATGTCCACAATGGTGGTGGGGTTGATGATCATCACCCCCGCCGGGATGTTTTTGCTCCGTTCGGCTTTGGCCTTGTCGATGGCGTCACGGACCCGGTCTTTGCGAACAAAAATCTCTTTGGCCTGTTCCTTTGTGATCAGCCCTTTGACGACCAGTGCCCGGCAAATCCCTTTTTCGGAAAAAGGATCATTGTTGATTTTCTGCATATTGGCATGGATTCCGGTTCGGGTTTTAAAAGATTGACAACAAGTTTATTTTTGCAGGAAAAAATGAACGGCAGAAAAATTTTCCTTCAAATAAACAATATTTACTTTTTGAAGGAAAATCAGCCTAATGTCAACCCTGGTTTCAATGGTGGATATCAGCCTCGCAGATTCCCCCCGTTCCTATTAAAAAAATTTAAATATTTCTATTAATTTTTTTAATAGCCACACCGTAATATCAAAAACCAATAAAGAAATTACTGGTATCTCCTTGTGGTTTTAAATTCATTATATTAAAATATGGATCATAATAATGGATGGTTATTCCTATTTTTTCGAAATTATAGACGAACAGCAACAAATAAATCAACCCTATGGCATAAAAATTGTATAACTGTTCATCGGATCATCGGACATCAAACAGGAGGCCCCTTGAATGAAAAACAATTCCGGATTTACCATCATGGAACTCTTGACCGCCATTGCCATCGTGGGCATAATGTCGGCAATAGCGGTTCCGAACATGATCACGTGGCGCAACAACATGCAGTTCAATTCCGCCGTGCGCACGGTGAAAATCAGTATTGAAAGAGCCCGCATGGCCGCCATCCGGGCCAACATGCCCTCCCGAATAGACTTCAACGTCGGCGGCGATTCTTTTGACGTGATCCGTTGGGATATGGTTGCAAACGCTTTTGCGGCGCCCGTGACCGTTCAGCTCCCCCCGGGAACGATCCTTGCAGGGTCCAATTTTGCCGGCAATCAGCTGCGGTTCAACGGCAACGGCATGCCGGTAACCCTGTTCGGAGGCACGTTGCGCATTGAAAACAGCACCGGCTCGTTATGCAGCAGAATTGTTGTGGCCAACCTCGGCTCATCCAGAATCGAAGTCTGCCCATAATCAAAGGGGACACGACGATATGATCAGGAGATGTTATCATATGACGCAATTAAAGAAAAATGGATTCACGCTGATTGAACTGATGGTGGGAATGGCCATGGCCTCCATAATCATGATAGCCATCGCCTCCACCTATACGGTGCAGGTGCGGGCCAAAAACGCCCAGGAAATCCTGACCGACATGAACCAGACGGCCAGGGCGGCCCTGGAAGTCATGACCCATGAAATCCGCCTGGCCGGCCTGGACCCCCTGGGCACCGCCGGGGCCCGAATCATCACCGCCGATGTCGGGGAACTGACGTTTTCCATAGACAGGAGAAGCGTGGCCGGAACCGCTGCACTTCACACCCCCAACGGGGACTGCTGCGACCCCAACGAGCAGATCCGCTATTACTTAACAAATGATGATGCTGGCGGCGGCGGTGACGGCGTAAACAATAATATCGCCGGAGGCGTGGAATGCCACCTGGGCCGGGAAACCGGCTCTGGTCTGATCGCCGCACTGGGATGCGGCGGCGGCACGAACGGCTTGCAGCCCCTGGGTCGGCATGTGGATGCATTGAATTTTGTGTATCTGGATGACACCGGAAACGTACTTGGTCCCGTTCCACTTGACGCCAACCAGCGCAACAACATCCGAATAATCGAAGTCACCATCGTGGCCAGGGCCGGAGCGGAATCCCGGGGCTTTCTTTATGAATACACTGATACCAACGCCTATGAAAATCTCCAGGGAGACGTGATTCTGCCGGCTCAGAACGACAATTTCCGGCGCCTGCAGCTTTCCACGGCCATTGTCTGCCGCAATATCGGACTGTAGAAATGAAAAAGGAGCCAGACGGCCATGAAACCTTTTTACGAAAAATCCGTAAACATCCCGGCTTCCGCCGGTTTTACCATCATTGAAGTTCTCATCGCACTGGCTATTTTTTCCCTCGGCATCATGGCCATGGGCGCGCTCCAGACCGCATCCCTCAGAAGCACCGGCAATATCGCGCAAATGTCGGAAGCCCTGGCCCTGTTGGATGAACAAGCCGAGCAGCTCAAGGCCCTGCCGTTTTACGTGGCCCCCTTTCCCAGTTTTGATCCCGCACTGGTGGCCGGCACCCACGGCCCTGATCGCCGGGGGAGCGGCGATCAGTTTGACGTGCAATGGCAGGTGGTGGATAATACGCCCATCCCTCAGCAAAACAACGCCAACCTTTCTTATATTAACGGGCTGCCGGCCGGAAATCATACGGTTTCTAAAACCATCACCGTCTGGGTGACCAGGGCCGGGTTTGCGCCCCGGGGCCAAGACGAGGCCCTGGCCATAGCGCAGTTTGTCAAAACCTGGGCCGCCCAGATTCCGCCCATGCCGTGATCCGATGAAGGGGAAGCACCTTTTAGATCATTCGATCGAATAAGTTAAAATAAGATAAAAAATGGCGTGCAGGAAAAACAGAAAAGCAACACGATACGGAGGCATGAAAGTGGAGACGTATTTTAATACCATACCTAAATTAATAAACACTCTAAAATTACCCATGCCCGGCCCCGCGGATGCCACGGACCGGAACCAGGAAGGGTCGGTTATTTTCATCGCCCTGATGGTGCTGGTGATCATGACGGTGGTCGGCCTGATGATGTCGCAGACCGTGGTGACGGAAAATTTCATCGTCCGTAACCAGGGGATCTACAAACAAAATATCTATATGACCGAAGCCGCCCTCATGGAGGGTTTGCAACGGTTCATGCAGCTTAATGCGGATGATGACGATATTGTGGATGTAAACAATTCCACACTGGCATGGATCAATTCCACACACACCACCGACTTCAGCACCGACGGAACCGGCCTCTGGTATATGCCGGATTCTTCTACCCGGATTCTGGATGCCGGCAATTCACTGCCCATCACGACATCGCAAACCCTGGGGGACCGGGGCGAAGCCGCATCCGGTAATCTCAGGACCGGGTTTGTGGGATGGCTTCCCGTGACCATGCCCGGCGGCGGCAGCGAGAGTCTCGCCGTCGGCGCCAATAAACCCGTCTGGCGACAGGGCCGGCTTCTTGCCGAATATGTGTCCAACGCCGGTGGCGGGATGATGCGCATGGAAATCGGGGTCAGACGAAAAATCATTCTCAACTAAGGCGGTCAAGCCGCAGAGAATAGAGACTGAAACTAAAGATTATACGCGTGAACCTGAAAGATTGAAGCAGGAAAATTTAAAAATGAAGCCAAGGATTGGGTGACATTTTGAAGATTCAAACACATTGCCGCCCGAAACATTTCCGGGGCAGCCCGATAGAACCGTAACCGGTTGAAAGGAAGGTCGATCATGAAAATAAAACAAACATTAGAGGCATCAGATATCAGACGGATCTGGAAGCCGGTCATTGCCCTGGTCCTGGCGTTGTGTATAGGCGCATTCATCGGGATCGGTCAAGTGCATGCGTCCTGCATTGCCTTAGATGACGTGCCCTTAGACGTCCAGGAACAGCAGGCCCCGGGCATCGTCATGTTTGTTTTAGACGACTCCGGCTCCATGGACTGGGAATACGTCGTCCAGGGGACAGGCAATTCGTTGTTTTATGTCGGCAGCACCTCCTATTATTATATTTTCGCCAATCCGGGGGATAACGCCTACTCGGGCCAGATTCTGGAGGGCTCTGCCAACGCCAACCGGTGGAAGGCCCGGTGGGCCGGGTATAACCGGCTCTATTATCATCCCGGCGACCTTTACGTACCCTGGCCCGCCATGACCGACGCGGACCCCAACAACCCCCGGTCCAATCCGGCGGTTTCCGGCAACACCCTGAACTTAAGCGCCGTTTACAGCGATTTCGGCGGCATCACCAATGAAGATATCGATGCCGTGGGCGGCACCATCGTGGACAACAGCAATATTAACGCCAGCTCCGTCACCACGTCCCAGATTCTGGCCGCGGGCGGCACCATCGTGGACAACAGCGATGTGGCCGTGGCCAGCAGCGACATTATCATCGACGACCGGGATTCAGGGTATCAGGAAAACGGCTCCTGGGGGACCTCCGGCGCCAGCGGTTATTGGGGCGATCGTTCCCGATATACCAGTAGTTCAGGATCATATGCCACCTGGACCCCGAATCTGACGACCGCCGGCACTTACAAGGTGTATATCTGGTATACCTATGTAAGCACCCGGGACACCAATGCAAGATATACCGTCCGGCATGCCGGCGGAGATACGAATTTCAGGATCAATCAGCAGGTAAATGCCGGCCAGTGGGTAGAGTTGGGCGATTTTAATTTCAATACCGGAACCTCCGGTTACATCAGGGTCACCCGGGACAGCGCCAGCACGGGAAACAGCACCAGCGCGGATGCGGTCCGGCTGGTCCCCCAGTTCGCGGGGCCCCTGCCCGATGCACTGTTTGAATCCAGCACCGGATGGAGCCAATCCACCGCCGGCGGGTATAACGGCAATTATTTGTATACCAGCGGCGGAAGCCGGACCTATACCGCCACCTGGACGGCCAATAACCTGGATACCAGCCAGACCTACGACGTCTATGCCCGGTGGTACGGCGGCGGCACCAGCCGAAGCACCAATGTCCGGTATTACACCACCCATAACGGCGGGGTCGCCGACACCGGGGTCAACCAGCAGAGCAATTACGACACCTGGACCAAAATCGCCGAAGGCGTGAGCTTTTCAACGGGCACCGGCCGAGTGGATATCAATCAATACGCCGGGAGCTCCGGGCTCTGCGCCGATGCCGTGGCCTTTATGCCCGTCTCCGGCGGCCTTCCCAATGCCTTGTTTGAAGCCGGTCCCGGATGGGGCTCCGCATCCGACGGAAACCAGTACGGAGTGGATTATCTTTATTCCAACGGCGGGAACATGACCTATACCGCGACCTGGACCGCCAACAACCTGGATACAGCCATAACCTTTGATGTTTATGCCCGATGGGCCGGAGGCGGCACCAGCCGGCTCACGGATGTCCGGTACTACACCACCCACGACGGCGGGGTGGCCAACACCGGGGTCAACCAGCAACAAAATTACGGCGTATGGACCAAAATCGCCGACAACGTTTCCTTTTCCTCCGGCACCGGCCGGGTGGAACTGAACCAGTACGCCGGCAACTCCGGACTTTGCGCCGATGCCGTGGCCTTTGTGCCGCACGGCCTCGTGGGACCCATTACCATCGGCCGGGCCCATTATTTTATTCAAACCGCAAGCGGCACCTTCCTGGTCAACCTCTACGGCGGCGTCTTTGAATACTTCCGGTTTAATGACAACAACAACAATGACGCGGTGGATTCGGGCGAGCTGGTGCGCCTGACTCCCGCCGAGGCAAGCACCGCCGGCATTGTCACGGGCCGGACCTATGCCGAAGAACGCCAGAATTTCGCCAACTGGTATTCCTTTTACCGGAAGCGGGAACTTACGGCCAAAAACGCCGTGGGCAAGGTCATTGATGAAATGGAAGGGGTTTATATCGGTATCTCGTGCATCAACTCCGGCTTAAGGACCATTGCCCGGCCGGTGCGGGTGGATCTCAATGACGTGATTTACAATCAATCCGGCACCCTGCTGACGACCTTATACGCCATCAACTCTTCCGGCGGCACGCCCCTGCGAAACGGCCTGCACAGCGCCGGTCAGTACTTTCGGGGCACCAATGCCAGCACCAATATCACGTCCGCCACGCCCAGCGGTTATTTCAATACCAGCACCTACCCCTATTTTCTAGCGGAATACGGCGGCTCCTGCCAGCAGGCCTTTACCATCCTCATGACCGACGGGTTCTGGAACGGATCGCATTCCACGGTGGGAAACGCGGACGCCAACACCAGCAACCCCTTTGACGGCCCGCCCTTTGCCGACACTTACTCCAATACACTGGCGGATGTGGCCATGTATCATTACAAAAACGATCTCAACAGCAACTTAAACGATGATGTGCCCATCAACAATGTAGATAAGGCCACCCATCAGCACATGGTGACCTATTCCCTCTCCTTCGGCATGACCGGAACCCTCAACCGGACCGATTACCCGGAGTGCCCACTGGGGGATTGCCCCGCATGGCCCCAACCGTCGGCAGATGCCCAGACCACCATCGATGACCTGTGGCATGCGGCAATCAACGGGCGGGGAAAATACGTGGACGCCAGCAGCCCCATGGAAATGGTCAACGCCATGAACGAGCTGAAGCAGGACATCCAGAGCCGGCTGGGATCATCCGCGTCTCTGGCCACCAGCTCCATCCAGCGGACCGTGGGGACCACCATTTATCAGGGAACCTACAATACCTCCGGCTGGCACGGTGAAGTCACAGCCTATTCGCTGACCGCGGGTGGGGCTGTCGGGTCCCCCAAATGGAAGGCCAGCGACCATGTGCCAAACCATAATGAGCGGAAAATTATTTCCTTTGACGGCACATCCACGATCAACTTTAAAGACGACAGCATTACCACCACCCAGCAGAGCCTGCTGGCCAACAACGGGCACAATGTATCCCACCTGGTGGATTATCTCCGGGGAGACAACTCCAGAAACCAGGCCAACGGCGGGCCCTTCCGAGTGCGAACCAACCCCATCGGCGATATCGTGAATTCCGCCCCTACCTTTCACAAAGATGTGGTTTATATCGGGGCCAATGACGGCATGCTCCATGCCATCAATGCCGACAACGGCCATGAAATCTTCTGTTACGTACCCAACATGGTCTACGGGCATCTGTCCGAACTGGCCGTTCCCGGATACAGCCACAAGTATTATGTGAACAACACGCCCACCATCGGCCGTGTGGGCGGCGCGGATATCCTGGTCTGCGGCCTGGGCAAGGGCGGGAAAGGCTATTTCGGCCTGAACGTGACCAGTCCGTCCAATCCATCGGCGCTTTGGGAATACACCAACGACAATGATCTGGGCTACAGCTTCAGCGAGGTGCGGATTGTTTCCACCGCCGAGGAAGGCCGGGTGGTGATTTTTGGAAACGGATATGACAGCGTCAACCAGAACGCCGTCCTTTTTATTGTAAACCCCTCCACCGGCGCCCTGATCCGCAAGATTGACACCCAGGCGGGCGGCTGCAACGGACTGGCCTCGCCCGCAGCAGTAGATGTCAACGGAGACGGCAATGTGGATTTCGTGTTTGCCGGGGACCTCAAAGGCAATATGTGGAAATTCGACCTCCGGGGTTCGGCCGCCGACTGGAAGGTCTACTACGGAGGGACCGCTCCGCAACCTCTTATTTCAATGAGAAACGCGGATGGAGATATCCAGCCCATTACTACGGCTCCAGAAGTCATGCTGGATTGCGCCAAATCCGAGTTTGCATATACCGGCAAGGGATTAATGGTGATTTTCGGCACGGGTCGGTATCTGAATTCCGATGATTTCGGGGATTTCACCACCCAATCCTTTTACGGCATCTGGGACTGGGGCGATATCTGGGAAAATCTGAATGACTATGACACGGCCAAAACCAAATTTCTGGGGCAGGTGCAGAGCGGCCGGAGCCTTTCCAATGTTTCCGGCACATCCCTTCAGGTGCAGACCGTGATATCCACGTCCGGAAAATGGCTGACCCTCAGCGACAACCCCCTGCTATGGTACAATCCCATTGCCGACACCGGTGATCACATGGGCTGGGTGTTCGACCTGCCCGTTGACGGGGAACGCGGGATCCGGGAGCCCATGTTGCGGATGGGCGTGGCCATTCTGACATCTGTCATTCCATCCTCGTCTCCCTGTGACGCCGGGGGCAGCTCCGTGGTCTACATGGTCAATGCCTGCACGGGCGGCAGAACCAATTATCCGCAGTTTGATATAGACGGCGATGGAATTGATGAAGACGACCTGATCGACGGGCTCCCCCCCACCGGCCTGGAATTTGATCAGATTTTGTATCCGCCCATTGAAATCGGCGACAGCGATCTGTATTTTTCCGATTCCCAGGGCGGCATCACCCCCTTGCCGGTGCCGCCGAACCTGATGGGAATGCAGTTCTGGCGGGTGATTCAATAAATTGTTTATCATTTATCCATTCACCATTGATTAAGGAGATATACTGATGATAATAAATGCACATCCACGCAAACATCGAAAAAGATGGGGGGGCCTTGGGGCCCTGCTGGTTGCGGTAATATTTTTCGCAATGGCCCTGCCCGCGGGCGCCGTTGACAAGGGCCCCGTCTCCATCAAGCCGATCCCCGGGACAACATATGAGCCGGGCCATGATTTCAGAAAGGATGTGGAAGGGCATTATCATCTCACCGGAACCGTGGATGATGTGCATGCTGACGGTATTGTCGTCAATGATTCTTATTTTAAAAAAGCGCCCCGGGCGATAATAAGCGGGGCCGGAAAAGGCTCCCGTGTCGGGCTGGTGCTAAACGAGGCCGGCGAACTGGTGTTATGTGAACCTTACAGGGGAACCGGCCGATAAAATAAGCCGGTAACAGGACAGGAGGATGCGGGGTATGATCAGAACAATTTTTCTAACCGGTGTTTTTGTACTCTTTGCGACAATGGCCGTCGGTGGTGAATATTATCAATATACCGACGAAAGCGGCAACCTGCGGTTCACCGATGACATGACCCAGATCCCGGAAACCCAGCGGGATGCAGTAGAAAAATTTACGGCGGAAACCACCTCCGCAAACGGGACGGAAGCCGATTCAGGCGCCGTTGTTTCAGAACAGGAATCTCCCGAAACAACGGCTCCTACTGAATCCGCTCAATATGATATCCCGGGCCATCAAACCCTTAACGTAAAAGCCGAGGAGCTAAACAGAATCCAGGAAGAGCTGAACCGGACCCGGGCCGCCCTGGAAACCGAGCGATCCGAGTTGCAGGCACAGGCCCCGGCGGAAAACGCCACAGTCACTGATAAAATCGCCTATTCCATGCGGGTTGAAGCCCTTAACGATAAAATCGACGCGTATGAAAAAGATTTGAAGGCGTTTGAACAAAAAGTCCAAGCCTTCAACAACCCCGGCCCGCCGGCGGCGCAGCAAGAGCAGTAAGCGCAATAAGTAACAAAAACCCTTTTCTCAAAAGGGAATATCATCATCCGGGCCGTCGGCGCCGCCCCGGGGCCCGGATGATGCGGGACTCGACGGTGAGTACGGCGGTTCCGGCCCGGCATCCGGGTTGTCGTAGGACTGATTGTATGATGCGCCGTAAGACGATCCCGGGTCCGCGCCCGACCCGCCGGACCGGAATCCGCCGCCCGCGCCGCCTTCGCCGGGGCCCTTGGCGTCCAGCATCTGCATGTCATTAGCCACGATTTCCGTGGTATAGCGGGTCGTGCCGTCCTGCTCCCAGGAACGGGTCTGGAGCTTGCCTTCCACATACACCTGCTTGCCTTTGGTCAGATATTTGCCGCAGATCTCCCCGAGCTTGCCGAAGGCCACGATCCGGTGCCATTCGGTCTTTTCCTTTTTCTCGCCCGATGCCTTGTCCATCCAGTCCTCATTGGTGGCCAGGGTGAAATTGGTCACCGCCGTCCCGCTCTGGGCATATCGAATTTCCGGGTCCTTTCCCAGCCGACCGATCAGCATCACCTTGTTTAGTCCTCTCTGCGCCATGTCAAACCTCGCTTTTTGTTTTAGTTTTACGGATTTATTTTTCTGATGCGAAACTTATCATTCTGAAAGACACAAAAACGGCCTGAAAATCCTCTTTTTCAAGTTCCGGATATTCTTCAAGGAGTTCCAATTCCGACACTCCTCACGAAAGGGATCTAAGCAACTGCTCCACCGAGATTCTCAACCCTCGAATTGTCGGTTTTCCGAGCATAACTTTGGGGTTAATTGTTATCCTTGAAAGAGCAGCGCTTCCACATTCGGACCCATCGTCTTCATAGCGCCTCCTTTGTTATATTTTTACT
Organism: Desulfobacteraceae bacterium; assembly: GCA_003597945.1. Lineage (GTDB taxonomy): Bacteria > Desulfobacterota > Desulfobacteria > Desulfobacterales > Desulfosalsimonadaceae > SURF-33. Next base: position 4,330 of record QZJS01000135.1, on the reverse strand, counting down.
ATTTTATTCCAGAAATGCGCCGATGTAAAGCCATGGGTGCCTCAGTCATGAGTGCGGCCTACAATCCGCCGAATCCGGGCCGCGGAGACATCAGATTGCTCCGTTTTTGAATAAATGGTAATAAGTATGACATCAAAAGCTGTCTTCAGATAATAAATAATGCGATATCCGCCACTTTTACCCTTGGAACGATCACGATTCGGTACGCGAACTTTATAAATCGTATGGCCAATACCCGTCACGCGCTTGCCCGGCAAATTACCATTTTGCAATTCTGAAATGACCGGCTCTATATCATCACGTATATGCCGATATTTTTTGGAAAGGGCGCGAAGATTGCGCTTGAATTCAAGCGTAAATTGAACGCTAACTTTTGTGATTTCTTCAGGCATCAATCCCTGTCCATAGTTCGGGAACAGGGCGGGTGTCTCCCTCCATGGCTTCCGTCCATCCCTGTCGAAAACTCTCGTCGGCAGGTTTTAAGGCAATGCTTTGACGAAACAAATGAATCATCTCCAAAAGGATCGGGAGGTACTCCTCCGGCGTCTGCTTAATTTCCTGACGTATTTTTTCCGTATATGTGGTTTGACAGGTATTCATTTCACTTTCCGCCTTAAAGGGTCAATTTTTCAATTATGGCATAATTATATCGCATACACTGCTAAAATCAAGGACTATGCGGATGCCCCCGCGCCACTCCCGTAATGACCTCATAAATGTCCCTGCGGTGACCGACGGCATAAATCACAACGGTTTTGCCGGGGTCATCCACCTGATAAACGACCCGGTAACGTTTTATTTTTAAGGATCGGAAACCGATTAGTTCATTTTGCAATGTTTTGCCGAGATGCGGCGTTTGAATAAGTTCCGCCAGCGTAGCTTTGATCTGTTTTCGGATGTCCGGAGGAAGGGAGTTATACATTTCAGCGGCAGCGGCGGTCAACCTGACCCGATACATCAGGGAAGATCCTCCAGTTCAATGAGCGGCTTCCTGTCCTTGATCGCCTGTTGAGAATCCCGGATCTGCCGCATCATCTCCGTATCCCCCAGAACCATCATGGTCTCGCGCATCCCCTCATACTGCTCCATGGACATAAGAATCGCCCTGGGCACGCCGTTTTTTGTTATGGCAATGGTGTTTTCCTGATCATCAATCATGCGAATCATGTCCAGAAACAAGGCTTTGGCCTTTGTGACGGGAACGTAGCTGTCAATCTCCACGGCGCGCCTCCTCATAAGCGACAAAACCGGTCATAACAGAAAAAATGGCAGGTAAAAATCAATAATGGTCATAATAATGATCATAATCATTTGTGTCAAGGGAAGATTCCGGTGACGTCAAACCAGACCATTTCGTCAATCAATTTTTGCTTCTGACAATGACGGCAATTGATTGACAAGGCTACTTTACTTCCGGCTCCCCGCCGTCGGCATCCGGCATCCGGTCCCCGATCTCGGGCTCCAGCGATTCCCCTGTTTCCTGAATCCGGCCTCCCGCCTCCGGTTTACCCGTCACCTGACAGGCGTCGCGCATTCAGGTGGAAATCCCCAGTTTCGGCAGAATGTAGGCCTGAAGGGCGATCCAGAGACACAAAAAAACAGCGATCATAAGAAATGTTTTCATCCGCTGACTTACCTCCGTTATGCATTAATCATTGGGCATTGCTTTTCCCGCAATCCGCCGGAAAAGCATCCGGCAACTTTAATGGTTAATGTATAGCAGGTCCAACGGTTTGTCAAAACCACCGTTGGGCCCGCACATATCCGGACACAACCAGAGTCATCGGTAATGAAGGGGGCGTGAAAACAAATCAAGGGCTTATGCCGGAATCGGCATAAGCCCTTGAGATTCTCTTGCCGCTAAGCGGATGGCGTTGAGGCTAGGGTACTTCGTATGTAACTTCCACCTTGGCATCTCCGGCATAAAAGGTGATGGTAGCGGCATCGCCGGAGAACACCGGCGCGTTGATGGTGATTGTCGCTGTAATGTTTCCGAACTCATCCGTTCGGTTATTGGGATCTGAATACGTCACCGTTATATCCGGGGCACCCTCATCAAATACCACCGCATGGGTTACTTCTATAAACGGCAGCGGCACCTCATCTCCGCCGTCCACCAGAGAAAGCGCGATATCCGAAGTGCCTGATATGGCATCCGGAGCGGCGGTCAATTTCCACCCGGCAATGGATGAGAATACCAGCGTTCCTTCATTCACCATGGTTACCCCTTCATCACTGCTGGTAAACACGGATATGACCCGCGCGGAATTAAGCGGCGCGTAGCGGGTATCAACGCCGGGAGCATACCCTCCCACGTGAATGGTATGCCGGTTGGCCGGGTAAACCAGCCGGAGCTGAGCCAGGCCGTAACTCGTCTGCACTGTTCCCAGCGTGGCTGTTGCCCCGTCGGTACCGTAAATCGCTCCGCCGATGAGGCTGGCACCCACGGCGTATGTGATGCCTGTTGTTGTCCGCGTATACGCCTTTGTTGCCAGAACCCTGTTGGGGAAAATACCGCCGAGGGCAACAAAGCGGCTCTTATCCGCCGGCGGCACATTATTGCCGACCGACTCCAAAAGCACTATCCGATCATTTTCTTCGATTTCGCGGATAAGACCTCCCCGCACGACGAAATCAGCGGTAAAATCCTTGCCTACAGCATTGTCTCTCATCCGCGTGTTGCCGGCAGTCGTATCGCCTGTTGTTCCGGCCGAAATCACCGAATCCAGGACCCCCAGGTTGATCACCGTGCCGTCGGCAACGGCATTACCATAACGGTCGGTGACAATCAAACCGGCCCGCCGGCTGTAAAAACCAGGCGTCAACGGAATGCCGGCATCTCCGCCCGTATTTAAATCCACTATCGCGTTCAAGGTCGGAGCGCTCAGCGCCATGGTATGGGGCGGCCCTGAAGCTATGGATATCTGAGGGCTGATCGCAACCACCGCCGGGCTCAAGGGGGCTCCGGAGTCCAATACCTCGATGCGGATTTCCACTACACCCGGAAGAATGCCGGAACGCAGATTAAACGTTGCCACGCCGGTTGCGCCGGCGATCTCGATTTGATTGGTATCAGAAACCAGACCCCCGCCCGGGGCTTCGCCGCTGATATATTCACCGCCGTTAGGTTTGGCCAGAAGCCTGACCTGTAGGGAAATATCCGGATTTACCACCGTGGTGCCGGTTTCATCCACCACCCGGACCGTAATGGCCGTGTTGTCGTTTACACCAACGCCCGTCACCGCGATCTCCGTGTGGCTGACGGATTCAATCAAAATGCTTGCCGGATCGCCGGATGTAATGGAGCCAAAACTCAGGAATGCCGAAGCAATGGCCGGATAATCCCAAAGATAAATCTCGGCGGTTCCGACGGCAAACGGCGCCCGGATGGTAAATGTTGCCCGACCGGAGACGGCGGGGGCAGGGTTCGCCGTTGTGATGGTGCCCCGGGATGAATAAAGTCTAATGGACGTGCCGTCCAGTACCGGGTTGCCATCCGCGTCGGCCAGGATGACCGTTACCACAGCCTCGGAGGCGCCATCAGCAGGAATGCTTGACGGCACAACGATAATGGAAGAATTGGCATCTACCGGCGGCCCCGGCACGAAATTAACCTCCGCATCATCGGAAAAACCGGCTGTAATACTTGCCATTAAAACCGCCAAACCTGTCCGGTTGGCAGAGGTTAGCATCACTTCGGCAATGCCCGTCGTTCCCGTTGCGGCAGTAAAAGCCGACAACGTGCCATAGGACGTCGAAAAGGTCACAACCGTTCCGGAAACCGGATTTCCATCAATATCAAGCACGGTGGCGCGGATGGCCGTTGTGCTGGTGCCGTTGGCCACAATCTCGCTATTGGCGGCCGTCAGCGTCAGAGACCCGATAACTACCGGCGTTGCGGAGGCGCTTACATCAATATTAACAATACCGAAGACCGACGTGTCAGTGACGCTGCGCGCCCGGACCCGATCCGTCGCCGGGGCCGTGCCGCCGGCCGTATAAGTAATTGTCGCCTGGCCGAGAATGTTCGTCACGGCGCTGGGAGCCGACAGAGTGGCTCCACTGACGTTAATGGTTAATGCAAAAGTAATGGTCTCGCCGGGCAGAGGATTATTAAAAGCATCCCGCAAGGTGGCGATCACCGTGGCGTCTCCTCCCGGAGTCACAGTAGACGGGACAGCGTTCACCAAGATGTTATCCGGCGGTCCGGGCACAAAGGCCACATTTACACTGGCGATAAACCCGCTGGCCTCGGCCGTTACTACGGCTGTCCCCGTATTGGCCGCGCTTGTCAGGGTCACCTGGGCGATGCCGCTGGCATTGGTCACCG
>QZJS01000011.1 GCA_003597945.1 Desulfobacteraceae bacterium | reverse complement strand
ATCGAGAACTTTCTGATGGCCCATCCGAAAATCTATGATGCCGGCGTGATCGGCATGCCCGACAGCCGCCTGGGCGAGATCGTGGCCCTAGTCGTTTCCCCCAAGCCCGGCCAGGATCTTTCCGAGGATGAGGTCCGGCGGTTCTGCGAGGAACTGCCCCGCTACAAACGGCCCCGGCGGATCTTTTTCGGCTCCGTGCCGCGAAATCCCACGGGAAAGATCGAAAAGCCCAAGCTCCGGCAACACTATGCCTCCAAGTGACAAAAAACAAGGGATCGCCAGTCTTGCCGGGATGATCAAGACCCTGGACCGGGAGGTGTCCCGCTGTTCCAAGTGCGGCATGTGCCAGGCGGTCTGCCCGGTGTATGGCCTGACCGGGCATGAAAAGGATACGGCCCGGGGAAAGCTGGCCCTGCTTGATGGCCTGGCGCGGGAGATGTTTGCCGATGCGGACGGCACGGCCGCGCGCCTGAATCATTGTCTTCTCTGCGGAGCCTGCGGGGCGGGATGCCCCATGAACATCGACACCACGGCCCTGTTTTTAAATGCGCGGACCATCATCGAGGGATTCCGGGGCCTGCCCTGGTGGAAGCGATTTCTTTTCCGATGGGTGATGGCGCGGCCGGGCCGGTTCGACCGGCTTCTGGCATGGGCCGTCCGATTTCAGCCCCTGGTGTTGAAGCAAAAACCGACCCCGCTGGACGGGTCCTGCAGTCGTCTGGCCTCCCCCCGCTTGAGCGGCCGCCACGTGGTCCCTCTGGCTCCGGTTTCCTTTCATGCCATGGAAAAGCAAAAATCTGAATCTGTTAAATCCATGGCAAAATCCGTTCCGTCATCGATTCCCGGCGCCGGCAAGCGAGGCATCCGCGCGGCGTTTTTTGTGGGGTGCCTGCTGGACAAGGTTTTTCCGGAAACCGCGAAAAACATCGTCAGTGTGCTGGAGCAAAGCGGCGTGGAGATGATCGTACCCGATGATCAGGGATGCTGCGGCATGCCGGTGCTGGCCGGCGGGGACCGGGAGGCGTTTTTGCGGCTGATGGCCGATCATCTTGTCCGTTTTGATCCGGACCAGTTCGACTACCTGATTACGGGATGCGCCACCTGCACGGCCGCCATTAAAAAACTCTGGCCTGAAATGACGTCCGGCTTGAGCGATCCGTTGCGGTCGGTGGTGAACCGGATAGCGGATAAAACATATGATATCAGCGTGTTCCTGGTAAACATTCTGGGCGTCACCGATGGTATTGCTTCCGATGGTTATGCCGGGCCGGCGGTCCCCGCGGATGCCTCTGCGCCGTCTGTTTCCATTCATCCGACAAATTCCGGGGCCGGAAGGGTTTTACCGATGCATGCCGCCCAAGTCGCCTCCAGGAAACCCGCCGCCCGCATGGTCGTGACATGGCATGATCCCTGTCATTTAACCAAAACCCTCGGTATCCGACGGGAGCCCCGCCTGCTGATCAAGGCCAATCCGGCATATGCCTTTCGTGAAATGGCCGATCCGGATCTATGCTGCGGCATGGGGGGGAGTTTTAATCTGCAATACTACGATGCATCGGCCGCCATAGGCATGAAAAAGGTTGACGCCATCCGTGCTTCCGGCGCGTCCGTGGTGGCCACCGGGTGCCCGGCCTGCATGATTCAGCTTTCGGATATGCTGGCCAGGGCGGATCTTCCGGTGGCCGTAAGGCATGTGATTGATATTTTCGCGGACACGGACTGAAGATGAACCCGTAAAAATGTTTATTACGGGTTCATCGGCCGGGATATCGTAAAAACGTGAAAAAGAAATGATGTTGACTTTTTGGGGGTTTGATGCGCAAAAAAGAAACAGCGGCAGCCCGAAAGGGCGTTTTTTTTGCCGTTTGCCGGAGTGATGTTTTGATGAGTAAACAAAGTTACGGATTGGTGGTATATAATAAAAGGTGAATTTATACCGGAGGTTAAAGCATGGATGGACAGCGACCGACTTTTTATGAAGATGTTGAACAGTGCGTTGACGACGTTATCCGAAAGGTGGGCCGAAAGATCATTTTGGGTCTACCCCTTGGCCTTGGAAAGCCGAACCAGCTGGCCAATGCCATCTACCGGCGGGTCAAGGCCGATCCTTCCCTTTCCCTGGTGATCTGCACCGCCCTTTCCCTGGAAAAACCCAAGGGGGGCAGCGATCTGGAACAGAAATTTCTCGGTCCGTTTGTGGAAAGAATGTTTTCCGGGTATGTTGATCTGGAATACATGATCGACCTGCGCAAAGGGACCCTTCCGGATAATGTTGAACTCAGGGAATTTTACGCCAAGGCCGGCTCCTATCTCAACGTGGACCATACCCAGCAGAACTACATCAGTTCCAATTATACTCATGCCTGGCGGGACATCCTTGACAACGGCGTCAACGTCATCGCCCAGATGGTCTGCAAGAAGGAGATCAACGGCGAAACCGTCTATTCAATGAGCTGCAATCCGGAGGTCTCCGCTGATCTTGCGCCGGCAATGTGGGATTTGGAAAAACAGGGCCGGAAAATCGCCATCATCGCCCAGGTCAACCAGAATCTTCCCTTTATGTACGGCGACGCCGTGGTGAGCGCTGATAATTACCACGCCGTCATTGACTCGCCCGACTATTATACCCGGCTCTTCGGTGCGCCCAAAATGTCGATCACCACGCCGGATTACATGATCGGCATGTATGCTTCCACCCTGATCAAGGACGGCGGCACCCTTCAAATCGGCATCGGGTCCCTGGGGGATGCCCTCTGCTACGGCTTGCAGATGCGGCACACCCAGAACGCCGAATACAAGGATTTTGTCAAGAAAAACGCCATGTGGGATAAATTCGGCGCGGTCATCGACAGAATCGGCGGGATCGACGCCTTTGATGAGGGGATCACCGGTTCCACGGAAATGCTGGTGGACGGTTACCTCCACCTGGTCAACAGCGGCGTGGTCAAACGCAAAACTTACAATAATATTCATATTCAACGGCTGATCAATGAGAAGAAGATCACTGACGCCGTCACGCCCAAAACCCTTGAACTCCTGGTGGAGGCCGGAGCAATTCATCGTGTGCTCACGGCCGACGACTTTAATTTCCTTCGTGAATTCGGAATATTCAAGCAAGACCTTACCTTTGAAAACGGCGATATTCTCGCCGGCCCCACCCGGATTCCCGCGGACCTCAATGACGCGGCCAACATGGCCCGGATCGCGGATCATTGTCTGGGAGACCGCCTGAAAAACGACATCCTGATCCACGGCGGATTTTTTCTCGGGCCGGAAGGGTTTTACAAAGCATTAAACGATATGAGCGAAGAACAGCGGAAACGGATTTTTATGACCAGCGTGTTAAACGTTAACCAGCTCTATGGCAACAACCGTTATTACAGCGAAGATCTCAAGGTGCTCCAGCGCCGTCACGGGCGTTTTGTCAATGCCTGCCTCATGGTCTCTTTGTCCGGGGCCGTGGTGTCCGACGGCCTGGAAAGCGGCCAGGTGGTTTCCGGTGTCGGGGGGCAGTATAATTTTGTTTCCCAGGCCCATGCCCTGCCGGATGCCAGATCCATTCTCATGTGCAAGGGCGTGCGGGGCAGCGGAAAGTCCGCCGGTTCCAATATCGTCTTTAATTACGGCCATACCACCATTCCACGGCACTTGAGGGATTTCGTCATCACCGAATACGGCATTGCGGATCTGCGCGGAAAAATGGACAAGGAGATTATCGCCCAACTTTTAAATATTACGGATTCCCGCTTTCAGGACGCTTTGCTGCAAAAAGCAAAAGATGTCCGCAAAATTCCGGCGGACTATGTGATCCCGGACCAGTTTCGCAACAACTATCCCCAGCGGCTGGAAGACGATATGGCGCCGTTTAAGAAAAAGGGGCTCTTTGTTCCCTTTCCTTTTGGAACGGATTTTACTCCTGAAGAACTGGTCATCGGAAAATCGCTCAAATGGCTCAAAGCCCAGATGTCGGAAGGCATGGGCAAGGTCAAGGGCCTGGGAAAAGCCATGACCATCCGAACGGTTCCCGAAAAGGCGATTCCCTATCTGAAACGATTGCAGTTGGACAAGCCCGAATCGGCCAAGGAAAAAATGATGCAGAAACTGGTAATTTATGCGTTGTCCGCCCAGGGAGCCATCTAAATATAAAAATTCGTAACCCAAACGAATGAAAGGATAGAACCATGGTTGAGAGCTTGGATCTTGAATTTTTCGAACGCGCGCATCTTCGGGTGATGCATCGGAACCTTCCCACCCCCATGCTGTATGAAAAGATCGTCAATAATCGCGAAGGCCAGATCGCGCACCTGGGGCCGGTGGTGGTCCGGACCGGCCATTATTCGCCCATCGCGGCCGAAGACAAGTATATTGTCAAAGATTCCCACAGTGAAAAAATAATCACCTGGTCTCCGGAGAAAAATGCCCTGTCGGAGAATCATTTCAATATCCTGTTTCATCGCATGCTGGCCTATATGCATGCCCAGGATGCATACGCCCAGGATTGTCTGATCGGCAGCGTGGCCGAATACCGGATTCCCATCCGGATCATCACCGAAACCGCATGGCACAGCCTGTTCGCCCGGAACATGTTTTATCAGATCATGGACCCGGAAAAACTGGCTTCCATTGAACCGGCATTCACCATTATTCATGTGCCCGGTTTCACCGCCATTCCGGAAATGGACGGCACCCGTTCCTCCGCGTTTGTTATCGTCAATCTGCAAAAAAAACTAATTCTTATCGGCGGGTCGAGTTACGCGGCCGAAATCAAGCAGACCGTGTTTACCGTGGCGAATTACATGATGCCGGAAAACGTTTTTTGCATGAGAAGTTCGGCCAATATAGGACCTGATGGCGATGTGGCCATTTTCATGGGCCGGGAGGAGACCGGTAAAACCACCCTGGCCGTGGATCCGGACCGGAAACTCATCGGAGACCATGCCCATGGCTGGAGCGATAAGGGAATTTTCAGTCTGGAATGGGGCGGGTATGCCAAGCTCATGGATATTGAGGCCGACAAGCAGCCGTTCATTTATGCCTGCACCCGCAAGTTCGGGACCATCCTGGAAAATGTCGCCATGAATCCCGACACCCGGCGGCTTGATCTCGCGGACCAGCGTCTGACCGAAAACACCCGGGCCGCCTATCCCATTTCCCATCTGCCCAATGCCTTGCGGGAAGGGTTGTTTGCCCATCCCAAACATCTTTTTCTGCTGACCTGCGACGCCTTCGGCGTGTTGCCGCCCATCGCCCGGTTGACCCCGGAGCAGGCGACATATGCGTTTATGACCGCCTATACCTCCAAATTCATCCAGACCGCGCCGGGCGAGTTTGAACCCAACATCATTTTCAGCGTGGTGTTCGGCGATACCATGCTGGCAAAGCCGGCCCATGAATACGGCAAGCGGTTTATGGAAAAGATTCTCAAACACAACATTACCTGCTGGATGCTCAATACCGGATGGAGCGGCGAACCCAGCTACAGGGGCAAGCGTATTCCCATCGCGGTGTCAAGGGCGCTGATAAAGGCCGCGGTGTCCGGTGAACTCTCAAAAGTCGCTTTTGAGGCCGATCCGGTGTTCCAGTTTGAAATACCTTGCGAATGCCCCGGCGGGGTGGTGCCGGCCAACCTGCTCAATCCCAGGGAAGCGGCCGAGGATGCGGGCGAGTATGAAATGCGGGCCATGAGCCTGGTGACGGCGTTCCTCGAGAATTTCCAGCAGTACGAAGAGATGGTGCCCGAGGAGATGCGGGCCATGATGTCGCGCATTATCAGTATCGACGACAAGCTGGATCTGGAGGAATTCTTCTCCATGTAGCGCCGGCGGAATCGTTGAAAGGTCGCAAAGCGGCGGTTACAATAGCTTTACGATACCATCATGATTGTATCCGTAGTACGTCGCGGAGCAATATCATTTAAAACCCGGAAAAAGCTTACTCTCGGGAGGAGGATTTGTCATGGTAATTTCTACACGGTTTATCTCATTGCTGGTCTTGTCGGTTTTTTTAAGTTTCGGTGTTTTTTCATGCGCTGAAAAAGAAGAAAAAAAAGCAAGTTTTGAATTTACCGAAACGGAATTTAATATCCGGCAGACGCATGAACAGTCCTATGTATTGGATGCCCGTGGGAAGATCAGGAACGCAAGTCCTCATGACGTTAAAAATCTAGTTGTCACGGCGCATTGCAGGTCATGCGTGCTGAATTTCACTGCCCGTGCATGGTTTATTTCAGGTACGGAGAAAACAGCCAATCAGGTCGCAAAAATCGGGTATCTGGCCGCGGGTGCGGCCGCGGATTTTAATTTTGAAGAAGTTGCGTTCTACTTTACCCATGAAAAATACAAGCCGGATTATATCCCGGATAATATTGAAATCGTAGTTGAATCCTACGAGATTGTTGAAAGGTGATCATCGCGCCCGGCCGCCGGATTCCCGAGGCGGCGCGCCCGGGAATCCGGCGGTTTCGGTCAGTCCGGAACAAGCACGTTTTTTTCAAAGGAGAGGGTGGCGAAATAGTCGTCCATGGTTTCGGCCCGCCGGATCCGTTCCACTGACCCGTCGGATCTTAAAAGCAGCTCCTGGGGCCTCAGGGCGGCGTTGTAATTAAACCCCATGGCATGGCCGTGGGCCCCGGTATCCTGGATGATCAGCAGGTCGTTATTGTCGATTTTCGGAAGTGTTCGCTGGATGGCGAATTTATCGTTGTTTTCGCACAAGGATCCCACCACGTCAACTTTTTCCAAAGGATTTTTTTCGCAGTCCTTCCCTAAAACGTCGATATGGTGGTATGCGCCGTACATCCCGGGCCGCATAAGCGAAGACATGCAGGCATCCACGCCGATATAGGTCCGGTAAATGTCTTTCCTGTTGATGGCCCGGGTGACCAGTACGCCGTGAGGGCCGGTCATGTAACGCCCGCTTTCCATGAAAAGAAGGGGCTTGTAGCCGTGAGCGGACGCGAACGCATCAAACAGCAAGGCAATGTGGTGTCCCATGGAAACGATATCCAGCGGCGCGTCTTCGGGCCGGTAGGGAATGCCCAGCCCGCCCCCGATGTTGATAAACGCAAATTTAATGCCGGTTTCACCGGAAATCATGGCCGCCAGGTCCAGCAGCATCCGCGCGGTTTCCACCATATAGGTGAAGTTGCGTTCATTGGAGGCCAGCATGGCATGCAGGCCGAAACGCCGTACCCCCAGGTCAAGCGCCTGACGGTAGGCGTCGCTGATCCGGTCATGACTGACGCCGTACTTGGCCTCCACCGGATTCCCGATGATGGCGTTTCCCGTGCGGCGTTCACCCGGGTTGTAACGGAAACTGATAAGGTCGGGCACCCGCGGGAGCTTGGGGATCAGGCTGATATCGTCAAGGTTGATGACGGCGCCGCCGTCCGCGAAGGCCGCGGCAAAATCCGCGTCCGATGTATTATTGGATGTAAAGAAGATCTCTTCTCCCCGGGCTCCAATGGATCGGGCCAGGACCAGCTCGGGAATGGAACTGCAGTCAAAGCCGAAACCCATGTCTTTCATGATTTTCATGATCTCCGGATTGGGAAGCGCCTTGACCGCAAAGAATTCGTTAAAGCCGGCAATACCGGAAAAAGCATGCTTGAGTGAATTTCCGGTGTTGCGAATACCGGTTTCATCGTATATATGAAAAGGTGTGCCGAAATGATCGGCAATATCGCTCAGGTGCGGGAAAAGTCGCTTCTTGAAGTCATGGGTCATGGGCATAAGATAATGCCTCCTTTACTTTTAATGTTTATGCTTTCGTAAAATCGAACTTCCACCATATGCATTTTTTAACTTTGTTTCAAGCAAAGAGCGCACACAAAAGTGCACGGGCGAAACAATACGCCTGATAATTTTTTCGGATCATAAACGCATGGACGCGCAAAAGAAAGGCACCATTCTTTTTGTCGATGATGAAAAAGTCATCCTGGAGATCGCCGGTGAATATTTCAGTCACCTGGGATATACCGTGCTGACGGCCGTCAACGGCCGGGAAGCCATCCGGGTCATGACGGATCATGGCGATCCCATCGACTGTTGCTTTACGGATATCAATATGCCGGAGATGGACGGCCGCGAGCTTGCCGAATATCTCAGGCAATGGGATAATTCCATTCCCGTGGTCATCATGACCGGGCATCCGTCCATGGACAACACCCTTCATACCTTAAAAAACGGCGTTGTCGATTTTCTCATCAAGCCCGTCAACCTGGAGCAGATGTCCGTCTGCCTTCAGAGGGTGTTGCGCGAGCGGGAGCTGTTTGTCCGAAATATTCTTTTAAATAAGGAGGTGGAAGGAAAGAAACGGCTGGAACGGGTCAACCGGGAACTAGTGGAAAAGGTCGATGAACTCAATGTGCTCAATCGGATCATGTCGGACCTGATGGCCCTGCAGACCGGATCGGAGGTTTTCGATCACATGGCCCAGACGGCCGTATCCCTTACCCGGGCCGATGGGGCGCTGCTTTATGCCGCCAGCTGTTCCATCCCGGAACCGTTCGTTCTGAGCGCATCAATGCCGGGGGCAGATAATACCTCTTTGCCTCCGGAATCACCCAACTCCGTCTCCGGGGAAGCGCCGCTGTTGCCGGTGGACCTGATCAGAGAGATTGCCCGGGATGAAATCCCCCTGCTGGTATCGGAAAGCCATCGCGAAAAAAGACTGCCCGCCGGGATTCGTTCTTTTGCGGCGGTTCCCGTGAAAATCCGCGACACGGTCTTTGGCGTTCTGGCCGTATTTTCAACGACTGAAACCCGACGCTTCAGCGAGACCGACCTCTATTATCTGTCCTTTATGGTGCATCATGCGGCATATCAGATCGAAAATCTGGCCCTGTATGAAAATATTTATGAAAATCTGCTGTCCACCCTGTCGGCATTCGTGACCACGGTGGAAGCCAGGGATGCCTATACCAAGGCCCATTCCCATCGCGTTACCCGGATGGCAATGATCATGGCCCGGGAATGGGGGTGCTCCAAAGAGGAAATCGATGTGGTCGATTTTGCCGGCCGGCTGCATGATATCGGCAAGATCGGCATCAGGGACGATATTTTGCTCAAGCCCGGCCCCTTGACGCCGGCGGAATATGAAATCATCAAACAGCATCCTCTCATCGGTGAAAGCATTGTTGGTCAGCTGGGGCTCTGGGACCGGGAGAAAACCATCATCCGGCATCATCATGAACACTATAACGGCTCCGGATACCCGGACGGCCTGAGGGGCGGGGAGATCCCCCTGCTGGCGCGCATACTCGCCGTTGCTGATGCTTATGACGCCATGGTTACCCACAGGCCCTACCGGGTCGTTATCGGATCATCCGATGCCCTGACCATTATCCGGGAAGGGGGGGGGCAGCAGTTTGATCCCGTGTTTGCGGATTTATTTTTTAGACTTTTTCGCAAAGGAGCGTTTGACGGGATTTAGAGGCGTTGTATCTATAAGTTATTATTGTAGATTTTAATTATTAGGACCATTGCTGGAATTTATTACATTATTTCCTTGACATAACAATCGTTTAACGTCAATAATAGTGACGCGTTGAAATTCATACCGGCTTCCGACACCAGTGACGGGTTTGCACGGGCCTTTTTGATCTGTTGCGCAAAGAAGACGAACCTAAGCATAGGGTGAGACTGTTGAAGCAAAACGCCCATTCCCCGAAAGTATCATTTGTTTATACCCATAACGCGATCTTTTTCTTTCAGACCATTTCGGCCATAAACATTGTTTTCCCAAAAGCGAGCAGGGCATATCATGTTTTTCGGATCTAAAAACCAACTCGTCGGACTCGATATCGGCTCAAGAGCCATCAAGGTGGCCGAGGCCCAGGAAACCAAAAAAGGCTGGGTATTGAAAAAATTCGGATTGATTGATATTGATCCCGGCCTGATTGAAGAAGGCGTCATCAAAGATCCACAAGCCGTGGCAGGCAATATCCGCGCGCTTTTCAAGCAAACCAACATTCGCAAGAATCACGTCGCCATCAGTATCGGCGGTTATTCGGTCATCGTCAAGAACATCCCTATCCAGAACATGCCGGAAGAACAGTTGCATGAATCCATTAATTTTGAAGCCGAGCAGTATATCCCTTTTGATATTAATGATGTGAATCTCGATTTTCAGATTCTGGGCGTGGACGAGCAGAATCCGAACCAGATGAACGTGATGCTGGTGGCGGCCAAAAAGGACATGATCAATGATTATATCAACCTCATCGACTTGGCCGGCCTGAGTCTCGGCATCATCGACATCGATGCCTTTGCCCTGCAGAATGTATTTGATCTCAATTATGATGATTCGGAGGGAAACATCACGCTCATCGACATCGGTGCCAGCAAGACATCGGTCAATATTATAAAAAACAAGGCATCGGTGTTCATGCGGGATGTGTCCCTCGGTTGCAACCAGGTCAACAATCGCATCATGGAAACGATCAACTGCTCGCCGGCCGAGGCTGAGGAGATCAAGCTCGGCAATAAATCGAGCAAGATCGAACCTGAAGTATTAAATAATATCTGCCGGTCCGTTTTTTCCGACTGGACCGATGAAATCCGGCGGGCCATGGATTTCTTCTATTCCATCAATCCCGATGACGAAATTAAAAAGATTTTTCTTTCCGGCGGCGGCGCCAATATGGCGGAATTCAGGGATCTGCTGGCGGCCCAATCCGGAACGGAAGTTTTGCCGATCAATCCTTTTCAGAAATTTACGGTAGACGACAGCATGGATAAGGATTATCTAAAACAGATGGGGCCTCAGGCCGCCATTGCCATGGGACTATCCATCAGAAAAGTGGATGACAAATGATACGCATCAACTTATTGCCCTACCGGGCCGCGCGCACCAAGGAAAATGTCCGGAAGCAGGTGTCGGTTTTTATTCTCGGCATGATTCTCTTGCTGGTGATACTGATTGTAGGTCAGGGGTATCTGTCTGCCCGGACCAATGCAATGGTCGATGAGCTCGACGGGCTTAAAAAGGAAGTGACCCGATACGAGGAAACCGCCAAAAAGGTCGAGGAATACAAGGCCGAGCTTCAAAAATTGGATCAACAGATCAAAGTTGTGGCGCAACTGGAGGCTAAGCGGGAAGCCACGCCCACCCTGCTGGCAAAAATCGCCGATCTGGTGGTTACGGGCCGTATGCAGTTTACCCGGATGAAAGTCAATGATAGTACGGTTGAAATCGATGGCCTGACCTTAGACAATGAAACCGTCGCGGAATTCATGACCCGCCTGGAACGGTCGGGCCTTTTTACAGCGGTCGCCCTGACCAGCTCCCGGCAGACCATCCAATTCGACGTGGAGGTCAAGGAATTTAAACTCGTATGCAGGCGGAAGATGGAAAAAGCCGCATTGGCAGAGGTTGAAACGCCCGTGGAGGCGAAAAAGCCCGGTAGAAAATAGAGGATAATAATGAAAAAAATCGGACTCTCACTGGATGCCGCCGAGCCCCTGATCCAGAAAATCGCCACGCTCACCAAGCTTCAGCGGATTCTTATTTCCACGGGTACGGTGGCGCTGGTGATCGGTTTATTCGTAGGCCTGCTGTACTGGCCGCAATTTGAGCGCCAGGGCCAATTAAGCAAGCAGATCACCGAGACACAGGCAAACCTCACACGGGTTAAAGCCGCCGCCAGCACCTTGCCGGAATATGAGAAAAAGATGGCGGAAAAACAGGCGGAGTTTAAAGTCGTGGCCAAAAAGCTGCCGGAAACCGTTGAGGTGCCGCAGTTGCTCAGCAGTGTCTCGGAAGCCGGTAAGGATGCCGGTCTGGACTTTCTGCTCTTTCAGCCGGAAGCGGAAGTGCCGAAGAATTTTTATGCTGAAATTCCGGTAAAGATGGAACTTTTCGGCACCTACCATGACCTGGGGGACTTTTTCGATCGCCTGGCCCAGATGTCGCGCATTGTCAATATTAAAAATTTTGAAGCAAAAATGGGGGCAACGGCAGCGCGGGGCCGGGCTCCTGTAAAGGATCCTGGAAGATCCCTTACCATTGCCTGCATGGCCGAAACGTATCGCTTCCTGGAAACGCCGCAGGAAGATCCTGCGGCCGCGACGGCTCAAAAGGGAAAGAAGAAGAAAAAGTAGAATACCTCAGGGATACGGCGTAAGGCATTAAATCATAGAGGGAAAAAGAATCTGGTGATGGATAAACTCATTTATTATGCAGCGTGGATGTTGGCGGCGGTATGTATTTTCGCCTGGACCGCACCGGCCGTAGCGATTCCGGAAGACGGCATTCATGTCAGCAACCGGGTTAAAATCGAGCGGCCTGAAATTCCGGTTGCGCCGGAAGTGAGGCCGGATGTGACTCCGGAAGCACCGGAAGTTGCGGAGCCGGAACCGGTGATGCCACGGATAGACGCGCCGGATGCGCCTGAACTCGCCAAAGAGGTGGTAACCGCTCCGAGCACTCGTGAGATCTTGGAAGATCCGCTGGCATCGCAATTGCCCGGGAAATTCTACAGCCGGACGGGACGTATGGATCCTTTTGAACCATTTCTTTATCGGCCGGAGCCCGAGGTGACCCCGACGGAGCAGGAACAGCTTCAAATCCGGGCCCCCCAGACCCCACTGGAAAGAATGGACCTGGCACAGCTCCGGTTGACCGGCATCATGCGGACCCCCGGCAGAATGCATGCGCTGGTGGAAGAAGCATCGGGGAAAGGATATGTGGTGGTTGAGGGAACATATATCGGCAATAAAGGCGGCCAGATTTCAAAAATTCTGCCGGATCGGGTTGTTGTCGAGGAGAAATATTTAGATATTTACGGCAAGATTGCTGTCCGTGAAAAGGAATTGAAACTTCAGAACTGAACCTGGAGAATAAAGAAGATGGTTGAGCGCAGAAATGCAGTAACGGGAAAAAGAATCGGGCGCGCCATACTGGCAGTAGGTGTGCTGCTTTGTTTTTTATGCGCCGGATGCGCATCCAAAACCCGGCCGCCGGAAACAGCGGATATTCCGGCCGGGGTTGCCATTGCGCAGAAGCAGATCACCGGCATCAAGGTCGACGGACCCCGCATCACCGGAGAGGCGGACCGGGTGGTCATCCAGGCCGGCAGCGAGCTCGATTTCACGGCCATCAGGCAATATGATCCTCCTGGTATTGTTTTATATTTTCCGGAAACCACCGTTGGTGATGTAATGCCCCGATACACGCCGGAAAGCAACGCGGTGGCGTCCGTCACCACAGCCGTATCTCCGGATCAGACCGGTGCAAGGGTGGAAATCGCCTTAAAGCAGGATATGACCTATGAAGTCCTGCGCTCCGGCAATGATATCGAGATTTCCCTGGTTCCCGAAATAATCCCACCCAGCGAGATATCGGCCGCCGGCCATACGGTCCAGAGCGCTTCCACGGGACCGGACATCGCCGCATCAGATATCAAAGATCCCGCAGGCGATGATGCCTATATGTCTTCGGCCAAAACATCTTTGCTGCAAACCGCGACATCGGCTGCTCCCGCGGTGGTCAACCGGATCGATTTTTCCAGCCGGGAGGCCGGCCGGTCCGCGGTGATCATCGGCACCACGACGCCTGTGCGGTATGAAATTATGGGATTTTCCGATCAGGCCCTGCGCCTGCGGCTGTTTCACGCCCGTCTGCCCGAACATCGTCAGCACAGGCCTTTGATCACTACCCGATTTGAAAGCGCCATCGATCGCATCAGCCCCATTGCCGCAACGGGCATGGCCGATGCAACCGACATCGTCATCGAGCTGCGGGAATGGGTTCCCTATCGGCCGGTTCAGGAAGACGATGTGATCACTATCCATTTTGATCCGTCAAATATCTCACCCCGGACCGTTGAAGCGGCCGCGCTTCCCGACTGGCAGGCGGCATTGGCTGAAACATCTCGGGTCTACACGGATACGGGCACAGCAGCTTCTCCTGCTGCCCAACCGCGGCCGGGTTTTGCTCCGGAGCCGGCGGCTTCCGGGCCCCAAATGTTGTCGGCTTTTGAACCCCAACAACATTACACCGGGCAGAAAATCGCTTTGGATTTTCATAAGACCGACATTAAAAACGTGTTCCGCATCCTCCAGCAGGTCAGCGGCAAAAATTACGCCGTGGACAGGGATGTGACCGGCGAGGTCACCATCGCTCTTGAAAAACCCGTACCCTGGGATCAGGTGTTGGAACTGATTCTGAAAATGAACCAGCTTGGAAGCGTGGAGGATGGCGACATCATCCGGATTGCCAGAACAGCGACGCTGCAGGCCGAAGAAAAAGCCCGGCGGGATCAGATGGAAGCCGAGCGGCTCCGCCAGGAACAGGAAGTCAAGCTCGAGCCGCTGGAAACCGCTTATCTCACGGTTAATTACGCTACCGCCGAAACGGAAATCGCCCCCCACCTGAAAGACATCATCACCAAGGACAGGGGGACGCTCACCATCGATAAACGTAACAACCAGCTAATCATTACTGATACCCGGTTCGTTATAAACCAGGCCCGCAAAATTATTGCCGAAATCGATAAAGTTACGCCCCAGGTGCTCATTGAGGCCCGAATCGTTGAGGTGACGGAAAATTTTAACCGGGAGCTGGGCATGTCCTGGGGTGTCGGGGGAGAAGATATTTACCGGAGCGATCTGGGCGGCCAATATTCATATAATGTGGCTATGAATACGCCCTTTAAAAGCGATCCCGGGGGTACCAGTTCCGGAACCATCGGTATGAATTTTACCCGCTTGAATGCCTGGGGCACTCCCATTGTTCTGGACGCGGCATTGCGGGCCATGGAAGAACAGGGAAAGGTCAAGATTGTCTCGACGCCCAAGGTTCTGACGCTAAACAATAAGGCCGCTACCATCGAACAGGGGTCCCGGGTGCCCTACCAGGAACTCAGTGAGCAGGGCGTACCCACCACAGAATACGCGGATGCCATGCTGAGTTTAAATGTTACGCCGCAAATCACGCCGGATGATCGCATTGCCCTGAAGGTGGTTACCACCAAAGATGAAGTATTGGATTTTATTCCCCCCACAAACGCGCCGCGTCTTTCAATCAACAGGGCCGAGACGGAACTTTTAGTGGATGACGGCGAAACCATCGTCATCGGCGGGGTGATCAAGACCGAATTGGTCGAAACCGAAACCGGATTCCCCGTGTTAAAGGACATTCCCATGCTCGGGTGGTTGTTTAAAAGTACCGAGACCAACAGCAGTAAAAAGGAGCTGATGATTTTCATCACGCCCCGAATCGTGCAACTGGAACAAAAAAGCCTGGTGCAGGCGGACTAAAAATCAGAATCAAACAG
This sequence comes from Desulfobacteraceae bacterium, assembly GCA_003597945.1. Classification (GTDB taxonomy): domain Bacteria; phylum Desulfobacterota; class Desulfobacteria; order Desulfobacterales; family Desulfosalsimonadaceae; genus SURF-33. The sequence goes on along the minus strand of QZJS01000011.1, from coordinate 5,178 downwards.
GATTGATGCTAACATGCGACATCGCCCATACAAGTATATAAAGTTTGAAAGGAACGCTTCCATGAGACAGACGTATGTCAAGATAACTTGCCTTATCCTTATAAGTTTTCTTGCATTGTTCGGATCCGGCTGCGGCGAGTCCGGCAACCCCGGCGGCGTCGGCGGAATCGGCGTTACTGCATCCATTTCCCTTAGTGCGGGCGATATTTCAATCCCGGCCGACGGGGTGACCTCCACGATCATTACCGCTTTTCTGGCGGATTCGTCAAATGCGCCGGTTTATGAACGAACTTCCGTGGTATTTCGCACTACCCGCGGCACATTCCGCAACGGTTCCCAGGAATACAAGGTAAAAATCCCCGATGCGTCCGGAACTGTTTCGGTGACGTTGATTGCGGACAGCAGCCCTGGAACGGCGAAAATATCGGCAGAAGCCAATGATATCAGCCAAAAAATAGAAGTTAAATTTTTTGATCCGAGCAAAGTCGGCACCATTACCTTGCGTACCGGCGCCGCGTCCATTACCGCTGACGGCACAAGCCGGGTGGCCGTCATTGCCACCGTGGCGGACAACCTGGGCAATCCCGAAGAAGGCGCCCAAGTCACCTTTAAAACCACCCTTGGCGAGTTTGTGGAAGTCAACCCCCTGCCGGGGATCATCAATCGCACTACCTTGGCCGATACTGACGTGGACGGCGAAGCCGCCGTCATGCTGGTCAGCGGTAAAACCATCGGCACGGCCACGATCCTGGCCTCCATTAACGGCTTGAATGCTACGGCAACGGTCATCTTCACCCCCGATGAACCGAAAACCATGACCCTCCGGGCCGCCCCGTCCACCATCAGGCCCAATGGAACCAGTACGCTGTTCGCCAGACTGCTTGATGCCAACGGCAATCCCGTGGAAGGCAGAGATGTTGTTTTCTCACAGGCCGTAAACGTTACTGAAGGAACCTTAAATATACTGACCGCTCCCACCAACGTCAATGGCGAGGCCCAGGCGACATATACCGCGGGCAAAGATCCCGGTACGGACATTCTTCAGGCCGCTCTGGCCGGCAATCTTGACATGAGAGCCCAGACCTCCATTCTGGTGGATCCGGCCGCCATTGTTATCGCAAGCATCGATGTGACCACGGGCGCGGCGTCTCTGGTGGCCGACGGTAAGAGCAAAGTCAAAGTCCGGGCATTGGTGACGGATATCGAGGGCAATCCCGCCATCGGAAAAACCGTGACCTTCACCACCACCGCCGGAACCATACCGGCCACCGCCCTCACCAGTGAGCTGGGTTATGCGGATGTAATGCTCCAGGCATCCACCGTTTCCGGTCCGGTCAAGGTCCGGGCCGAGTGCGACGGATTTATCGATGAAGCCGACATGCAGTTTGTTCCCGGTCCGGCCCATCATATTATTATGTATGCGTTCCCGAACACGGTCCCGCCCAACGGTCCCTTCCAGACTGCGGCCATTGTGCAGGATGAATACGACAACCGCATCGACGACCAGCGGCTCATGCTCCAGGTCAGACGGGCCGGTTATCCCGAAATCGTGGACACCGCCGAAATGACGCCCGAACAGGCCGAAGACGGCGTGTACCGGTTCGACTGGACCGCGGCAAGGGCCTATGGCGAAGGAAACCTGGAAATCACGGCCCGTGTCAACGCGCCGGACGGCAAGGTGGTCAGTAAAACCGTGACCGTGGTGGTGGATGAAACCGCCACCATCGTGGGCGCTATTAACGTTATCGCCGGTGCTGAAGAAATCAAGGCGGACGGCACATCATCGGTTCTTATCCGGGCCACGGTACTTGATTATGACGGTAATCCGGCCCAGGGCGTTAAGGTGAAGTTTTATACCACGCTGGGGTCCTTCAGCAGCGCCCAGAAAGAGACCGACGCCAACGGCATCGCGGATGTGATGTTAAGAGCCGGAACCACCTGGGGTACCGCCACGGTGACGGCCGATGCCAATGGATTCTGGGGTAAGGTTGACGTGCGCTTTACGTCCCTGAAAGCCGGTGGCGTCACCCTGACCGCAATGCCGGCAATCGTCGCTCCGGGCGGCCAGGCCACGCTGATTGCCGAACTCCGGGATGCCAACGGGGCGCCGGTGGCCAACGAAACACTGTATTTTGATCTGTTCGAAAACAATACGCTCGGCAGTATCGGAGAAGATTGCAGTTGCCCGGACTGTGTCACTTCAACGTCGGTGGTAGCCACCACGGATGTCAACGGCCGGGCGATTATTCAGTACTGTGCCGGTATCAACCCCCCACGGCATGTAACTATTTGCGGGTGTCACGGCGACCGGGTGCGGGTGACCCTGGCCAGCGACAGCACAGTGAAGGATGAAATTTGTATTTGTGTCGTAGTTCCCACCGGACTGGCCGGGTATATGACCCTTAAGGCCGATAGCAATAGTCTGCCTGCGGATGGGATCAGTTCAACAGCCATTACGGCCACGATTTTTGATACAGCCGGAGTCCCCATGCCACGGGGAACCCCGATTACTTTTACTGTAGAACCTTCAGGATGCGCCACTTTCCCGGGTGGGGTTGATGAAATAACTCTTGATACCATTGATGACAGTGGAACAGTGATCACCTCGCTGATCGCGGGAAATTCCCCATGTGTGGCCACGATAGTGGCGCGATCAGGGGGTCTGTCTCAGGTTATCTATGTGATAATCGATGACGGGTTGATCCAGGTGGGATCAATTACATTGACGGCTAATCCGCCCAGCATTCCTGCCGACGGCGCCAGCTCATCCGCCATAACGGCAACGGTTCTGGATAATTCCAATAACCCGGTGCCGGACGGTACGCCGGTTATTTTTGATACCACCCTGGGGACATGGATTAATACCCCCCTGAACCAGCAAGTTGTTCTGGCCACAACAGGCGGAACCGTTACGACTTCCCTTATTGCCGGACTCGACGACGGGATCGCATTTGTAACGGTCACCGCCGGCAGCAAGACACAGGCAATAGAAGTCCCGATTCTGGAGACCGTCACCGGCGGTCTGGCGCTGACGGCCAATCCGACCACCCTGGTGGCCGACGGCACAAGCACGTCATTAATCCGTGCCACCATGACCGATAACGGCGGGAACCCGATGCCGGGCGTTGCCGTGAACTTTGCCACTACGCTGGGAACATTGTCGGCGGCCAGCGCGACCACCAATGCCAGCGGTATTGCGGACGTAATCCTGACCAGCGGCACCACCACAGGAACGGCCGTGGTAACGGCAAATGCCAGCGGGTACACGGCATCCGTGAACGTGACCTTTACATCCGGCGCGCCCATGACCATCGATATGACCGCATCCTGTCTGGTTCTGAGTCCGCTTGATGGCCAATGTGCTACAGGCGAATGCAAAAATCAATCCAAGATTATCGCCACTTTGCGGGACACCCAGGGCAACCCCATGCCCGGCCAGACCATCGCCTTTACCATTGATCCCAACCAGAGCGGCGCCACCCTGTCGGCTCCCAGCGCGGTCACCGATATCAACGGCCAGGCAACCGTGACCTATACGGCAGGCCCGAACAACGGAGATGATACGGTCATCGCCACATCCGTCACCGATACGACGATTACCGGCGTCATTGACATCGTGGTCGGGGGGCAGGTGACGCTCACGGCTTCTGATGATCCCATTATTGCAGATGGACTTTCTACCTCAACATTCACAGCAACCGTGAGAAATAATGCCGGGTCCCCGATGGAGGGTATACCGGTGATTTTTAAAAATATTACAGGCACAGCAGCGGGATTCTACAGCGGAACAGGTCCGGATATCACACCCAATTTTTACCATAGCGGCGGGTTGATTACGTTTAAGCTGACTCATGGAGGCAATAGTAACTTTATTGTCTGGTTAAAAAATAATAATGGTAATAATGTAGAGCTGCTTGTCAACACCATTGGTTCTGTATCTGAACAAACAAAGGCATTCAATCTGGATCCAGGCGTTTATTTTGCCGCTGTCGAGCAAGCGGATGTATCATGGACCATTGAAGTAGAAAGTGCAGACCCTGTCTTTGATACATTGCCTACGCTATTGGCTGCGACTACCGATGCCGGTGGTCAAGCATCATATATTTATACCAGCACAACCAGCGCTCAGGCTGTTAAAATCGGCATAAAAGCTAGTTGTGTGCAGGCAAGCGCCACAATCCAGCAAATCCCCGGCCCCCCTGATACCTTGCAGTTGAACGCGGCTCCGAATCCGGTTCATCCGACGAGCCAGGTGACGCTGACCGCCATTGTAAAGGATGCCTACGGTAATCCTATCGAGGGAGAAACCATTAATTTTGCGGTAACGGCCAATAACAGCGGCGGCAGCTTGGTGGCCATAAGCGATGCGACCGACAGCGCCGGCCGGGCTGTGGTGACTTATATGACGGGCGCCACAAATGGGGTAACCGATAGTTTTTCAGCCACGTGTACGACCAATGGGACAACCGGAACAGCCAGCGTTGATATTGATGCGAGCGCCGTTATGGTCGGCGGCATAACCGTTACCGCCGGCACCAATTCCATGCCCGCGGACGGGACCAGCGAGACCCTTATCCGTGCGACGGTACGGGATACGGGAGGCAATCCGGTCCCCAACATCGCCGTTGTTTTTACAACAACCTCCGGAACAATTCTAAGCACTCCTGTAATCACTGGCGCCAATGGTGTCGCACAGACAACATTGAGGTCATCGACATTTTCCGGCACAGCCACGGTAACCGCCGTTGCCGGAGGATACTGGGCCACGGTGAATGTGGCATTCACCCCCGGTGTGCCGCGGACCATCACATTGAACGCGGCCCCGTCCACCGTGAATCCGGGAGGTGTTTCCACGGTCACGGCGACATTGCGCGATGTTAACAACAACCGGGTGCCCGGAGAAACCATCACGTTCCTGCTGACGCAAAATAACAGCGGCGCAACGTTGTCGGCGCCCAGCGCGGTGACCAATATTCTCGGACAGGCCACCATCTCCTATACGGCGGGAAACGCGGCGCCGGCAACTGACCGGATCCGGGCGAGAAGTGTAACGGACACCTCAATAACTGATTTTGTAGATATCGATGTGGATGCCACCGCCATCATCGTAGGCGGCGTGACGGTGGTTTCCGGTGCATCATCCCTTGTTGCCAATGGTACGAGTACGACGGCGATCCG
>QZJS01000041.1 GCA_003597945.1 Desulfobacteraceae bacterium | reverse complement strand
GCCGTTGATTCCGGCGATCCCCATGCCATGCTGGAGGAGCTGGGGGATGTGCTGCTTCATGTGGTGTTTCACAGCGTTATTGCCAGGGATAAGGGCGAGTTCGCGCTGGCCGAGGTGATCGATCATCTCTGCGAAAAGCTGATTTACCGGCATCCTCATGTGTTCGGGGATACCACGGTGGCCGATTCAAAGGAAGTGATCCGCAACTGGGAAAAGCTCAAGGGCGCGGAAGCGGGCAAGCGGGACCGGCCGTCCATCCTGTCCGATATTCCGGTTGATCTGCCGGCCCTGCTGCGGGCCTTGAAGATCCAGTCCAAGGTGAGCCGGGTGGGGTTTGACTGGGAAGGGCCCGAAGGGGTGATCGACAAGATCGGCGAAGAAACCCGGGAACTGGCCGAGGCCATGGATTCCGGGGACCGGGACCGGATCGAAGACGAGATCGGGGATCTGATTTTCAGCGCCGTCAATATGGCCCGGCTGTTGAAGGTGGATCCAGAGGCGGCCCTGCGAAGGACCTGCGCCAAATTCATCCAGCGGTTCCAGGAGATTGAAAAAGTGGCCGGGGAAAACGGGGTGGGGCTGGCAGACATGCCAATGGCCGAGAAAGACCGCATATGGGAGGCCGCAAAAGAAAAATAGGGCGGGTCGGCTTTTATGGCTGATGTCCAAATTTTTCGGCTAGTTCAATAAGATCAGAACTTTTCACATATCTATTTTGCATCAGCGGGAACCCGGCCGCTTTTTCGGGGGTTTTTCCACCAGCACCTGCTTCTGGAGTTCCTTGTTTCCGGCGGTTTTTTCCACAAATATGGCCTTGCCGTCGGGGCCTTTTTCCGTGTGATACATGAGCGCGCCCCGGGTGGCCGGGCCGGGGGTGAAGATCTGGACCTGTTCGGGGGTGAACCGGAAGACCCGGCGGGCAAACTGCTTGAGGCGGCGCATATCATCGATGGTGCATCCCGGAAACGCGGCCATGAGATAGCAGGTCAGAAAGCGCTGTACGCCCTCGGCTTTGCAGGTCCGCTGGAACAGATCCACAAACTTCTCCGTTGCGGCGGCGCCGGGTTTGCCCATGAGGGTTAATACGTGATCCTCGCTGTGTTCGGGCGCAATCTTGAGCTGGCCGGATACATGATACCGGATGATCTCTTCCAGGTATTCCCGGCCCGATCGCGCGTCATGGAGGATCAGATCATGTCGGATGCCCGATCCGATAAAGATCTTGCGGACATCGGGCAGGCGGCGCAACCGGCGCAGCAGGTCCGTCTGCCGCTCGTGGCGGACATCTAAATGCCGGCAGGGCGACGGCCCCAGGCAGCGCTTTTTTTTGCACGGCCCGCGGCTGTCCGGCCGGCGGCACCCCATGCCGTACATGTTGGCCGTGGGGCCGCCCACATTCTGGATGATCCCCTTGAAATCCGCGTGTTTTGCCAGGGCCGATGCCTCCCGGAGAATCGAGGCTTCGCTGCGGTCCGTGATATGGCGGCCTTCATGAACGGCAATGGCGCAGAAGGCGCAGTCGCCGAAACAGCCCCGGTGGGTGATGATGGAAAACCGCAGGGTATCCAGGGCGCGGACATGGCCCTGGGTCTGGTGGATGGGGTGGGCGTCCCGGTGAAACCCGAGTTCGTGGATCCGGTCCAGTTCCGGGCCGTCAATGGGGGGCCGGGGCGGGTTGACGATCAGAAAGCGGGTGTCCTGCTGCTGGCAAAGGCCTTGGCCGCTTCCCGGGTCGGCGTTTTCCGCAAAACGCGCGAACATGTCCGCAAACGCGGCCTTATCTTTGGCCGCGACGGCGTGAGGGGGCAGAAGCAGATAATCCGGCCGGGGCTGCGAGGCGATATAGCAGATGCCGGCGATGTCGGACACGGGTTTGTCGGCTTTGAGATGCCCGGCGATGTCGATGATGGTTTCTTCAGCCATGCCGTAGGCCAGGATGTCGGCCCGGGCGTCAAAAAGGATGGAGCGGCGCACGGCGTCGGACCAGAAATCATAATGGGAGATGCGCCGCAGGCTGGCCTCGATGCCGCCGAGGACGATGGGCCTGGTCGGCTTGAAATACCGCCGGATCAGGTTGGCATAAGCGATGACGGCCCGGTCGGGACGCCGGTTGTTGACGCCCCCGGCGGTGAGGTCGTCGCTGCGCCGCCGCTTTCCGGACGCCGTGTAATTGGCGATCATGGAATCCATGCACCCGCCGGTCACCCCCCAGAAGAGTTCCGGTTCTCCCAGGTGGGAGATATCGCGGCCGTCGTTTACGTCCGGCTGGGCAATGATGCCCACCCGATACCCCGCCTCCATGAGCACCCGGCCGATCACCGCCACCCCGATATGCGGGGAATCGATATAACTGTCGCCCGTGACAAGGATCACATCCAGGCCTTTCCATCCAAGGGCGGCGACTTCTTCGGGTGTTGCGGGGATAAACATGGTCGGGATGCGCCTTTTTATGTGAAAATTTATATGAAAACTCTAAAAATATCCAAAATTGTTAAAAATATAATATATTTACCCCATCCCGTCAAGGGTTGGGTCCTTAAACCGGGTTTGGCCTTAAACTGAGTTTGGTCCTTAAACCCGATCCCTGCCGGGAAAACAAGAGAATCCTTTGCTGCTTTAAATAGCGGGACGCCTTTATTGCCGTAATCGTCCCCGGCTCCCGCGTTGATGCGGCTTCAGTTATTGGAATTGCAATATCAGAAGAGCGCGCCCGGCATCAAAATCAGGAAAATCGAAGCGTAATTTCAGGGTTCCCCTGATTGACGCCGCCGGGTTTGTCTGGTTTTTAGAGAAGAAGCACTTACAAAAGCAATGCCCGTTCATTTAGCATGAACGGTGTTTTTTAAAGATATCGTCGATTACAAGGGAACAAAGAGATAACGGGCGGAAATAAAGGGAAGTCATCCGCCGATGGATTCATTTCAACGCGCCTGCGGGAAAATGCCGCCGGCGAAAACAAGGGGAAGGAAATCATGAAAAAGCAGATTATCGGATTGTTAACCATTATCGTCCTGGTACTTTTTACCGCCACCGGCGCATCCGCCATGGGGTCCAAGCCGCCGAAAATTTTTGATAACTACGTTTCCATCGGCGACAGCATCACCCACGGATTCCAGAGCGGCGCGGTGGATGAAACCCGTCAGCCCACGGCCTATCCGGCGCTGCTGGCCAATAAAATGGGAACTACGTTTAACCTGCCCCTGCTCAAATTCCCCGGCTACCTGGTCAATATCGAAGACGTGCTTAAAGGCAACATCGCCTGGTGGCAGTATTATTATCCCCTGGTGGGCGGTGAGCGGGTCGATAATTACAGCGGCCAGTCCAGCCTCAATAATTTCGGCATCACCGGGGCTGCGGCCCATGACGGTTTGAATACCTACGGATCCGCCGGCGGGTTCTATAAGCTGGTGCTCGGTCCCAGCGGCGCGCCTTCGCTTACCCAGGCTCTGGCCCGGAAACCGACGTTTGTTTCCTTCTGGCTGGCAAATAACGACGTGCTCGGGTCGGCCCTGCACTGCGACACCGGGGCGCTTACCCCGCTGGCGGAGTTCAGAAACGATTTCCTGGCATGCGTCAACCAGATCGCCGCCAAGGAAACGTCCAACGGCGGGACCATCCAGGGCGTGGTGTTGCTGAACGTGCCGGATGTAACTTGCATTGCATATTTAAAGGAAGTAAATGATCCGGCCCTGCCTGCGGGCTCCCGCAATCCTTTCTGGATGCCCCGGGCCAGCGCCAACATGCTGCTTACCCCCGCTGATCTCGCCCTGATCCAGCAGCGGACAGAAGAAATCAACGATGAAATCTATTACGCGGCTCTTGCCAACAACTGGGCCCATGTGGACGCCAACGGCATTTTCATGGATATCAATGATTTTGGTCATGCGTTAAAAGACGGCACCGGCGTACCCACGGGCCAGACCATCTCCACCGATTACCTGGGCGGGCTTTTCAGCCTGGACGGCGTGCATCCCTCGGTCACCGGACACGCGGTGGCGGCCAACCATATTATCGACGAGGTCAATATGAAGTACGGCCAGAACCTCGCGCCGGTCAACGAGGTTTCGGTGGCGGCCGCCGACACCCTGCTCACCAACCCGGTGGACCCGCGGAACCATCTGGACGGCTGGGTGGCGGACGCCATTTATTTTGTGGTGGAGCTGTTCATGTAGAAGAAGAGATGTTTCATGTAATTTGACAAAGCGTTTCATATTCAATATAAAAAAAGCCGTGCGGCCTCTGTTGCGCATGGCTTTTTTCATTTAGAACAGGACAGCAAATGAAAAATAAAACCATCCTGTTTGCCGGGTTTCTGATAGTCGCCTGCCTGGCGGCCCTGGTCATCGCGTCGCAATTGCTGCTCAAAGACGACAGCACGGGCCCTGGCGGCGATTTTATCGGCAAAACGCAACCCGAAACATCGATTTCTTCCAAAGGCGAACCTCTTGCTGCATCACCTGGGCCGGGCCGGGCCGAAGAAGAACCGGACGTGCCCGATGCCGATTTAGCGGCCGAAAACCGGGATGAACCGCGGCCATCTGTGCCCGAACCCATCTTTTCCCCGCAGGTTCTCACCGACGAACAGCGTGCGGAGAACCGGCGGGAAATCGCGCTGATGAAAGAAGCCTTGCCGGGCAACATGTGGATCCCCGAGGAACCCGTGCCGGGATCGGGCGCGGAGCAGGGAGAAAAATTACGCAAAACCATTGAACTCGGGGACCGGATTAGAAAAGGTGTGGCCACCCGTGCGGAAAAAATTGAATATTATCAGTTCCAGATCCGATCCAACCGGGATAAAATCGATTTGATCCGCTATATCGCGGCCCGCACCACCGAACTTGCCGACGCCGGCGGAGATGCCTATCTCAGTGAATCCGATCTGCGGGCCGGTGAGCGCCAGATTATTGAGATGGAAAACAAACTCGCCGAATATGAACGGGATCTGGCCGAAGCCGAGAATCTGCCGGCGGAATAAGTCTTTTTATAGAAGCTGTTTCAAACCTCAGATCAGGTTACGGGCAAGGCGCAGGCCGATGAAAAAGCGGAGCATATTCAATATATGTGGACATTTTGAAGAGGGCTGCAACGCTGTCATTGGGCCTCAGATGGGGTTTTGAAACAGCTTCTACGCATGTGCGTCCATCCACAAGAAGTCGATAAAAGGATTGCAGCTTTTGAAACGTCTTAACGTATTTTCCGGAATTGTTTTTTGCGCGGTCGTATTTTTAACAGCATGGGTTCCGCCCGCTTTGGGAGAACAGGCCCCGGCTGTTTCATCCAAGGCTGCCGTAAGCGAACTTGATCTTTATTACCAGTGGCTGGATATGGGAGAGGCGGCCGTGCCCCAGGTGAAAAAAGCCCTTGAAAGTCCGAACTGGCGCATGCGGACCCACGCCCTGCTGGCCGTCGGCAAGCTGGGCCGGCGTGAAATGATACCCCGGATTATTGACATCCTGGAAACCGATGACCATCCGGCCGTGAAAAACTGCGCGGTAACGGCCCTTGGGGATTTAACGGCGGCCGCCGCCGTGCCGGGGCTTATCGCATTATTAAAGGAGACGCCGTCTCCCCGGAAACCGATCCCGGACAAGCGCGTGATCATCCAGAGCCTCGGCAAGATCGGCGATGCCCGTGCCGCAGCCCCGTTGTACGCCATGCTCAAAACCGCCCCCGAAGCGATGCGCGGCGATATTGCCGCAGCCCTGGTCATGATCGGCGATCAGACGGTATCGGAGTGGATACTTGCCGAAAAAAAACCGGGCGCGGCCTATCCATTTCTGCAGGCGGCGATGATTCTCGGCGAACTGCCCGTGGAAAAAGCCGATGATTTCGTCATGCCGCTGCTGGGCGATCATCGGCCCCAGGTGCAAAACGCGGCGGCCATTGCCCTGGGAAAAATGAGATCCGAAAAAAGCGTGCCTGCGCTTATCAAACAGTTCAACATGGCCGACGGTCAATTGCGGGATAATATCGCCGCCGCGCTGATCGCCATTGACGCCCCGGCAGCGATCCGCCCGTTGTGCGATCTTCTCGGCCATGCGGATTCGGAAACCGCCATGACCGCGGCCCGCATACTTTCCGCCATGACCGTTGCCGGTATCGACAAAAAGGTGTTTGAAATGTTTCAGGCCGATGCCGCCGTCAATGCCCCGGCCGCCTATATTCTCGGCCGCAAGGATTATGACGGGGCCTTGCCCGTATTGCGGGACCGGCTCGCACGCGAAACCGGGCCCGGCCAGGAGCAGATGGCCGAAGCCCTGGGATTGTTAAATGATGCCGCATCCGTGCCCCTGCTGCTGAACGTGGCTGCCCGAAAATCCGCAAATGGTTCCGCCGGCGCTATATGGGCCCTGGGCCGCATGAAAGTAGAAACCGCCGTGCCGGTTCTGCTGGATCTGCTCAGGAAAAAGGACCGGCGCCTGATGTTTCCGCTGATTGCGGCTTTGGGTGATATCGGCGATCCGGCGGCCGTCAAGCCGCTGATGAATCTCTATTACGGCAGCAACCTTCAATATCAGCATCAGATCGCCCTGGCCCTGGCCCGGATCGGCGGCCCGGATGTGGCCGCGTTTATCAAAGACAACATGGAAAGCGGCAACGACAAACGCCGGCGCATGGCCGGGTTCATGCTGCTCAAATCCACCGATGCCGGTCTTGTTCCTTATGCGGTTTCTTTGCTGGATGACCCGGATGAATCCATCCGGAAATACGCGATGGGGGGCCTGAAAAATATCACCGGCCTTGATTATGAATCCGTTGCGGAATGGAAGGCGTGGGCAGATGCCGCCCTCAAACAGTGAGAAATTCTTAACGCGGATCAACCGTCTTGTCTTTTTCGGCAATAAGCGCAAATCCGATCGCGGACCGACGGCCGCGAGACCATCAAATTTTAAATATGGAGAATGTGTGTGATGTCAATTGATTCCTCCCGGGCGCCCGTTGCCCTTGCGTCATATGATAACAGCCCGGATTCGCTGGGCCGGGCACTGGAACTTTGCGAAGCGTTTTCCGATTTTTCTTCCCATCACCATGTGATGATCAAGCCGAATCTGGTGGCCTGGGACGAAGAATTTCCCATTGCGCCATTCGGCGTGTACACCACCACCCGGCTGGTGGAGGACCTGGTGATCCTTTTAAAAGATTATGGGTGCCGGCGGATCAGCATCGGCGAAGGATCGGTGGAAATCAAAAAAGGCGTCGGCACAAAGGCCGCGTTTGCGGGCCTGGGATACACCCGCCTGGCCGAGCGTTACGGCCTTGAACTTGTCGATTTTAATGAGAGCAAATCCAAAGCATTTGCCGTCGGGGATGACCTGAAACTCCATATTGCCGAAGAAGCCCTGGAATCGGATTTTTTCATCAACATGCCGGTGCTCAAAACCCACGGCCAGACCCGGGTTTCGCTGGGACTCAAGAACCTGAAGGGCTGCCTGAAGAAAAAATCCAAAAAGCTCTGCCACCATCCGGAACTGAACCTGGAATACTGCTTTTCCCATATCGCGGATTTCATCAAACCGGCCCTGACCGTTATTGACGGGATTTACGCCCTGGAAAAAGGAGCACTTCATTTCGGCAACGCCTACCGCAAGGATGTCATTGTGGCTTCCAAAGACATCCTGGGAGCAGATCTGCTGGGGGCGCATTTAATCGGTTTTTCCGGGAAAGACATCGCCCATTTCCGTCATTATGCCGAAAGGCGCAATCAATCCCTGAATCTAAGCGATTACGATATCCGGGGTGAAGATCCGGCGGCGCACATAAAGCCCCTGAAATGGGACTGGATCTGGACCGAGGACAACACCGGCCCCGGCATTTTCGCAAAAATGGGCATCACCGGCCCGGCCCTTCCCAAGTATGACGACACCCTTTGTTCGGGATGCTCGCCCATCGCCAATATGGCCAATATCCTGGTGCTGTCGGCCTTCAAGGGCAAGCCCCTGCCCAAGGTGGAAGTGCTCAACGGCAAAAAGATGCAGGGCAGGGCGGGCTATGACCAGACCGTTCTGCTGGGCGATTGCATCATAAGAGCCAACAAGGAAAACGGCAATATTTGCCATGCCCTGCCGGTCAAAGGCTGCCCGCCTGCCGCCGATCAGGTGGCCGAGGCCCTGCGGACCGCCGGCCTGGATGTCAATATCGGGGCATACCGGGATTACATGAACGGGCAGAGCGTGAAATACCAGGGCAAAGAGGGTTATGAGTCGCGGTTTTTTGCGGTATGACCCGTTTTCGATCTCAAAGGGGCTTTTTCTAAAAAGCTGTTGCTCCCGCTTGGCGGCATTTTTGCGGCCAGTAACTTCCAGGAAGTTTTTTGGAAGAGGGACGGCCTTGCAAAAGGGATACTGAAGGGATGATGAATTAAGCCCCACCGGCAGCGGCGGGGCTTTCTGCGTTAGGGCGAGACAAAACAGGCCTTCGTATTTTACCGGATTTCATCCACCCCCAGGGGAAATTTGGATAAAGGCTCGCAGTGATCCGCGTGGATCACAATGGGGTTTTCATACCGGAACCCGATGTTGTCGTCCGGGCAGGCATACTGCATGGCGCAGATCAACAGCTCGTTTTCCTGATACACGTGGTCCGGGTTGGTCCAGTAGGGAAACGGCCCGTCGTTTAAGCCGATGCGCCACTCGTCCCCCATCAGGCCGATGCCGTGTTCGAATCCCGGCACCATGTAATCGGCGAATCCCCGCTCTTCGGCGAATCCCATCATTTTCTCGGCGATCAGCGAGGGCGTGATCCCCGCCCGGTAGGTTTCCAGGGTTTTTTTGACGATATCGACGAAGTTGTCGGCATGCCAGCGCTGGCGGTCGGTGACCGGCGCCATCAGGTAGTTGTGGGAATGATCCCCCAGGCCCAGCTTGAACATGGCGTGAATATCCACCATGAGCGGCTCTCCCGGCTGAAGCTCCCGCCGGGACGCCGGGGTGCAGGCCCCGCCGGCAAACCCGGTGCGATACCCGCTGGCGATTTCATTGCCGCCGGTAAAAGACCATTCCCATTCGGAGCCCGCTTTGCGCATGGCCAGGGTCGCGATGCCGGCGATTTCGGTTTCGGTCATTCCTTTGTACCCGCCGTCTTTGATGGCCTCAAATACGGCATGGTGCCCGATATCCACGATGCGGGAGGCTTCCTTGAACCGGTTGATGGTCCCCTGGTCCTTGATTAAGGCCAGCTTGTCGATGAGGGTATGGGCGTTGACCAGCTCGCACCCGGAAAGGGCCGCCTGGAACTGGGTGTATTCATAATGGCTGAGCCATCCCTCGGGAAGGTAATTGGACATGCCGCTTTCCACGCCGATCCGGCCCCGGCCGTTTTTCAGGTTATCCTTGATGAAGTCGGCGATCTGCTCGATCTGGTCCTGGCCGCCCATGGGCGCGAACCCCATGACGTTGTCTTCGCCCAGCCAGGAATCATCGGCCACCCGGGCCGCGTCAATGACAAAGGTGAACACCGTGGGCAGGCCGTCGGCCGGGATCACCACAAAGCTGCGCCACGGGCAGAAGGCGTCGGCGGTCCATGACAGGGTCCGGAGCCGCGATCCCAGGTAGCAATCGATGCCCTGATTGGCCATTTCAGCCTGAATATTTTTGATGCGTTTTGGAAAATCAATAAAATAAGGATCTTTTGTTGTTGTATCAGTATGATGGGTCATGGATGCTCTCCTTATCGTTAATATTCGGTGGGGATGGTGGCCAGCACCTTGTTGAGCCGGTCGGCCAGGGAGGCCAGCTTGAGGGCCTTGACCATGTTCCCTTTGAGTTTAAGTTTCAAGGTCATCAGTGCTTTTTGCGCGCTGAGCTCACCCCGGGTGATTTTGGCAAAGGTCTGGTAATCGCCGGCAATGGCGAATTCGGCCTTGGGCGGGGTTCCGGTTCCCACGAGCATTTCGGCGAATTTGCCTTCAACGAATTTGAAGAACAGGTATTTTTCCGATCCGTCCGGCGGGCAGTTTAAGTAGATGTTGCTCATGGACGAGGTGACGAAATTCATGCGTTCCGGCGGCAGCTCGGTGGTAAGGCGTTTTTCCGCCTCATCCCGCCACTGTTGGCTCAGGTATTGAAATGTCGCGGTCATGGGAAATCCTCCTGTGTTGGGGTTGGATGATATATTGTTGGCGGCATGAAAAGTCGAATTGTTCGCGCCGAGTGTCTTTCGGGGCGCGATTTTCACGGCTGCTGAATGGCAAGAACTCGTCGCAGGCTCCTCAGACAGCTTGCCATTCTTGACGCAGCCATGAAAATCGCTCTTTTCCCCGAAATCCACGATCTTGCTCACAATCCGACTTTTCATGCCGCCGCCATTATTATTATGCGAATTATGCCAACAATTCTAACGGTTAAGGAGCTACCGCTCTTATTGCGTGAATAGTCCCCGCGTGCACAGATCAACGGTGTCTTCAAACATGTCGTGGAGCGCGTTGTCTTCGGCGCGGATATACATCCGGATGATAAACATCTTGTAAATCATGAAGACCACATCGGAAATCCGGTCCGGGTCAACGGGCCGGAACACGCCTTCCGCGATGCCCTGAACCACGATGGAACGGATCAGGGCGATGGAATTGCGGTTGATGTCGGCAAAAGGGTCCTTGTCCGAGAACATGGGAAAAATTTCCGGATCACGTACTAAAAGATTCCGCAGCAGGTTGTCCTGGGCAAGATACTCCACGGCCTTGAAGCACATGATGCGGAATTTTTCCTTAACATCGGTTTGGGCGGCCACGGCCTCCAGAACCCGGGACTGCCAGGCCTCCAGGGCATGGGCTACGGTCTTATGGTAAAGATCTTTTTTGTTTTTGACATACAGATAAAGGTTGCCCTTAGTCATGCCGAGCCGTCCGGCCACATCTTCCATGGTGGTTTTCTGGAATCCGTATTCCGAAAACACCGCCAGCGCGGTCTGGTAGATATTCTGGATGTCTTCTCTGGGTTTCATGCGGCTGCCTTATAAATAAATGAACATTTTGTTTAATTGTTTATTTAAAGCGTTTTTGGGGGCATGTCAAGAAATTTTAAGATTTGATGCTTTCAGTGAAGATGCAGGCAAAGCGGCTTGTTGAAAAATCTGGCATCCATCGGACCGGTATGTTATTCCATTTTACATTCGAGATGACATACGGCGGCGAGCAGGCGACGCAGCCAGCAAAAATGCCGCTTGTGTGAATTGGAAAACACGGAATAGTATATATGTCCCGTCGCCGCAAAAGACCCTGTAATCGCCGCAGGGGCGGCGCTGACCGTGCCCGCTGAACCGCAGGCCGGCAATGATGTAATTACGATGATCATCGCATTTTTGGATTATATTTAATGCCGCGGAAGCACAAACCTAAAAAGTATATCAAGCATCGTTTTGCTTACCTGGTCTTTCTGGCATGCATCCGGCTGATCCGGTTGCTTCCCCGGCGGGTAGGCATGGCCTTGATGCGGGACTTTGCAAGGCTGTATTATCAGATATCGAAACAAAACCGGCAGCGGACGATCCAGCATCTGACCCTGGCGTTCGGCAATGAAAAATCCCGGGAAGAAATCCGGCGGCTCGCCCGGGACGTTTTCCGCCATTTTGCCGTGGCCGGCGTGGATGCCATCCGTATCCCGCAAATGATTGAAAAAGGCATGGATCATTTTGTCACGGCCGAAAATTTTCATATCATCGATAATGCCCTGGCCGAGGGAAAGGGCATTCTTGTGTTGACGGGTCATTTCGGCAACTGGGAAGTGATGGGCGCATACGTGGCTCAAAAAGGCTATCCCATAAAGGTGATCGGCGCGCCACTGGACAATCCCTGGCTGGACCGGTTTCTGGTGGACATGCGCAACCGCGCCGGATACGCCAATATCATGCGGGGGGATGGGGCCCGGGCCATTATCCGGGCGCTTAAAAGCGGCCATATGCTGGCCATGCTTATTGACCAGGACACAAAGGTCAACGGGGTGTTTGTGGATTTTTTCGGCAAAAAGGCCCATACCGCCGTGGGTCCGGTGGTGCTGGCCGAACGGTTCGGGGCCCCGATCATTCCGGTGTTCATGCGGATGAAGCCGGATCTGACCTATCACATCGAGTGTTTTCCGCCTGTTCCCCTTACATGGACCGGGAACAAGGAAAAAGATATTCTGGTCAATACCCAGAAATGCTCCGATGCCTACGAGGCCGTTATCCGAAGATATCCGGAACAATGGGCGTGGATGCACCGGCGATGGCGCAAAAAACCCTGACGCAGGCGCCCGTGCTTGTGTAAATGCCGCCTGTGTCAGGGTCTTGAATCTGACACCCCGCCGAGTCGGTTCGGCTCTGATTGCCTGGTCAGTGCCGGTTGTCTGAAACCAGCCGGATATTGCGCCTGCACCGGCGCATGTCGTCGATGCAGCGGATCTGTTCCATCAGATCCAGGCAGGTGGCCCGGAAGTAGCGGACATCCCCTCCTTGCCGTGGATCGATATTGTTGTAAAAATAATAAAAAATCGATGATTTTCCGGAGGAGATCATGGTTTCGAGCAGCCCGGAAAGCCGTTCCGCTGTTTCCTGGTATTCCCCGATATCAATGGTGTCGGCAACGATATGATCAAGCATCTGCTTGATTTCCCGATACGTCTGAGGGTGCGCGATGATCGCCTTTTCCGTTATCGTCATTGACGCGGCCGCGCGTTTTTTGAGTTCCTCAATTGATGAAGACAACAGGTCCGCCATCGTTACGCTCCCCAGGCAGGCCGCGCTTTGCCTTCCGGACCGGCTTATCAACAGCCCGTCAGGCAAAAAAACGCAGTCCGCGCAGTCTTCATGGTATTCCAAAACAAGTGGGCTACATGGCCGACTCGGGATGAAACACCAAAACGTCTTTTAAATCATCCCCCAGGTATTCCCGTTCATTGGGGCCCAGTATGCCCAGGGACAGGCAGATCATCGTCCAGAGATGCACCACATGGTAATGGCCGCCGTATTGTTCGCTCAGTTCGTGAATCTGGGCGTGGCAGTTGTGGCATCCAGCGATGCAGTATGGCGCTCCCGTGGCCTGTATCTGCGCGTCCTTGAGTCGTCCGTATTCCAGGCGTTCATTTTTGTAACCGGACTGGAGGAAGCCCCCGCCCCCGCCGCAGCAGTAGTTGTTTGAGCGGTTTGGGACCATGTCGATGAAGTTTTCCTCGCCCACCACGGACTTGACAACGAAACGCAGGTCTTCGGCAATGGGGTCGCCGTAGCTTTTACGGACGATCTGGCAGGGGTCCTGAACGGTGAACTTGATTTTTAAATCCTTGTTCCAGTCGGAATTAACCTTGAGTTTTCCTTCCCGGATCCATCTGGCATAGTATTCATAGATATTTTTGACTTCGAAATCGTGTTTGATGTTGAACTTTTGCAGTCCGAACCGGACCGCGAAGGTGACGTGCCCTCACTCGGTATTGAGAAACGTTTTACAGCCCAAGGCATGGGCCTGATCCGTTGATGTCTGGACGATGTGTTTCCATGCCTCGTCATCGGAAAGAAACATGCAGTAGTTCTCACCGCCCCATCCCTTGGAACCGTAAGTCCAGTTGGCGCCCACAAGATGGAGAATTTTCCAGAGGGGCAACATTTCATCCGGTTCGGTGACCGGTTCCCGGGAATTCTGGTTCAGGAAGAATTCCGCCCCTTCCTTGTCGATGGGCGCCTCCATATCCGCAAATTCCGGCTGGGCTTCCTGGTATTCAGCCAACACATCCTCCACCACGAACTGGAAGTCTTCCGGCGAAGTGCCCATGGCGCTGCAGCTTTCGTTTTTCAAGGCCATGTCGCATGATCCAAGTATCCCCTTGGGCCGCTGATCCCTGGGCCAGGTGGCCCGGGCATTGTAGACCAGTTGCGGGATGTTGATTTTCATGGGGCAGACATAGATGCACCGCTGGCACATGGTGCACATCCAGACCCACGGGGTGCTCATGATTTCCTCATCCATTCCCAGGGCTGCCATGCGTAGAAATTTCCGGGGGTCCATCCCCTCCAGCCCCGTTGCCGGGCAACCCGCCGCGCAGGCCCCGCAGGTCAGGCAGAGGTTCAGGTTTCCGCCTTCGGGCAGGATTGCCTTGACCTTGTCCATAAAGATACTTTTTTTCTTTCCGCCGAGTTTGATGACCTGTTCCGTCATGTGCGATAACCCTCCTGATTGATGTGGCCAGGTTTTGTTTTTGTTGGCATATGCCTAAATTAAGGCGACTTGATTTTTAAAGTCAAGAACTTTTAAGCATAAGCCCGAAAAAGTGCCCCGCTATCCCTGCTGTTCGCGATGCCGTTCATGCCACTCATGCCGGCGTATCCATTGGGTAAGGTTTATAATTTTATTGATAAGGACGGCATATCAGGGTATTGCCGCATGAGGATATCTATCTTTAAACGCATCGCAAAGGGAGCCCACGCCGATGGCAACAAAACCTCATATTCTGCACCGCGAGTCGTTTCCGCGGTCCAATTCCTATGATCCTGAGTGGATAATGGATCATCAGATGGGTCCTAACCCCCTGTGGCTGGCCGAGTGGCTGTGGGGCGTGCTGGACTTGAAGCCCGGCATGCGGGTTCTGGACCTGGGATGCGGGACCGCATTGACCAGCATGTTTTTTGCAAAGGAATTCGATGTGCAGGTCTGGGCCACAGACCTGTGGGTCCATCCGGATGAAAACTGGCGGCGCATTGACGAACAGGGACTGGGCGACCGTGTTTTTCCCGTCCGGGCCGAGGCCCATGCATTGCCGTTTGCCGCCGGATTTTTTGATGCCGTCATCAGCGTGGATGCATACCAGTATTTCGGGACGGACCGGCTTTATCTGGGCTATATCAGCCGTTTTTTGAAGGGTCTGGGAAAAATCGGCATTGTCGTTCCCGGGCTGATGCAGTCGTTTGACGGCGCAGTTCCCGAACACCTGCTGCAACCGCAGGCCAACGGCGTTGCCTTCTGGGAAGACGAGTGCCGGAGTTTTCTCACGACTGGAGAGTGGCGGCGTCTCTGGGAGCGATCCGGGCGGATCTCGCTGCAGGGGGCCGATGAAATGCCCGACGGTTGGAAACTCTGGCGGGATTTTGAAGCCGCTCTGGAACAATCCGGCAAGAACCGGTTTCCCTCGGTTGCCGAGGCCCTTGATTGGGATCAGGGTCGCTATCTGGGGTTTGTTCGTTTAGTCGGCATCCGGGAAAATATGGATGATTTTCTTAATCTGTATGATCCGGGCGTCATATCCACGCTTGATAAAATGGCCGAATAAAGGGCGGCGGAATCGCCAAAAGACTTTCGGGGGATTTTTCCGAACTGAACTTTCTTTCCGTAAAAATACCGCAAAGCAGGGGAAATTTTTTTTGCGAGAAAATCAAAAGTCAATAATGGATGGCGGCGCAGGAAAAGCCCTTAATATGTTGTTTTTGCGTATTATATTATTGATTGTTGCCTTGGGGCCGCTAATCACATGGCCCCTGCCGTTGCGGGCCGGGCAGGTCCCGGATCACTTGCCGGCATATCGGGTGGATGCCGGGATGGAGTTAATCCGGTTCAACTGGTCGGAATATCTTGACGACGATTTTGAGCTGCTTACTGAAACCGGCTGGCTGGTCGGGATGAGCTATGATCTGGAATCAACAGCCGAACGTCTGGGCTGGCGCCACGGCGCCGGCCTTTTTTTCGGCCGCGTGGATTATGACGGACATACCTGGTCTTTAATTCCGGTCAATACGGACGTCTGGTATGTGGGTGCTCAGGGCTACATGGATGCGACATTCAATTTCCGGCCGGCATCCGGCTGGACCCTTCAGCCGTTTGCGGGACTCGGCGGCAAAACATGGCTGCGGATGCTCGATGATACCCGGACGGCCGACGGCGTGCCGGTGAAAGGTCTGGAGGAATGGTGGTGGAGCGTACACGGCCGGGTTGGCGCCGGAGCGCATTACAGATTTTCCCACAAGATGTCGGTTTTTGCCGAAGCCGGCATGAAGCTGCCTCTTCATGCCCAAAACAATGCCTACGTTAACGGCCGGGATGCTCCGGTAAGAATTCTACAGTATCAGGCCCGGTCCCCTTTTGCCATGTGCGGCCTGCGATATCGCGCGATGTTGATGAAATTGACCTATGAATCCCAGCGATTTGACCGTTCCGACGCGGTGGCGTCCGGTTCTTACATCCTCTACCAGCCCCGATCAAAGGAAGATACCTTCTGCCTGCGGGCCTCGTGGGCTATAGATTTTTGAATTTTTTTTATTTATGTCGCCGACCGTTTTATAATCCCTTTTGTAAAGTCTTTTCCCTTGAAGAGGACGGGTTTTCCGGTTTTTAACGGCGGCGGCTATTTCTCCTGCCTGCGCCCGGCCCTGATTTTTTTGAAAATTTCCATCACCATGATCATGGGAACGGCCAGCACCAGGACTTCGGCCCATTCGCCTATGGTGATGGGCTCGATGCGCAGCACGGTCTGCATGAAGGGAATATGCATGGCCGCGATATGGATGCCCTGGGCCGCCATGACCCCGAAAAGCAGGATCCAGTTGCGGGACAGAGGGATTCTGAAAATCGAGACGGTTTCCGACCGGCAGTTGAATACATGGAAATTCTGCATGAAGACCATGAGCAGCAGGACCAGATCCCTGGCATGGGTTTCATCCATATGCTTGAAATGGATGAGGAAAAACCAGAACGCGAAGGTGATCAGACCCATGGTGAGTCCTGAAACCACGGTCTGTTGGATCATTACGGGATTAAAGATCTTCTCGTCGGTCCGGCGGGGCCTGCGCTGCATGGCCCCGGGTTCACCGCCCTCAAAGGCCAGGGAAACGTCCTGGATGCCGTTGGTGACCAGGTTGAGCCAGAGCAGTTGCACGGCCAGCAGGGGAAGGGGAAGGCCGGCCATGATGGCGGCAATAAACAGCATGACTTCGGCCGCGCCGGTGGATATGGCCAGGTAGATGACCTTTCGCACATTGTCGTAAGCGTAGCGGCCTTCTTCCACGCCGGCGACAATGGATGAGAAATTATCGTCGGTGACGATCATGGAGCTGATTTCCTTGGCCACGTCCGTGCCCGAGCCCATGGCCACGCCGATATTGGCCCGCCGCAGGGCCGGGGCGTCATTGACGCCGTCGCCGGTGACCGCCACGAATTCCCCCCGGCGGATCAGGGCTTCCACGATTTCCAGCTTCTGGACCGGCGAAACCCGGGCAAACACATGGGATGAGGCCGCCAGTTTTATAAAGGCCGGCGAGTCCGCGGGGCCGGCTTCGGCCAGCCGGGCGCCGGTCACGGCCGCCTCACCCCAATCGGCGATGCCGATTTCCCGGGCGATGGCCTCGGCCGTTGCCGGGTGGTCGCCGGTGATCATCAGGACCGTGATTCCTGCCCGGCGGCATTTTTCAACCGCGTCTTTGGCCTCGGGACGCAGCGGATCAATAAAGGCCACCAGTCCGTAAAACACCAGCCGGGGCAGATCGCCGTCCTCGTAAACATCCTTTGTTTCGAAATGATCGAATTCGCCGCCGGCCACCGCCAGAACCCGGTATCCTTCGGCGGCCAGTGCCAGTGCCCGGGTCTCGATGACGTCCGGATCAAGCGCGGTCAACCCGCCGCCGTCCACGGCGTCATCGCAGAAGCCCAGAATGGTTTCCAATGCCCCCTTGGCGGCCACATGCACTGTCCCGTTTTTGTTGTAGAACGCCGCGGAATATTTTCGTTCCGATTCATAGGGGATGCTTCCGGCCAGGGAAAAATCCCGCCTTACCGTGTCCGGGTCCAGCCCCATTTTATATCCTAAGGCCAGAAACGCCACGTCCATGGCGTCGCCGTGATATTGCCACGCCCCGTTTTCCTTTTTCAGGCTCCCTTCATTGGCCAGGATCGACAGTTTGGCGATTTTGGCGGCCTGTTGGCGTTGGTTTTCCGTAAAATAAGCATCCTCTTCCGGCCGGACCTCGCCGTCCCCGTTGTACCCCTCCCCGGAAACCCGGAACCGGTCGCCGCCGGGAAATTCAATGATTTTGACGGTCTGCTGATTGACGGTAAGGGTGCCGGTTTTGTCGCTGGCGATGACGGTGCAGCTGCCGAGGCTTTCCACGGCCGTGAGTTTGCGCACGATGACGTTGCGCTTCGACATCCGTGAAGTGGCGATGGACAGGGCAACGGTAAGGGCAACGGGGAGTCCTTCGGGGATGGCCGAGACCGCCAGGGCCACCACAAAGAAAAAAATTTCCCGTGGAACCATCCCCTGCTTCCAGAGGATGCCCGCCAGCACGGCGCTGAGGGCCAGGGCGATCACGCTGAGCTGCCGGGTGAAACGTTCCATACGCAGCACCAGCGGTGGTTTGGCGCTTTCGGATAAAGAGATGTTTTCCGCGATTTTGCCTACTTCGGTGGCCATGCCGGTAGCCACCACCACGCCCATGGCCCGGCCGCCGGTAATAGTGGCGCCGGCAAATGCCATGTTGGCGCGATCAGCCACTCGAAGGGATTCCATGAGCACATCGGACTTTTTAACCGCGGCCATGGATTCGCCCGTCAGAAAACTTTCATCCGCGTTTAAGCCGTTGGCCTCAAGGAGCCGCAGATCCGCCGGGACTTTGTTGCCGGATTCAAGAAACACGATATCGCCGGGGACCAGTTCCTCGGCGGAAATCTCTTTCTGGCTCCCCGAGCGCAGGACCCGGGCGCTGATTTTGAGCATTTTCTGGAGGCTTGCCGCGCTCTTTTCGGCGTTGTATTCCTGGTAAGCCCCCAGGCCGCTGTTGATGGCAATCACCAGCAGAATAAAGATCGCGTCCGTGAGCTCTCCGATGGCCATGGACGCGACTGCAGCGGCGATCAGGATGAAAATCAAGGGATTGAGAACCTGATGCAGGAGGATTTGCCACAGGGCCGGAGGCTTTTTCACCGGCAGGGCATTGAGTCCATACTGGCTCAGCCGCTGGGCCGCCTCGTCATCGGTCAGGCCATCGCGGGTTGTCTCCAGTTCCCGGCATACCGCCTTTTCGCTCATGGCATGCCATTTTTCTTCGATCATTTTCTTTATGGGCGCTGTCATGGGTGTCTCATCCTGAATGGTAAAGAAGAATCCGTCATAATGACGCGGCTGAGCATCGATTGTGAGCCTGAACATGGATTTGGGTTACGAAAAATTTCCAAGCCCGCCGATGATGCTCAGCTTATAGCGCGGCCGGTTATATCCGCAGTTGCTTCAAACCATACAACATATGAGGGTTTTCGTCAAATGCGGTCCTCCATTATCACGGCTTTCCCTTGGGCTGGTTCTTTTTGATTGCAGATTTTTTGGCGGGTTTTTCCTTTGTGGCAGGCGGCCGGGGCGTTTTTGCCTTTACCGGTGTTTTTTCAGCCCCCGTCATGGATGACGCCAGTATTGCGGTTTCCGGAGACAGGTAAAAATTTTCCAGCCGGGCCCGGATGCGCGCTTCCAGGAAACCGCCGGCAAGGGCCTTTTTAACGCCGTGAGACAGGGTTTGCACCAGTTCATCGACCACCATTTCCTCGGTAACCCCCACATCCTCGGCAATAAGATCGAGTTCCCTGTCCCCGTATTTTTCAAAAAAGAAATAGACCAGATCCGTATAAATTGCCTTGAAATAAGGAGTTTTTCGGAAATGAAGCCAGAAATCATATCCGATGATAATAAAGTCCTCCATGTCGCCGGCATCCACCATTGTAAAATATTCGGACAATTTTTTTTCGGAAACCGACGTCCAGATCTCATCGCCCATTTCAATGATATGGGCTTCGTCAAAATAGGCGTTTAAGGACTTTTCACTGCGGCGAATGGTATTGCCGAGATTTTTTTCAATATAGCTTTTGACGGTTTTTTCAACAGCGACCTCCAGCGGATGCAGGGTCTTGTTGACGGCGAATTTTCCGATTTTGATCAGGGAGGCAAGGCCCGGGACTTTCTGGGCGAAAATATTTTCCGTCAGCAGATATTCCTTGATGCCGGTAAACAGCACTTCCGAAATCTGCTGGGAATAGATCGAACTGTTGACCAGGTTGTGGATGAGATCCTGCCTGGCTTTCTCCAGGCCGCCGATTTTGTCCACAATATCGTCATAGGGTTTCCGGGGGAAGATGTCTTCCAGCGTGGTGGTTTTATTCTGCGGGGCGGCCAGGACCCGCCGGCTCATTTCTCCGGTCAACTCCGTGATCCCGCCGGCGATGGGCAGTTTGACCACGTTGCGATCGATTACGCCGATGATCTGTTCCGGGGTGACGATTTCCCGCAGCGTTATATTGTTGATCCATTGAAACAAGGCCGCTGTTTCTTCCCGGATGGTCTGCTGGAATGCCCTGGGTTTGAAGCGGTTGAGCTCATGTTGGACATGGGCTTCGAAAAGCTGTTCAATTATTTGATCCATGCATCACCCCTGTTTTGTCTGTTTTGCTATCAAGGCTCCCAGCAACAGGAGATTGAGTTTTTGAATGGTTGTTTCCGTCGCGCGTTTTGCATGTTCGACCGATTGAACGCCGGGAGACAGAGAGCTTTCCATGATGCCCCGGCTGACAAGGGTGATCATGGCTTCGGCGATCATTGCCGTTGTTTCGGCGTCGCAGGGGAGGGCCTTGCCGGGCTGTTTTAAGATCTCCGTCAGGTTGCGGATCAATCCGTCGACGGCATCGGTTATGGCGGCCCGCAGAGGGTCCGCGCATCCGGTGCGTTCCTGAAAAAAAAGGTGGATCAGCCGCGGGTTGTCGTTAAAACAGGCTGTAAATGTTTCCGCAAACGGCCGGGTCAGTTGTTTAATGGATGTTAATATCTGTTCGGACGTGTCTTTCGGCTTTATCAGCGGCAGCGTCATCTTCTTTCGCGCCGTTGTCAGCCAGTCGTTGAGCATATCTTTGGCCTGATCCGCCATTGCCACGCCCATTTCATCGATTTCACGGAAATGCCGGTAAAAGGAGGTGGGCGCGATGCCGGCTTTCCGCGCCACGGACCGAAGGCTCAGGCTGGCGTAGCCTTCTTCGGCGCAGAGTTCCAGGGCCGATTCGATTAAGGTCCGGCTGGTTTTTTCTTTTTGCTGTTTTGCTTCATTGCGTGAAGCCATTTGTTTTCTTCCTCCATTGCGGATGCCGTCGGCATGCTTTTTAATCTATCATGGACTGCCGACCATTGCCATTCGTATTTCAACAGAAGCCATTTCAAAACCCCATCTGAGGCCCGATGGCTGCGTTGCAGGCCGCTTCAAAATGCTCACATATTATCGAATATGCTCCGCTTTTTCATTGGC
>QZJS01000082.1 GCA_003597945.1 Desulfobacteraceae bacterium | reverse complement strand
TCTATCCCGGATATAATTTTAACATCGTGGATGCCATGATCACCAATTTCCATCTGCCCCGCTCCACCCTGCTGATGCTGGTGTCCGCGTTTGCCGGCAGGGAGCGGATTCAAAACGCCTACAACGCGGCCATTGAAAACCAGTATCGTTTTTACAGTTACGGCGACGCCATGCTGATCGGATAAAAGAGCGTATCATGCTTGATTTTAAAGTCATTGCAACATCAACACAAACCCGGGCACGGGCCGGGATCATAAAAACCGCCCGGGGCCATATCCCTACCCCGGTCTTCATGCCCGTGGGCACGGCCGGCACCGTCAAGGCCGTTACCCCGGATGAACTCAAGGCCTGCGGGGCATCCATCATCCTGGGCAACACTTATCATCTCTACCTGCGGCCCGGCCGGGAGGTCATCCGGCTTTTTTCAGGGTTGCATCGGTTCATGAACTGGGACGGCCCCATCCTCACCGACAGCGGCGGATTCCAGATCTTTTCCCTGGCCAAAATATCCAAAATCACGGAAAACGGATTCGATTTTCAATCCCATATCGACGGATCGCGGCACCTGATCACCCCCGAGGACGCGATATCCATCCAGACCGATCTCGGGGCCGACATCATCATGTGTCTGGATGAATGCATCCCCTATCCCGCGGATGCCGGGACCGCAGAAAAGGCCCTGGAACTGACCACGCGATGGGCCCGACGTTGTAAAACCGCATGGGAGGAAACCGGCCGAAACGGCAACGCTCTTTTCGGCATCGTCCAGGGCGGCATGTATCCGGACCTGCGCCGGCGCTCCGCCGAAGCGCTCATGGAGATCGATTTTTCCGGATACGCGGTGGGCGGTCTGAGCGTGGGCGAGCCCAAGGACCTGATGATGACCACGGCGGATACCACCCTGCCCCTGCTGCCGCCGGGAAAACCCCGCTATGTCATGGGCGTGGGCACGCCGGCGGACCTGGTGGAACTTGTCGGCATGGGCGCGGACATGTTCGATTGCGTGATGCCCACCAGAAATGCCCGAAACGGGCAGCTCTTCACATCCTTCGGCGCGGTCAACATCAGCAATGCGCGGTTCCGGCATGACGCCGGCCCGCTGGACCCTTCGTGCGGCTGCACAACCTGCGCCCGGTTTTCAAGGGCCTACCTGCACCACCTGTATCGCTGTCGGGAGCTGCTGTCATACCGGTTAAACACCATCCATAACCTCTATTATTACCTGCATCTCATGGAAGAAATGCGCGCGGCCGTTCGTGGTGACCGGTTCCAGCAATTCCGGGCCGCGTTTTACGAAAAGCTGGACCCGGACGCGGTCCCCGGCACTAATATCGACTGAAACCGTTTGCCTTTTCGCTGCTTTTATCATATAAGTTATGCTTAACCTTAAAAATAGAAGGGATAAAGGAGGAAAAATCATGAAAGAAAAAGTACAAAAAGTGCTGGAAAAGATCCGGCCGTCCCTGCAAGCCGACGGCGGCGACGTGGAACTCATCGATGTGCAGGACGGCGTCGTGAAAGTCCGCCTCCAGGGAGCCTGCGCCGGGTGCCCCATGTCCCAGATGACCCTTAAAAACGGCATTGAACGGCTGTTGAAACAGGAAATTCCCGAAGTCAAGATTGTGGAATCAGCCTGACGCTCAAAAGCGCTTTTCTGACTTTACCGTTAAACCCTGGCTTCCAAGGAACTGCCCCTAATGACCATTTCAAAGAAAATCGAATCATTTATCACCAAGTCATCATGGATCCGGAAAATGTTTGAGGAAGGAACCCGGCTCAAAGCCATCCACGGGCCGGACACGGTTTTTGATTTCAGCCTCGGCAATCCCAACATGGACCCGCCGCCGGCATTCAAACAGGCACTGAAAGAAATCGCCGAAAGCACAGCACCCGGGCTTCACGCGTACATGCCCAATGCGGGATACGCGTTTGTCCGCAAGGCGGTGGCGGATTTCGTGTCCGGGGAGCAGCAGGCGGCCGTGACCGAAAACGACATCATCATGACCTGCGGCGCGGCCGGCGGGCTCAACGTCATCTTAAAAACCATCCTCGATCCCGGGGACGCGGTGCTCGTGCCCGCGCCGTATTTCGTGGAATATGGTTTTTACGCCGACAATCAGGGCGGAACCCTTAAAACCGTTGCCACGAATCCGGATTTTACGCTAAATATAAGCGCCATCGACCAGGCCTTGACCCCGGATGTCAAGGCGGTGCTCATCAATTCCCCCAACAACCCCACCGGGCAGGTCTATCGGGAAGACAACCTCAAGGAACTGGGGGAACTGCTGGCATCCAAAAGCCGCCAATTTTCACGCACCATCTATCTGGTATCGGATGAGCCCTACCGCAAGATCATCTACGACGGCATCCGGGTCCCGGGCATATTCACCGCTTACCCGGACAGTATCATAACCACTTCCTACTCAAAGGACCTGTCCGTTCCCGGGGAGCGGATCGGCTTTATCGCGGTCAACCCGGCCGCAACGTATCGCAACGAACTGATGGCCGGACTGGGCCTGGCCAACCGGATCCTTGGTTTTGTCAATGCCCCGGCCATGATGCAGCGCGTGGTGGCCGCGGTTCAGGGATCGGCCGTGGATATCAAGCATTACGCGCGCAAACGGGAACTGCTCTGCACCGGCCTAGAAAAACTGGGCTATGAATTCGTCAAGCCGGCCGGCGCGTTCTACCTGTTCCCGAAATCGCCGATCCCCGATGATGTAAAATTCGTTCGCGCCCTTCAGGAGGAGCTGATCCTTGCGGTGCCGGGAGCCGGTTTCGGCGGCCCCGGACATTTCCGGCTGGCCTTCTGCGTGGATGACGCGGTCATCGCCAGCGCCATGCCGGCATTCGGGAGGGCGATCCAGAAATTCAAATAACAAAAAAGGAGGGGCTTTCATGAATACCAGACGAGCCGTGTTTGCCGGCAGTTGGTACCCGGCCGGCGCTTCCGATTGTGAAAAAGAAATTCGGACGTTTTTAGCCGATAAGCGCTTCCGCGTCACGCCGGATAAAGACTATATCGGCGGTATCGTGCCCCATGCCGGGTGGTATTTTTCCGGCAGCCTGGCCTGCAACGTCATTGCGGCTATGCAATCCGCAAATCCGCAGGATGCCATAGACGTTATTGTGGTGTTCGGCATGCACCTTGCCCCGGATTCGCCCAACGTCATCATGACCGACGGCGCATGGGAAACCCCTTTCGGAGACATGGCCATTGCAACGGACATGGCCATGGATCTTGTTGAGAAATATCCCTTTCACGTAGAGTCTTCAGCGCGGTTCTCCCAGGAAAATACCATTGAACTCCAGTTGCCCTTTATCAAACACTTCTTTCCCAACGCCCGTCTCCTTCCCATTGGAACGCCCCCGGCCGCCGCAAGCATTGATCTGGCAAAAACGGTTGTGGATACAGCCAACCATTTGAATATAAAAATCAAAATCATCGGCTCAACGGATTTGACCCATTATGGCCCCAACTATGGATTTGCGCCCGCGGGCCGCGGGGAGAAAGGCTTTGACTGGGTAAAAAACCAAAATGACCGTATTATCATTGAACGAATGATGGAAATGGACCCTTCCGTTGTAATCCGGGAAGGTATTTCCAGCCAGAATGCATGCTGTGCCGGTGCGGCAGCCGCCGCTATTGCGGCTTCAAAGGCCTTGGGCGCGACATCTTCGAAAATGGTCGGCTACAGTTCCAGTTATGAAAAAAGTCCGGGGGATTCGTTTGTGGGCTATGTCGGGCTGTTGTATGGATAACCTTCCGACATTATTCTCAAGTTGCGAAAAAGCCGTAAAAATACCTAAAATACTTGACATTCATTTGTTTTTTTTATATATTTTTACAATTAATCTATATACTAAATTATAATGGAATTTTATTGAAATACAAACCATAACACAGGGAGGCAGTCATGCGCATGGTAGAGTTTCAAAATATTCACCAAATGTTGAAAAAAACGGTCGACGCAAAACCCGACACCATTTCTCACCGATGGTTCCTGGATGCCGAAGGCACATCGGAATCGGTCACCTGGTCCGAATTTTACGAACAGGTCAAGCAGGCCGGCAAAAGCCTGGCCACCCTCGGGGTGAACAAGGGCGACAAGGTCATCATCCTGAGCTATTCCTGCTATAAATGGGTCCTGGTGGATATGTCCAATGCCATGATCGGCGCGGTCACGGTCGGCATCTATCATTCCAACCTCCCGGAAGACTGCAAATACATCATCAACCATTCCGACGCCGTTGTGGTTTTCGCCCAGAACAAGGACCAGTTAGCCAAGCTTTTAGAAATCCGGCCCGAGATACCCAATGTCCGTAAAGTCGTCCTGTTTGAGGGGGATCACAAGGGAGACGACTGGATCGTCAGTTATGAAGAATTCATGAAACTCGGCAAATCCTTTCCTGAAAAAGACCTTCAGCAGCGGATCAAGGAAGTCACCCCCAAGGACGTGGCCACATTCGTCTATACCTCCGGCACCACCGGCGTTCCCAAGGGCGCGGTCATCACCCACGACAACGTGCTTTTCACGTCCCAGTCGGTGGAAGGTTCCTTAGATGTCCGGGATGGAGACGAAACCTTTCTGTTCCTTCCCCTGGCCCATATTTTCGCCCGAACCTGCGTTTATGCCACCCTTCTGGTGGGCGCCACCACCAACTTCGCCCGGAGCATGGATACCATCGTGGACGATCTGAAACAGGCCAAACCCCACTGGTTCCCGAGCGTGCCGCGAATTTATGAAAAAGTTTATTCCAAGGTGATCAGCGGCGCTGAAGCCAAGGGCGGCGTAGCTCTTAAGATCTTTAAATGGGCCGTGGGCGTTGGCGACCAGATGGCTGACTGCCTGCTCAACAAGCAGACCCCGCCGTTCGGGCTGGCTTTCAAGCATAAAATCGCATCCAAGCTGGTCTTCAGCAAACTGCACGCGGCCCTGGGCGGTCGTCTCCGGTTCTGCATCAGCGGCGCGGCGCCTCTGGATCCGGGCATCGGCAAATTTTTCATCGGCGCCAACGTGATCGTGCTTGAAGGTCTCGGCATGACGGAGAACACCTCCTTTACCAACGTCAACCGCGTCGATAATTACCGTATCGGCTGGGTCGGCCTTCCCGGACCGGGCATTGAACAGAAAATCGCCGAAGACGGAGAAATCCTGTTTAAGGGTAGAAACGTGATGCGGGAATACTACAAAATGCCCGAAGAAACCGCCAAGACATTCACCAGCGACGGCTGGCTCCGTACCGGCGACCTGGGTGAAATCGACTCCGAAAACTTCCTGCGCATCACCGGCCGGAAAAAGGATCTCATCATCACCGCCGGCGGAAAGAACATCGCCCCGTCCGCCATTGAAGGCCATGTAGCCACATCCAAATACATCAACCAGGTGGTGGTCATCGGCGACAAACGCAAATATCTCACGGCCCTGGTCACCCTTGATCCGGACAACATCAAGGAATACGCCACGGAAAAGGGGATCAATTTCAGCAAAGAGTCAGATCTCTTCACCAATCCGGACATCATCGCCCTGATTAACAGTGAAGTGGCGGAGAAGAATAAGAAATTCGCCTCCTTCGAGCAGATCAAGAAAGTGACCATCGTTCCGGAATTCACCATTGACAACAAGATGCTCACCCCGACCCTCAAGGTCAAAAAGAACGTGGCCCAGGAAATGTTTAAGGACAAGATCGAAGCCATGTATCCCAAAAACTGATCATCCATCAGGTCAGGGAAAAGCGGCATGATACCAAAAATCCCCTTGTCTGTCCCAGGCAAGGGGATTTTTATTAAAACAAGGGGCTATTGAAAAATGACTGACACCACCAATATCATGGACTGGGAAAGCCGGGTGGTATCACCGGATAAGGTGATCGCCAAAATCGAACCGGGCATGTGTATTTTTCTCGGCACGGGTTCCGCTGAACCGCGAACCCTGGTCAAGCACCTGATGGAATCCAACGCGGACAACCTCCAGGACCTGGAACTGTTCCAACTGCTCAGCTTCGGGGAAGCCATTTCCCTTGAAAAACTCCAGGCCCAGAAGTTCCGCCTTAAAACCTTTTTTTCCGGATGGGTGGCCAAAGAAGCCATTACCGCCGGACGGGTGGACCTGATCCCCAGCCGCTTTTCCCGGCTGACCCAGCTCGTGGCGGCCCGGCGCATCCCGTTTGATATCGCCTTCGTGCAGATCACGCCACCCAATCGCCACGGCTATTGCAGCCTCGGTGTTGCCGTGGACGTGGCCCATCTGGCCATGAGTCAGGCCGACATTGTCGTGGGTGAAATCAATCCGGACATGCCCGTCACCTGCGGAAATACGTTTGTCTCCATCAATGAATTCGACATGCTGGTGCGCAGCACGGAAAAGCCGATCTATTTTCAGCGATGGCCGGTGACCGACATCTATGACCGGGTGGCGGCCAACGTGGCCTCAGTCATCGAAGATGGAAGCTGCATCGCGTTTACCATCGGCCCGCTTTACGAGGCCCTGGCGTGCCACCTGAAAAACAAAAAGGACTTAGGCATTCATACCCCGGTGTTCAGCGATGCCCTCATGGACCTGGTCAACAGCGGCGCCGTCACCAACCGGTTCAAGGAGAACTTCCCGGGTAAATCCCTGGCCGCCTATGCCATGGGAACAGCTAAACTGATGGACTGGCTGAACATGAACCCGCTGATGGAATTTCAGTCTTTAGACAAGGTGTTCAGTCCGTTGCGCATCGGCCGCAACCCCCGTTTTGTGGCCGTGGCCAATGCCCGGAAAGTCGATCTCACCGGCAGGATCGCCCTTCATGTCGGCAAGGGCAACGTCACCACGGACCCGGCGGAAATCATCGATTTCGTCAACGGCGCGGAAATCTCCTATGGCGGATATTCTATTTTCGCTTTGCCCAGCCGCAATCTCAAAGGCGAATCCAATATCCTGATCTCCATCGAAGACATCCCGAACCAGCTCAATATCAGGGAATCGATTGATTTTGTCGTAACTGAAAACGGGGTGGCCAACTTAAACGGCCGTACCATCCGGGAGCGCGCCCTGGCCCTGATCGAAGTGGCCCATCCCGATGACCGTGCCCGCCTGGTGGAAGAAGCCAAGGCCCACAAAATTTTGTATGCCGACCAGCTCTACATGGCCGAAAGCGCCCATCTCTATCCGGGGCATATCAGCTTCAAGCAGACATTTAAAAACAACACCACGGTGCGATTCCGGGCCATCCGGCCGTCCGATGAGGAAGAAATGCGCCGGCTTTTCTACCGGTTCTCGGACGAATCCGTATATTACCGGTATTTTACGCCGCTAAAGACCATGCCGCATTCTAAAATGCAGGAATACGTAAATGTCGATTACGGCAAGGTCATGTCCATCGTGGGCCTGGTGGGAGACATGGGTCGGGGGAAAATCATCGCCGAGGCCCGCTACGTCAAGGACCCGCACCGGCCTTACGCGGACGTGGCCTTTGTCGTGGACGAGAACTACCAGGGTCTGGGCATCGCCACCTACATGTTCCGGACCCTGATCCGGCTGGCCAAGGAGCGCGGTCTCCAGGGATTTACCGCCGACGTGCTGCCGGCCAACAAGGAAATGATGCGGGTCTTCCAGAAAGGCGAGGTGGAAGTCAAGGCGGCTTTGGAATACGGCGTTTATCATCTTACCATGCCTTTTAAAACCGGAGCAGGGCTGGATGCCGGCTAAGACGAGATTTTACGAAATTCCTTGGCTCCAGTTTATCGTTTCCAGTCTCTCATTTTCGCTATCATGTGGCATCAGGTCCTGATAAGGAATTGAGACCCGGAAGGATTTTTAAATGAATGCCGCAAACGGGCCCCTGGTCAGCGTCATCATTCCGACCTTCAACCGGGCCTGGGCCGTCGGCCGCGCGATTGATTCGGTTCTGGAACAGGATTATCGGCCGTTTGAACTGATCGTGGTGGATGACGGCTCCACGGATCAGACAGCAGAAATTCTCGCACGCTACGGGGATCAACTGACCGTTGTTTGCCGGGAAAACCGGGGGGTGAGCGCGGCCCGGAACGCGGGCGTCGCCCGGGCCCAAGGCGATCTGATCGCCTTTCTGGATTCCGATGATTTCTGGCGGCCCCAAAAACTTACCGTTCAGGTCGATTTTTTCACATCCCGTCCCGATGCCCTGATCTGCCAGACCGGCGAAATCTGGGTCCGAAACGGCAGAAGGGTCAATCCCGGCCGGCGGCACCGGAAATTATCCGGGATGATCTTTACACCGTCCCTGGAACTCTGCCTGGTCAGCCCCTCGGCCGTGATGATGCGCAAGACTCTTTTTTCCATGGTGGGCGGGTTCGACGAGGCCCTGCCGGCCTGCGAGGATTACGATCTCTGGCTCCGGGTGACCCGCCGTTATCCGGTTTACCTGATTGACGCGCCCCTGGTGGTCAAAACCGGGGGGCATCCGGACCAGCTCTCCGCGGCCCCCGGCCTGGATCAATACCGGATCCGATCCATTTTAAACCTGCTGGAAAGCAACGAACTCACCGAGGATCAGAAACAAGCCGCTGCGGATGTTCTGGCCCGCAAATGCAGGATCTACGCCGACGGATGCCGCAAACGGGGACGAATCGACGAAGCCCGGCATTACGAGGCTATCAGATCATCCGTCGGATATCGTTAATAATCGTGTCGATTTTCTTAGGGGAAACCGGGTAGGCGGTTTTGAGTTCCTGGGCGAACAACGACACCTTGAATTCCTCGATCATCCAGAAAAGCGTATCCGCGGCTTCCCGCTTTTCCCAAGATGCGTCCGGATCGAGCTCGGCGGCGATATCTGCCAGGGCGTCGTTAAAAGGCTGAAGCTGGGCCGCTTTTTTCCGGTCCCGCTCCAGGTCGATAATTCCCCGCTCGGCGCGCAACTGGATGGCCCGGATATAGCGCTGCAAGTGGATCATCCGCAAAACCGCCATATGTTCGATAAAATCCGGCGGCGCCAGGCGGGTCAGGTCTTCTGCCAGCATATCCAGAAAACCCAGGATGACGGCATTCCCTTTGTTGGCCGCCGCCAGGGCCGAAAGCATGGATCGGGCCTCCGCATAGGCCCATAGGACCGGGATGACTTCGTTGAGCAGCCGTTGACCGGCGGGCAGGACCTGATTGACGCAAACCTGGATCAGATCTTCAAATTCCCTTCGGGTGCGGATGGGCCGGGAAAAAAGGTCGGCAACCACCCGGTCCGCCAGGGCCTCGGTCACCTGATGGGAACCGCCGAAATGACGGGCCGCGACCCCCATATTGCCCGGCAGGATGAGATTCTTTTTCAGATGTTTGATGTCTTTTGAAAAATAAAGGCAGCAAAGCTGGGCGATTCCCCGGGGATGAGACGCGGCGGCTGTTGCCGCATCCCTGAAAAGACGGAGGTTGACCCGGTCGCCGTCTATTTCAAGTCCGGGATAGAGCCAGATCATGGCGCCGCCCGGATCGTTGACGGTAATGCTTTCGGGCAGATCATCAAAGTCCCACCCGGTCAGTCCAAGCCGCTCCCATTTTTTGCGTTCTCTTTGAAGCGCATGGTCAAATCCGGGCAGAGGATGATCACTGGGAATTTCCCGGCGCAGCACCGCGGCGTCGCGGCCGGAAATAATTTCCCTGCCGGTTTCATCGGTGACGGCAAAACGCATTTGCAGGTATTCGGGCAGGGCTGCCTCGCTGAAGGCCGAAGCCGGAATATCCACCCCGAACCGCTCGAAAATAAACCGGCTCAGGGCCGCCTTGAGGGAACCCCGGTACAGCGGCATCTCCTTTAAAATCACCGATACGGTGTCGGCCACCGGCACCAGTTGCTTGCGATACCCTTTTGGCAGGGCCTTTATCAGCAGCGTGATTTTTTCTTCCAGAAGCCCCGGTACGATCCAGTCCGCTGTGGCGGCCGACACCCCGCCGGCTGCCGATACCGGCACCTTTACCGTAACCCCGTCGTGATCCTGTCCGGGATCAAACCGGTATTCGCAGCGATAGGAACGGTCGCCCAGGTCCACCGTGTCCGGAAACGCGGACAGTCGGGATTCATCCGGCGCCGCCGACAATAGATCCGATTCGGTCATGCGCAAAAACGCGTCGGCGCCCCTGGCTTTGATCAGCTTCTTTAATCCGGCCATGTCGTAAATCCCGGGAAGCCGCCGGCGATAAAATTCCAGGATAATGTCTTCTCCCACCAGCAGGTCCCGCCGCCGCATGCGGTTTTCCATGTCGGCAATCTGTTCGATCAATTCCCGGTTATGGGTCATGAAGGGAAGTTCAATCCGGACATCGGCCTCCATCAGGGCGCATTGGATAAAAATCTCCGATGCGGCCCCGGGATCTTTGGGGCCGTAAAGCACCACCCGCCCGGATACGATCACCAGCCCATAGAGACTGACCTGCTCGTCGGCCACCACGGCTTCGCGCTTCCGCTCCCAGCGGGGGTTCCGCCAGGAGTAACGGCACTGGGACCCGCCCAGCGATTCCAGCCACCGGCTGTCGATTTCGGCCACGGTGCGGGCAAACAGCCGGGAGGTTTCCACCATTTCAGCGGCCACGATCCACTGGCCGGCCTTATTGAACAGGCCCGATCCCGGAAATATCATGGCGGTCCGCTGCTTGGCGGCCTGATAAATGTTTTTTTCCTTTTTGACGGCGATATTGCTCAACAGCCCGCTCAGGATGGACCGGTGAAGGGCCTCATAGCCGTCCGAAAACCGGCTCTCGTTTTTTTTCTTTTCGCTTCGTGGCGAATGCGCGGGCGCGGCGGGGCCGCCGGCGGGGGGAGCAGAATCGGGAAAGGATCGGGAGGATAGCGAGGTAGAACTATTCGAAATAATATTAACATCGGGAGGAAGCGGGATTGCGGCGGCATCCGGGATGACGGCATGAGACGACGCGCGCATGTCGAATCCGGACTCGGCCAGGATATCGACGATCTGTTCATGCACATCCTGCCATTCCCGCATCCGCCGAAAGGACATGAAATGGGTATTGCAGAACTTTTTCAGATCTTTTGCCCGGATCATCGGCTTGCCTTTGGCCGGCTCGCCGAAACAGGCCTTCCAGATATTATAAAGGGTGATGAAATCCGATGACGGGTCCCGGAAACGGGCATGGGCCGCCTCGGCGGCCTGTATGTTTTCCTCGTGGCGTTCCCGGGGATCATTGATGGTCAGGGCCGAGACAATCACGGCCGCTTCGGGGAGGCATCCGTTTTCCCTGGCTTCGATGAGCATCCGTGAAAGACGGGGGTCCAGAGGAATTTTGGCCATGAGCCGCCCCCGGGGCGTCAGGACCATTTCGGCGGACCGTTTTTTACCCTCCCGGGCCGGGGTAATGGCGCCCAGCTCCAGGAGCATATCGAAACCATCCTTGAGCCGGTTTGCCGGTGGCGGGTCCACAAAGGGGAAATCCCTGATGTCGCCCAGGTCCAGGGCGATCATCCGCAGGATGACCTCGGAAAGATTGGCCCGCAGGATCTCGGGCGGCGTGTACAGGGGCCGGGCGTTGTAGTCGTCTTCGGTAAAGAGCCGGACGCAGATGCCGTTTTCCAAGCGGCCGCACCGGCCCATGCGCTGATCCGCGCTGCTTTTCGATATCGGCGTCACGGGAAGGGCCGTGGTCCGGGATTTGGGATCATAGCGCGAGATCCGGGCCAGGCCCGTATCCACCACATAGCGGATCCCCGGCACCGTGATGGAGGTTTCGGCCACGTTGGTGGCCACGATGATCTTGCGGCCGGCGTGGGGCGCAAAGACCCGCATCTGGTCGGCGGCGGCCAGCCGGGCAAAGAGCGGCAAAACAACGGAGTTTTTAAATCGGCGACCCTCAATGGCCTCGCAGGTTTCCCGGATGTCCTGTTCCGTGGGCATGAACATGAGGATGTCCCCGGATCGGCCGTCTTGAGCGATGCGGCCCACGGCATCCACGGCCTTTTCCACATAGGTCTGTTCGTCGGCGTCGTCATCGGCCGCGACCTTCTCATAGCGAACATCCACGGGAAACATCCGGCCGGACACATCGATGACCGGCGCATTGCCGAAGGCGGCGGAAAATTTCTCCGTGTCGATGGTGGCCGAGGTAATGATGAGTTTCAGGTCCCGGCGTTTCTCCAGAATCCGGCGCAGCAGCCCTAGGATGAAATCGATATTGAGGCTGCGTTCGTGGGCCTCATCAACGATCAACGTATCGTATTCATTCAGATACCGGTCCCGCTGGGTCTCGGCCAGAAGGATCCCGTCGGTCATGATCTTGATGAAAGCCGATTCCCGGTTGAACCGGTCCTGGAACCGGATTTTATATCCCACGGACCGGCCGGGCGGCTCCTTGAGTTCCTCGGCAATGCGCTGGGCCACGGTGATGGCGGCGATGCGGCGGGGCTGGGTGCACCCGATGATCCCGTCGATCCCTCTGTCGGCGTCCAGGCAGAACCGGGGAAGCTGGGTGGTCTTGCCGGATCCGGTTTCGCCGGACACGATAATCACCGGGTGACGTTTGATGGCATCGATGATGTCGTCCCGGCGGGCCACAATGGGCAGGTTCGGATCATAGGCCGCTTCCGGCCGGTTTTGGAGGCGCCGGGCCCGGGCCTGCACCGAGGCCTGAACGCGGGATTCCAGGGCCGAGAGTTTGCGGAGGTTTTTTACAAGGGCCAGCTCTTCCGGCCCGAGGCTGCCAAACCAACGAATCTCCCGCATCAGCGCCTGCCGGTCGGCTCCCCTGGCCTTTTGCACCAGGCGTTCAATTTTTTTGAGTTGATCAATTTTCATTGTTTTTATTGTTGCTTTGACCGGCAGACCCGGGGACTTAAAGGAGACATGAATAATTTACAATTCAGGATGTGGCCGTAGGCCCAAGGCCGCCGCGGATAAAGCGCATGATGCCGGTGACGATTTTTTCGTCGTTTTCCAGGGCGTCGGCGCCGGCGAAAATCTTCATGCGCTCCCGGAAATAGCCGGAGGTATAGGAGTATTGCATCAGCAGGATCAGGTTATCTATGCAGAAGGCGGCCGCGTGCGCGTCAATGTCATCGGCGACCAGGCCGTCGGTCTTGGCTTCGGCGATCAGTGCCCGGTAGAAGTCCGCGGTGATGCTCTCCACCTGGCGGGACAGCTTTTCCGACAAATGCCCCAGGCCGGCCGACGCGCTGTCGAGATAAATCTGGATCAGCTCGGGATGAGTTTTGGAAAACTGCTGGGCGGCCCGGACCAGGAGTTCGATTTTATCGTAAATATTTCCTTTTTCAAGATCGATGCTTGAAATCACGCCTTCCAGCACCGCGTACCCGTAATCCACGATGGTTAGAAACAGGCTTTCCTTGGAATCAAAATAATTATACATGGAACCGATGCTGATCCCGGCGTTCTTGGCGATCACATTGATATTGGCGACGACAAATCCTTTTTCCGAAAACTCGGAAATGGCCGCTTCGATGATCCGCCGCCGCTTGTCCTCGGAGATCTTGTCAAAGGCATCTTTGTAATGCTTTTCCAGAAAAAACGTCATGCCGTTGGCATCGATATTGATGGGCATCATCATATAATTTTATCCCTTATCCAGTCAAAGCGATCTCTTAACATAATGGGGACGGCATCGCACAAAAGTTCAAATTCAAGGCGCGCAAATCCCAAGCAATGATTCGTTATTACCGTACGATGACGCAGTGAGGGGTGCAGCGCAACATAGCAGTTGAACTTTTTGCGATGCCGTCATGAGTGATTACTCACTTTTTCACGTCACTGTCAATAAAATCCGTTCTTTTTCCAACGATCGTCTCCCATCGACTTTTTTCTTGACACGGCATCCATATCATGTAAATCATGAGTGAACGCTCACTCATGATTTGAGCTTTGCCGCCGGCCTGAACGGGGTTTACATTCGGAAACGGAATTAACAGGCCAAACAATTTCTTTTTAATTCAGGGGGAGGAATTAAAATGACAAGCAAAAAACAATCCGGTTTCCGGGAGATCCGTTTCACGCTGGCGATGATTTTGGGCGCTTTGATGGTCTGCGGTCTGCCAATTGCCGCCGGGGCGTCGAATTTTAATATCGGATCGGGCATTTATGATATCACCGGCCCGGCGGCTGAACTCGGCATGATGGGATATTCCATGCCGGACCAGAAAACCGAGGGGATCAGTATGCGGCTGCGGGCGCGGGCTTTTGTGGTGGTGGACCCGGTCAACGGCAAACGGGTGGCCTTTGTCAGCGCGGACACCGGCATCATCCCCCAGGGGGTCAAGCAGCAGGTGACCAAACTGCTGCTCTCGCGTTTCGGCGGACTCTATACCGACCAGAACGTGCTCATCAGCGCCAATCACACCCACAGCGGCCCGGGGGCCTACTCTCATTACGCCCTCTATAATCTCTCCATGCTCGGCTACGATTCGGTCAATTTCAACTGCGTGGCCAACGGCATTTTCCAGGCCATTGTCCGGGCCCACAACAACCTGACCCCCGGCACCATCCTGATCAATACCGGCCAACTGGACAACTGCGGCTGGAACCGGTCCCCCACGGCCTATAACAACAATCCGGCCGCCGAGCGCGCCCAGTATGCCGCCGACACCGATAAAACCATGGTCCTGCTGAAGTTTGTCACCTCAGCCGGAAGGGAAATCGGGGCACTCAACTGGTTTGCCGTTCATCCCACCAGCCTGGGAAACACCAACCGGCTCATCAGCGGCGATAACAAGGGGTATGCCTCCTATCTGTTCGAAAAAGCCATGGGCACGAACTACGCGGCGACCAATACCTTTGTGGCGGCGTTTGCCCAGACCAATTCCGGAGACGTGTCCCCCAACATCTACTGGGGATACCCCAACGGCACCGATGACTACAGCCACATGCTCACCATCGGCGAGCGCCAGTATCAAAAAGCCATCACCCTGTATGACGGCGCCACAACAGCTCTTTCCGGCGGCGTTGATTTCCGGTATCAGTATGTGGACTTTTCCAATGAAATCATCACCAGCGCGTTCATGCCGTCCGGCATGGGCGGCGGCAACACCTGCACCGCGGCCATCGGCGTGTCCATGCTGGCCGGCAGCACCGAGGACGGCAAGGGCTTAGACATCCCCGAAGGGATCACCTACCCTTACGACATTTCCATCCTCGGCACGGTTTTCCCATGGTCCTTTACGATTCTACCCGAAGACCAGGCCTGCCACGCGGAAAAGCCCATTGTCCTGCCCATGGGTCGCATCCGGCCCCAGGGAATCCCCCTGACACCCGAAGTGCTGCCGGTCCAGATCCTTAAAATCGGCAATCTCGCCATCGTTGGCCATCCCACGGAAATCACCACCATGGCCGGCCGGCGGCTCCGGGAAACCGTCCAGACCGCCCTTTCGGGAATGGTGGATCATGTGGTCATCGCG
The DNA here is from genome assembly GCA_003597945.1 of Desulfobacteraceae bacterium. GTDB lineage: Bacteria > Desulfobacterota > Desulfobacteria > Desulfobacterales > Desulfosalsimonadaceae > SURF-33. The sequence continues at coordinate 5,888 of QZJS01000082.1, read as the reverse complement.
GCCCTGTCAAACGCTTACGCCGGATATGTCGCCACCCGAGAGGAATACGCCCTCCAGCATTATGAAGGCGCATCCACCCATTTCGGTCCCTATGCCTTAAACGCCTTCCAGCAGCGCTTTGCCGGGATCGCCTCCAACATGGCCGCCGGCGCCCCATCGGCCCCGGGACCCACGCCAAGAGATATCGCCGACAGCCAGTTGATCAGCGTACTCGGTGTTGTTTTTGACGACGTGCCCTTGGGAAAATCCTTCGGTGATGTGGAAACCAACGTCAGCGCGAGCTACGCCAGGGGAAACACCGTCAGGGTCGTATTCTGGGGCGCCCACCCGCGCAACAACCTGCGCATCCAGGACACCTTCCTGGTGGTGGAAAAAGTCAATACCACCGAGGTCTGCCGCCAGGAAAAAGTCGGGTGCGACACGGTGCTGGTCTGCGAGGACCAGATCACCGGATACACGCCTGTCGCCAAGGACGGAGACCCGGAAACCGTGTATCGCTGGAAGCGCGACGGCATCGCCAATTCCAAGATCACCATCACCTGGAAAATACCGCCGAATGCGGCCCCCGGAAAATACCGTATCCGGCATTTCGGCAACTGGAAATCCGGATGGACCGGCGCCATTTCATCCTATGAAGGCGCTTCGGCCATATTTACCGTCAACTGATTGACTGGTTTAAGGAGCGCATAATCCTTGCTCTACGGGCTTCTGTCCGGGACCGTCGGATTTCCACTGCTGGGCTGGATCTTAAACAGCATCTATTACGGCCTGATCATCGCGGCCATTGCGACCACAGCCGCCCTGTTTTATAACACCATGACCCGCGCCGGGTGCAAACCTTCCCGGCTGCGGGTTTTTGCTTTCCTCTCCGCCGTCATGGCCCTTCCTTTGGGGATCATCAGCTCCAGAATAGCCAACGTCTTTTATTTCCCGCCGGATCAATGGGGGTTCTCCCTGATCATCCAGCAGTTGGCGGCCGGCCCCTTGGAAACCTTCCACGCGGCTCTGATTCTTCCGCTCGGGTTTATTGCCGTGCTTGCCGTCATCCTGAAGCTGAGCTTCTGGCTGGTATTTGACACGCTCTTTCTCTATCTTCCCGTGGGCCATGCCATCGGCCGCACCGGCTGCCTGCTGGTGGGCTGCTGCTGGGGGCATCCGGTGACCCTTTCGCTGTTCGGCAGGACCGTTACTTTTGACAATCCGGTGCCCTTTTATGAAATCGCGCTGAATCTTTTCCTGTTTCTTTTCCTGCGATTTCAGTATCATCGCATTTATGGCAGCGAGAGCCGTTTGCCAAGGGGCCGGGGCCTGGTCACGGCAGGTTACCTGATGGGATACGGCGTCATTCGCATGGGTCTTGAACTGCTGAGAAAGGAACAGGTTGTCGGCTGGGGCCTGACCCTGGCCCAGTGGGGCATGACGGGTTTCATTCTTGCCGGGCTGGCGGGCCTGCTTGTGGTTTATCTGCGCGACAGACGCCCCAAATCGTCCCATCTTGAAATCCTGACACCATGATACGGCATGACCAAGCGGATGTTACGCGGGAACTTCCGGGATCTTGAGGGTTCCGGGTGGCCGGGGTAAAAAGGCATGAACGACGAGCGAACCAAAAATTCCGATTTATTTCAAAACCATCCGTCCGCAAACATCCCGTTAAAAGGATTTGATGGCCAAAAGGCGGGGGCGGCCCGGGGGCGGCATCATGAGGCAGCCGTAACCCGGCGGACCCTGGCGGTGTTTTCCCTCACCCTGGTCATGTCGGCGGGCCTGGCGGGCCTGCTGCTCCATCAGGGTCTGGTTCCATGGCCGTTTCGCGGCACGGACACCGTTTTCGGCACATGGGGCCGGATTCCGGTCTACGCGCCGGTGCTGATTTTTGCCTTGATATCGTTGTTCTGGCTTCGGCATGCGGGGTTGCCGATCCGGGAATGGTTTTCCTGGAAACAGGTCTCGCCCCTATTTTTCGCTGGCCTCGGCGTAAGCATCGGTTACAGCCTCTATCTGTTTTACACCAGCCCGTTTCCCCTCAAGAGCGCGGGCTTTATTCCGCCGGCCCTGGTCATGGGCCTGATGAACGCCGTGTCCGAGGAAATCATCTACCGACTGATTTTCATGCAGCTTCTGGCGGCTGCTTTCGGCTCACGGCCCCGAGCCAATCTGATCCAGGCAACAGTTTACGCCCTGCCCCACCTGCTGATCGGCGGCCCGCTTTTTTTTCTCCTGGCCACAGGCTATGGCCTGCTGCTGGGCCGGATCACCCATGCCACCGGCTCGATTTTCCCGGCCATAATCTGTCATTTCATTATCGATATCGGCGCCATCGGACTTCCTTTGCTCATAAACGTCGACTAACCACCGCCTGCGTAACGGGAGGAACAAAGTTGCAAATCGCCCTTTGTTGACATTTGTCACAAATGGGTTTATTATCAGTTGTAAAACCAATCAACACATTGACCAGGAGCAATACCATGGCTGAAATCAATATTCTTAAAACCGATTCCCGGGGAAGAATCACTCTGCCGCGACCGTTTAGATCCGAGTCCCTTTTTGAATACGCCATCGAAGGAAACCAGCTCACCCTTTACCCCGTCAAAACCGTCAGAAAATTTCCGGATATGTCCGATCTGCCGGAAGAAGAACTGTCCGCGGAATGGAAATCCAGAGAATTAAAGGTAAACCGGGATACGCGGCCCGGAATTACGGCCTGCAGTCCGTCCAAAGCGCTAAAGCAAACAAGGAAATAAAAACCGATGAAATCATTTCGCAAGGAACTCTTTTTTCAGATCCCTTCCCGGCGGGGATTTGTTAATATCACCTCCCAGGTAGCCGACTGCATCCGGGAAAGCAGCATCCGGGAGGGTCTGGTGCTGGTCAACGCCATGCACATCACCGCGTCCGTGTTCATCAATGACGACGAGTCCGGCCTGCACCATGATTATGAGATCTGGTTGGAAAAACTCGCGCCCCACGAGCCGGTGTCCCAGTACCTGCATAACGTGGGGGAAGACAACGCCGACGCCCACATGAAGCGCCAGATCATGGGCCGGGAGGTGGTGGTGGCCGTCACCGAAGGCAAGCTCGATTTCGGCACCTGGGAGCAGATCTTTTACGGCGAGTTCGACGGCCGGCGGCGCAAGCGGGTCCTGGTAAAGATCATCGGGGAGTAAACATCACGGGATTGCAGGATTTGTAACGGGAGGAACCGCCAAACGGGGAATTGCGCACCAGGCGTTTATTCGTTTATTTACGACAATAGCGCCTCACGGTGCGCTTCGAATGAATCATCTTTTCCAAGGGAGTATGGGCCATGAAAAAACATCGCGTCATTATCCGCAAATGCGACACGTATGACCGGAACCGGATCCAGGGCATCATCGCCGAAGCAATGACGGACCTGGGGGCAAAGCCCGCGGGCCGGATCCTGATCAAGCCCAATGTCGTGACCGCCAACCGGGATTATATTCATCACGCCTACACCGAGCCTGCAGTCATCGAATCCATGGTGAAGGTGCTGCGCGACATCCCCGGCGCCGATAACATTACCATCGGCGAATCCGGCGCCATCGGCATGCCCACGCGCATGTTTTTCAAGGAATCCGGGGTCTGGGACCTGGCGAAGCGGATAGGCGTTCCTCTGGTGGATTTCAACGAAGAGGAAACCCGGGAGGTGGAACTTCCCCGGGCCAAGTGGCACAAGACGCTGCTGCTGGCCAAATCGCTCTATGAGGCTGATTACAAGATCTGGATGCCCAAGCTCAAATTCCACATCGTCACCGATTTCACCAACGCGCTCAAGCTCAATATCGGCATCACCACCCACAAGGAACGGTTCTGCTACCACGACGACCGGCTTCATGAAAAAATCGTGGATCTTCTTGAAATCGGGTATCCCGACCTGGTGGTCACCGACGCGGTCACCATCGGCAAGGGATTTGAATCCAGCCCGTACCCGGTGCATCTCGGGGCCATGATCATTGCCGATGATCCCATCGCCGCCGATGTGACGGCGGCCCATATCATGAATTATGATCCGGAAAAGGTCCGTTTTCTCATCGAGGCCCGTGACCGGGGATATGGGTCCCTTGACATCAATGATATCGAGATCTCGGGCGATATCACCGTGGAGGAGCTGGCCGACCGCACCCGGGGCATTTATTCGCCCTTCCAGGATCTCAACAAGCTCGACACCGCCATCAAATTCTACGAAGGCATCAACCGCGAAACCGGCAACGCCTGTTACGGCGGATGCGTCTGTTCCATCAAGGGCGTCCTGGGCACCGCGGAAAAGCGGTTCGACGGCAATCTCAAAGCGGCCCGGCCCGGCGCCATTGTCATGGGGTATTACGACGGCGACGTGATCCACCCCGGCCAGCCCGTGGCCCTCATCGGCAAATGCGCGGGAGTTTCAGGCAGGCTCGAAGCGGGCAAGATCATCCGTTTCAAGGGATGTCCCGTGAAAGTGGCGGACCTGATTTTCTTCATGCTTCCGCGCTTCGGCCTCAAGAGCCCGGCGGCCGATGTTCGCAACACCGCCATGTTTCTCTACTATTCCCTGGTCAAACTGATGATGCAGCTTGCCATCCCCTTGCGGAAAAACGCGCGGATCAGCGGAAAATGACGCTTTTTCCTTGACTTTTTGCCTGGCTGCCGTTACATCAGATTTAAATGAGTAAGCGCTCACTCATTTATCGTTCACATTATCCGATGCGTTCGCCAGCATGATATCGGTTTCCGGGAGACGCGCACAATGACGCAGCATGAACTCATCTCGGCCCATCTAAATCTTCACACGGTCCTGCAAAACCTCGAAGACCTGGTGGCATATGACCCGGAAATGGCCGCCCTTGCCAAAACCTGGGATGTCTCCATCCAGTTTGACGTGCTAAACGGCCCCAAGTGCCATATCATCTTTAAAAACGGGCAATGCCGCGTGCGCCGGAACCGCATGGCCGGGCCGTCGGTCCGGCTCTTTTTCCTGTCGCCGGCCCATCTTAACCGCATGATGGATGGCAACGGCGCGCCCATACCGCTCAAGGGTTTTACCCGCCTGCCCTTTCTCACCAAAGATTTCCCGAAACTGACCGACCGCCTGGAGTTTTACTTGAAACCTACGCCCGAACGCCTGGCGGACGACGCCTATTTGCTCATGAACACCCGGCTGACCATGAACACCGCGGCCTTTGCCGTGCGGGAACTGGCGGCCCTGGATCCCGTGGCCCGGCTGGCCGCCGCCCACATCCGCGACGGGGCCGTGCTTTTAAAAGTCCTTCCCGACGGCCCTGCGGTTCACATTAAATTCGACAGGGGGTATGTCATACCGGCAAAAGGGGAAACCTCAGCTCCCATGGCCTGCATGTTCATGCGGGACCTGAAAACCGCCAACGCGTTTTTGAACGGAAAACTCGATATTTTCAGCGCCATCGCCGCTGATGATATCTCCATCCGGGGCCAGACGCCCATGCTCGATGCCTTGGGGTTGGTTCTGGACCGAATACCGTTTTATTTAAAATAATGGTGAATATGATCACATATCAATACCCGAAATCCCAGGAACTCTTTCAACGGGCCGCGGCCGTGATCCCCTGCGGCATCTACGGACATTTCAGCCCGGCCCCGCTGATCCCGGCGACGGCTTACCCGTTTTACACCGAAAAAGCCGCCGGCGCTCGATTCTGGGATGTGGACGGCAATGAATTTATCGATTATATGTGCGCCTACGGCCCCATGGTTCTGGGGTACCATCACCCGGCCGTGGAAGCGGCGGCAGCCCAGGCGGCGGCAGACGGCAACTGCACCACCGGCGCGCCCCCGGTCATGGTGGAACTGGCCGAATATCTCGTGGATCTGATCACGGGCATGGACTGGGCCTTTTTCGCCAAAAACGGCGG
>QZJS01000119.1 GCA_003597945.1 Desulfobacteraceae bacterium | reverse complement strand
CGACCTTGCCAAGGTCGAAGTCGCGAGTTCGAATCTCGTTTCCCGCTCCATTTTTTTTGGCGGCATAGCCAAGTGGTAAGGCAACGGCCTGCAAAGCCGATATTCTCCGGTTCGAATCCGGATGCCGCCTCCATCTTTCTACCTAAAATCCAATAGTTTACGACTTTTGACCCCCCCGTGAAATGTCCGTCCAATGTCCGTCCAAAATTGATGGTATCTGTCTTCTCCGAATGTAACGCTTTCCGTTTCATCCCGCATGTTTGCATGCGTACCCCGGTTGCCGGCGCGCCGGGGTTTTTATTGGTAAATCGGTCAATCACTTTATTAAATACCCGATTGCTTCTTGACAATGTACCCCATTTGAGCTACATTTCTTTAAAAAAATCCGGAGGCATAAAGTCATGGGCAAAACATCGACCATCAGAGCGCGAATCGCGCCCGACCTGAAGGATAAGGCCGAGCAAATATTTCAAAAGCTTGGACTCACCACAACCCAGGCAATTACCCTTTTTTACAAACAGGTTGAATTGAAAAAAGGCCTGCCTTTTGACGTCGTCATTCCCAATGAAATTACACGCAAGACCTTTGACGCCACAGATTCCGGGCGTGATCTGATCATTTGCAGCAATACTGATGATATGTTCAATAAATTAGGCATCTGATGCTCACGCCGGTATTCACAAAGCAGTTTGAAAAAGACGTCAAGCGGATCAAAAAGCGTAGAAGCCGTTTCAAAACTTCAGATCAGGTTCGAGGGCAAGGCGCGGGCCAATGAAAAAGCGGAGCATATTTAATAATATGTGAGCATTTTGAAGAGGCCTGCAACGCAGCCATCGGGCCTCAGATGGGGTTTTGAAACGGCTTCTAGGAAAAATCTTGAAAAATTGAAAATTATTATCAGTTCCATAGTGGCAAAGGAACCGCTTGACCTTATTCATCGGGACCATCGGTTGATCGGCAACTGGAAGGGGCGGAGAGAATGCCATATTGAATCGAATTGGCTGTTGATATATAAAAGTGAACCCGATCGGGTTATTTTTGAACGTACAGGAACACATTCCGACTTGTTTCAGAAATGAATATGATTCCATGTGGATTTATCCCGGCTTTTTTTAAAAGAAGGGACGACCCGGTTGGGAATCCCGAAAAATCAGCGATTTTCGGTTACGGAACCCGGCAGAGATAGTGCAGATTAAACCCGTCATGCTCCATCTCCAGCACCTCGACCTGCTCAAACCCGGCCTGTGAAAGCATGTTAAGGGCCAGTTCCCGTCCCCACATCATGCCAAGGCCCGCGCCATTGCCGTTGAGGCCGATGGGCATGCAGTGCATCAGGCTCACGGTATACAAAAAAGGGCCCATGGGATGATCCAGGTTGTCTTTATGGTCTGAACCGGCTTTGATATCCACCATGGAAAACAAACCGCTATGGGCCAGCATCCAGCGAATGCCTTTTAACGCATCCAGGGGATGGCTCTGATCGTGGATGGCGTCAAAGGCGCACACATAATCAAACCGCGCGTAAAACGCTTTTTCTCCATTAATTTTCGCGGCATCCCGCACCAGGTAATCCACATTGGCAAGCCCCTTGCGACGGGCCTCTTTTTGCGCGGTCCGGACCGCTTCTTCGTGATTGTCGATTCCCACAAACGTGCTTTCGGGAAACGCTTCGGCCATCAGATTTAACGCCAGGCCCTGGCCGCAGCCGAGATCGCACACCCGGATGCCTTTTTTAAGGCGCTGTACGAGCTTTCCATTATCCACGGACGGCAGAAAATGCTGAATCAGTATCTGTCGGTGCTTGGCATCCGCCAACTGGCCCATGAACTCCTGGAACCGGGGATATTGTGAAAACGAAATGCCGTCGCCGGTGGTAAAACCGTTGTTTACCGCCTCCATGGCGCAGGCCGTCAGCAAAGGGATTTCCTGGGTATAGACGCCCAGGTTGTTGCTGCCGGCGCTGCGGGTTAAAAAAGCGGCATGGGCGGGCGGAAGAAAATAGGCGTTTTCACCGGTTGCCGTCACAGACAGATCAATGATTTTGCCCATGGCCATAATCCCGAGCCATTCCTTGAGGTAGCGCCCGTCCAGCCCGGCGGCGCCGGCAATTTCCGTGACGGTAGCCGGTCTGTCCAGCTCTTCCATCACATCGAAAATCCGGTTTTGATATCCAATGGCCATGGCAAGGTTCAACGCGCCATGGTTTAAGATATCGGTCATTTTCTGCTCGAAATTACTCATTTTTTTAACCTTAAATTTCCCGCCGCTTCCGTTTGGGCGTGATGCTGAAATCAACGATCAGAATAAAAAGGCTTCCATCATTTCTAAGAATTCGCATACCGCTGATTTTGGATCAAGCGAAAATTCGGGCTTATTTCACGCTGTATCGGATAGTGCAATGCAGATATGGAAAATGTGAGATATTTTTTCCATTATTGGCGCTGTTTTGTTTTGCCTTGACTTATTTTTGCCGATGGTGCATATTTTTTCAGTTATGTAAGGCGGTGGCGACGGTGTTTGTCCAATGTCTGTCGGGGGTGAGCGGTGTTTCCAGTAATTTCAATATTCGGAGTTGGTTCGGATCCGGATGCCGCCTCCAAAAATATCCGGCTCTCCTGCACGTAACGGTTTCATCTCCCAGGAATAAACAGTCATGAAATTCAGGCTTTTTTAAAACAGTGTCGGCAACAGAAAGATCCAATACCTAAAAATCTTATCGGAGGTTTGCGCATGAAAAAGAGAATCTTTACCGCGTGTTTGATGGTGTTTGCCTTAATGCTCTGGACGCCCGTGGCCTGGTCCGGTGAGGCCCAGACGGCCGCCAATGTTGAGGATGTAAAGCAATCGGCGGCATCCGCCCTTCAACAGGCAAAGGATGCGGAAGTGGTAACGCAAGCCGGAAAAGCTGTTAAAGACGCGGCGGCGGAGACAAAAGAAGCGGCATCCGAAGCCGCTGAAGCCGGGGAAGGGATTGCCGCGGATGCTGAAGAAATGATGTTAGAAGGTCAAGAAGCGGTTGAAGAGGCCGTGGAAGCAGCCAAGGAAGCGGTTGCGCCGCCTCCGGCCGATCCACTTGATATTGCAGTAGACCTTATCAAGGAAGGCACTCTGGAGAGCAGAAAAAAGGCCCTTGATATATGTTTGGAAGCAGTGAAAAAGGCGCCGGAAAGCTACCATGCCAACTGGATGGCGGCCCGGGCCTGCAGGGAATACGCCAATACGGTAAAGAGATCCGAACGTCAGGGCTGGGAGGATGTCTGCAAGGAATACGGCAAAAAGGGTATGAACTATGCGGAAAAAGCCACGCAAATCAACCCCAATGGCGTTGAAGGATTTTACTGGTACGGGACCAGCGTCGGCATTTATTCCGATGGAACGGGCATTATGACGGCCCTCAAGGAGGGGCTAAAGAACAAGACCCAGGAAAATTTTGAAACCGCTTACAAGATCGATAAGCTGTATTCAAAGGGCGGACCCATCATCGCCCTGGGCCGCTTCTGGTACGTGCTTCCCTGGCCGTTAAATGATAAGGGCAAGTCCATGGAATATTTCCGGGAATTTCAGAAAACAGAGTTTTATCGTCATCCGGAAACTGTTGAATTTAATGTCTATTTTGCTGAACTGCTGATGGATAGCAGGAGCACGAAAGACGAAGCCAAAGCCCTGCTTGAAGACGTCTCCAAACTATCGGACGATCCTTATTGGAACAAAAGGGCAAAGGAACTGCTTTCCAATTTTTGATCGGCGGCAGCGTTAAAATATTTAAGATGTTAAGATGCTTTTCCGTGGGAGGGCCACACGCTCTCCCACGGAATTTTTCGTTCAGCCCGTTTATCCCACCAGAAGAATCCGCAAATCCATCACATTGGTGCCGGTGGGTCCGGTCACCAGCAATTCCCCGGTTTTTTTAAAAAAAGAATAGGAATCATTGTCTGCAAAAAATGTTGTCGGGTCAAGGCCGGCCTTGCGTGCATTGACGACGGTGAAGGGGTCTATCACCGCGCCCGCGGCATCCGTGGGACCATCGGTGCCGTCGGTGCCGGCGGAGAGCAGAACCATGTTTTTTTCGCCTTGGATTTCCATGGCGGCGGCCAGGGCGAACTCCTGGTTGCGGCCGCCTTTGCCGTTTCCGGTCACCTTTACGGTGGTCTCGCCGCCGGAGAGAATGCAGGCCGGCGGCGGGATCGGGTTGCCGGTTTTTCGAATTTCTTTTAACACGGCCGTGTGGAACAGGGCCGCGTCTTGGGTATTGCCCTCGATCATGGATGACAGAATCAGGGGGCGGTATCCCAGGGAAGCGGCCTTTTTGGCGGCGGCGGCCAAGGCCTCGGCGTTGCTTCCGATGATCAGATTGCGGGTTCCGGTAAACAGCCGGTCCCCGGGTTTTGGGGTCTCAGCGGATTTACCGGCGATCCCGGCGCGGATATGGTTGAGTACCCGGGGGGGAAGTTTATGGGTGATCTGATACCGGTCGATGATATCCATGCAGTCCTGGAAGGTGCCCGGATCCGGAACCGTGGGGCCGGATGCGATGATATCGAGTCGATCGCCTACCACGTCCGACAGAATCAGCGTCACCAGGACAGCCGGATAAGCGGCCCCGGCCAGGTGCCCGCCTTTGATGGCCGACAGATGCTTGCGCAGGGTGTTGATTTCATCAATTGATGCGCCGCAGGCCAGCAGTAGCCGGATGGTTTTTTGCTTGTCGGCAAGGGTCAGGGGTGGGGCCGGCAGGGGCAGAAGGGCTGATCCGCCGCCGGAGAGCAGGCAGATGATCAGGTCGTTTTTCTCCGCGTTTTCCGCCATTCGAAAAATAGCCCGGGCCGCCCGGAGACCGTGGGCGTCGGGAACCGGATGACCGGCTTGGATCAACTCGATTGTTTTTAATTTGCGGGTATGACCGTGTTTGACCGATATAAGACCGTGGGTGATTTTTGGTCCCAGCATGTCCTCAAGGGCTGCGGCCATATGCGCGGATGCCTTTCCCCCGCCGATGACGACAATGTTTTCCACCCCGCGCAGATCAAAAGCAAACGGGCCGATGGAAAGGATATGTCTTTTCAGGCGGCAGGCGCGCCGCACGGCGGTTTCGGCCTGAACCGCTTTAAGCGCGCTGTTGAAAATGGCTGCGGCATGACGCCGGAGGCGGTCGATGCGGGCGGGTTTTGCAAAAGGACGCAGTGGTTGCGCGTCACGTTTCTTGGGCGGCGGTTTCTTTGTTTTGATCGTCATCAGGGGTGCTTGCGGCTCTGGGTTTCTTTTTTTTCAGGCACAGTCTGTCCTTCCGAACAAACGCGCACAGCTTTGGATTATAATATTCCTTGCAATTCAAGGGATTATAGAGCGGGCATTCCGGATTTTTTTTAGACATAAACGGCGTCCTTATTTTCATCTTTGCAACATGTTTTTATATCTATCATAATATCCTTGATTTAACAAGTTTTAAGTCTCGGCCATGGAGCCAAAAGTCAAATTTTTTTGACAAAGGGAAGCTTGTTTGCCATAACTGCGGGAATAAAGCACTGTCAGGAATCCATTGATGGAGAGTTTTTCCGGGATGAATGGCCACGAGGCGTTAAAAACTGAAATTTTACAGATGAATCAGCAGGTGCTTTCCCTGCTGGAAAGGGCCGGAAGTCTGCCGGGTGCATCACCCCATGCGTTTGACGCATGGGGAAACATTTGTGGCGGCATCGCGCGGCAGATGTCTGAAGAAATAATGCGGATCGCGGTGATCGGCGCCATCAAATCGGGCAAGTCCACATTGATCAATTCGCTGTTTGCCGGTGATTATGTCAAGCGGGGCGCCGGGGTGGTCACTGCCATGGTTACACGGGTCCGCCGGGGCGATCGCCTCAGGGCCACTCTTTTTTTTAAATCCTGGCTGGAGGTCAATGCCGATATCCAGAAGGCGCTTGTTTTGTTCCCATCGCCGGAATGGCAGGCCCGCCGGAATGATTTTGATATTCGGCGTGACCGGGATCGACAGGATCTTGCCACGGAATTTGAGACGCTTGAAACCCGGCAACTGGTGAGCAACGACACGCGAAACGCCGACAGCCTTTATCTGTCCTATTATCTTCGGGGGTACGACAAAGCCAAGGCCTACCTGGCGGATAATCCGGTCCTCCGGACCTACGCGGATCATGAATTTTCAGCCCACCTGGATTTTTCCGGAAACGATGTCCTGGCATTTTATTTAAAAGACATCGCGCTTGAAATCAATACGGGCGAGATCGAGAAAAATATCGAAATTGCGGACTGCCAGGGAAGTGATTCCCCCAATCCGCATCACATGGCCATGATTCAGGATTACCTGATGACGGCCAACCTGCTGATTTATGTCATCAGCAGCCGGACCGGGGTCCGTCAGGCGGATATTAATTTCTTGACCATGATCCGGAAAATGGGTCTGATCAATCAGATCCTGTTCGTGGTCAACGTGGATTTCAGCGAACATGCATCCGTGGATGATCTAAACGCATTGATCGAAAAAATCCGGGAGGATCTTGGCGTAATACGGCCCGAACCTGAAATATACAAGATGTCCGCCTTGTTTCATCTTTTCAGACAGGTCAGCGATGCGATTCCGGAAAAGGACCGCATGCGATTGCAGCAGTGGGAGCAGGATGACCGGCTGGTATCATTTTCAGAAGAGGGGAAAGCAAGATTTCTGGAGCGTTTCCAGCGGGTCGCCACCAGGGAGCGCTATGCCGTGCTGCTGGCAAATCATTTCGAGCGACTCAAAACGGTTGTTTCCGGGGTAGGCCAGTGGGTCCGGGTGAATCAGGAGGTGTTGACCCGCGGGGCCGACGACATGGCGGGATTGATGACGAAAATCAAATCCCAGCAGAAAAAGACCGATCGGGTGATAGCCATGGCCGCCAGCACCCTTGCCGGCGCGGTGCAGCAGATTCAGCGGGAATTGAAAACCGACGTGGACCGGTTTTTCGACGCGCGGTCCGGCGATATCGTTCCGGCTCTGATAAGCTTTGTCGACAACTACGAGGTGTCGTTTCATGAATATACCGAGCGGCTGTCGGCTTCCGGTTTTTCGGATACGCTTTATCTGGTGTTTCAGAAATTCAAACATGATATTGATACGTTTATGGCCGGACAGATCAACCCCGGGATTTTTAGTTTTGTCCGCGCCTGCGAGGAAAAAATACAGAGCGCCTTTGATTCGGTGATCGGTCCTTATGAAGCCATGATCCATGACGCCCTGGGGGAGTATAATGCCGTTATGGCCGGTCTTGGCCTGGGAGTGGACACTTTTGATCGCCGTTCGTCCCGGTCCATCGATATCCAGGGTTTAAAGCGAGCCACAGGACTGGAGCTGCCGCCGGCGTCGGCCACCATGAATTACAGCACCGCCATCCGGACCGAAGCGGTAATGCGGCTGGGGGTTCACCATTTCTGGCAGCGCTTTAAACGGCTGCTGCGCCGGCCCGCGCAAAACGATACGGCCAGCGCGATTTCCGCCTTGAAAATCGCGGTTCGGCGGATGAAATCCGAGACACGGGAAAGTATCCTGTTTCATTTCAAAAATTACAGGGAAAACCTGAAGTTTCAGTATATATTCAAGCTGGTGGACGGCGTATCCCAACACATTCATGATTCCATGATGGAACGGTTCCATGATTACGCGCAGGATCTGGCCCAGATGACGGACATGACCACGGCAAGGCAGGAGGACAGGTCACGGCTGTCGGAAGATGTCCTGGCCGTTTCCTCGGAAGTCGCGGACATCCGCCATCGGATGGACCGTTTTCATGAGGCGTTTCAGGATGTGCTCAAAGCAAGATAACGGGTTGCGGGGAAAACAAATTCGTGGTTTTCTGCGCGTCCGCGATAACAAATCTCTGGATTGAGTAAGAAGGAGCGGATATGGCAGCACAAAAAACACGTATGGTCGCCGTTGCCAATGAAAAAGGCGGCGTCGGCAAAACGGCAATGGTGGTCAACCTGGCGGCGGCCCTGGCCCTTGAGGGGAAAACCGTTCTGGTGGTGGACATGGACCCGCAGCACAATGCCGGCACGGGCCTGGGTGTGGAAATCACCGACAACATGCCCAGTGTCTACGATCTGATCACGGACCCGGGGGCGGGCGCTGTCCGCAAAGCCGTGGTTTCCACCAAATGGAAGGGACTGGATCTGATTCCGTCTCACATTGATCTTGCGGGTGCGGAAATCGAACTGGTGGATGAAGAGGGCCGCGAGAACCGCTTAAAGGAAGCTCTTGCCGATATCATCGGCCATTATGATGTTGTGCTCATGGATACCCCGCCGAGCCTGTCTTTGCTGACCATCAACGTGTTTACCGCGGCACTTGAAGTGCTGATTCCCTGCCAGACGCAACCTTATGCCTTCCACGCTCTCGAAGGTTTGTTTGACACCATTGCTGATGTTAAAGCGGAAATCAATGACGATCTTGCAATATGCGGCATCGTGCCGACGTTTTTTGACCAGCGCACCCGCATCAGCCGGGATATCCTGGAGCGTTTGCGCAGCGATGCGCGCTATCGCGGACTGGTTTTTGACACCCTGATCCGCACCAATACGGCTGTCGCGGAAAGCGCCGATGCGGGCAGGCCCGTGGTCAATCACCGGACCGGCAGTTCCGGCGCGGCGGATTTCAAGGCCCTGGCCAAAGAATTTCTGGCCCGACGGCCCCATCCGGCATGAAGGTTCATGGCTGCCTGATGTTGAGGGCATCAATCTTTTTTGAAGTTTTCTGTGACTGATTTGTCAGTCACGGCGGGGAGGGTGAAAAAACATGGAGGGTGAACCCAGAACCAGGGCCGCGTTGATTGAATCGGCGATACGGATTTTTCAGCAAAAGGGCTTCCCCAACACCCGCGTTTCCGACATCGTGTCGGCCGCGGGGGTTTCCCAGGGTACTTTCTATAATTATTTCAAATCCAAGGAAGAAATATTTAAAGACATCTGCAATGATTTCAGTTCCCGCCTGGCGCGTCTTTTTATCGACCGGAGCGAGCACCTCTTTGACGGGGAAACGGCTGATGAAATCGTTACAAACGTTCGCCGCGTAGTCAGGGACGTCATCGCCATCTACGGCGAAAATCTTTCCGTGGCTGAACTTCTTTTCCGGGAAGGGGTGGCCAGTGTCGGGCTGTTTAAGGAAATCTATGAGGAAATGCTGTCGGTTTTTATTGAATTGATCCGAGAGCAGGTTGAAAAAGCGATTCTTAAAGGCTTCATACGCACCGGAGATCCCGAGGTCGCCTCGGTGCTCCTGTTCGGTCTGTTTGAAAGGAGCCTGTTTTATTTCATGCTGATCCGGCAGAATACGGATCTCGAAAAACTCGAGCAGGTCATCGTTGAATTCGTGTTAAACGCCCTTTCCTTTAATTACGGCATGGACGCGCCGACCGCTTGAAAAAAAGTCTCTCGAATCGTTTCTTACTCAGATGACGTCTTTTTCCTGAAGCATCTCTTCGGCGATTTGCCGGCATAAGGCGTGCGGAAATCCCCTTCTGCGCAAAAGAGAGATGATTTTTTCCGAAATTTCAGCATCATCGTGATGTCGCCATTTCCTGAATTTGCGCCGTGCCGCGTCCCTGGCCGCGGTTTCTTCATCGATTCCGGCCAAAACAGTAGTGATGATATCGGCTGAAATCCCTTTTTGCGAGAGTTCCGCGGTAAGCGCGTATTTACCCCTGGGCCGATGGCGCAGTCGGCTTTCCACCCATAATTGCGCAAATTCCGCATCTCCGGACAGTCCGGAAGATTCAAGACGCTGGATTACATGGGATGCGGTTTCCAGTGTAAATCCTTTTTTTTGAAGATAATTAATAATTTCTTGCTGGCTCCTGGCCCGGAATTTTAAAAAATTAAGGGCCCGCTGAAAGGCGTGATGTCGCTCATCGCCGCTGTTTCCGCCAGCAACCATGGGTTTCAGTTCTTTGCGCGCGTCGGGTTCAGCAGGGTCGTATTCCCGGAGTGATTTTGCGCATCTGAGATTTCGGCATCGTTTTCATCTTCTGAAACAACGTTGTTTGTGTCCAGAAGGCGCTGGAAGGGAGGAAGGCTTTCATCGGGTTTGATGGTGGATAGTTCGTTTAATGCCCTGCGGATTTCACGGCTGCCTTCACCGTAAAGGCGATGGACCGATGTGTATTGATGCCGTACATGATTCAATGAAAACCGGCCATGGTTTTTTTGAAGATATTTATAGACAAGGCCGCGGATCGCCTGCCAGACATCTCTGCGCGTCTGGGTTTCCAGTGGGATCAGGTTGTCTATTTTTTTTAACTGGTTGCGATGAAAAATCGATTTCAGAAAACGCATGGGAACACTCATCCAGAACAAAAAAAACAAGACAGCCAGACCAGCGCCGGCAAAAAGGCCCGCGGGATCGCCGGCAGTGACGGGCAGGCCCATGCCCGGCGCCGCCAGTATCAGGCCGGCGGCGGCAGCCAGTGCAGTCAGAAAACCGATTGACCCGTATTTGACGTTGTGTGTTCGCAGTTGTGTCCGGTAACAGACCAGGGCTTCCAGCAGATGATCCAGGCGCTCCGCATGGGTTTCCACAAAGGTGGCAAGGTTGTCGAGGCGATGATGGGGCGCCTTTAGCACGGCGGCTTTTAATTTCTGACGCTGATTTTCAAGATAATAAAGAAAACTTTGATCTCCCGCGGGTCTGGCCTCGGTAATTTTTGCGGCCCGGGATGAATAGGTGAGGTGAATGGTCGGTATGTCCTTTCGTCCGGTAATCTGGGACAGATTCCAGCAGAGGGTGCCGTAAACCTGGAGCAGATCGCTCAGCGACGCGCATTCATCGATCCGATTCAACACAAACAGGACCCGGTCCTCAAAGGTGCGGGTGGAAATGGTTTCCCTGAGGCTGGTGTGGGCCTCCCGCACGGTGCCCGCCTTGTGGGGATCGAAAAGGACCAGGACCAGGTCGGCAAGCTGGGCCAGATCACCGATGACATCCTGATAATTGTATCCCCGATCCCGCTCCGTGATGCTGTCGAGCATGCCGGGGGTATCAATTAAGGCCAGATTTTTTAAAAACGGGGAATTGATTTTTTTAAGGCGGAAATGGGAGGCGAACCGCTGACCGTGTTTTTTGAGAATTTCAAAGGGATACTCCGGATCATGGAGCAGAAATTTGCCGTCGCGTTCCTCGGTGACGCGCACGGCCTCCGTGTCCGGAACGGTCGGGTCATGGGTGATGATGGTAAAGGAATCATCCGTGGGAGCCTGCCCGATGGCCTGGATGTCCGCGCCGAGAAATTCATTGATGAGCGTGGATTTGCCCGAGGAATAATTTCCCAGGATCAATACCATGGGACGCCACTTGATGGTGCTTTCCAGCGGCACATCGCTGTAGCCGTATTCCCGGGCGACGGGCGTCAGGTATTTTTCAACCATCGCCACCAGTTCCATGCGGAGAGAATTAATATAATTTTCGCGATACATGTGCGCTCCTGTCTGCTCTTTTTCCGTCAGGCCTCTTTTTCACCGTTGCCGCCGGACCGGGCGTCAGGGTTTTATGCCTCCTATCATTTAACAGGTTCCAGGTCAAGGAAGGTTAAGGATGAATTGTTTATGTTGCCGCCGGGTTTTGTGGTCCGAGGAGATTTAGATACGAAGCGATTTCAGTCGGCGACAGCACATAAGACGCCGCGTCCAGCTTGATGGCTTCATGCGGCATTCCGAATACAACGGAGCTTTCGCGGTTTTGCACCAGCGTGACCGCGCCTTGCTGTTTCATCTCTTTAAGCCCCACCGCGCCGTCGTTGCCCATGCCGGTCAGCAGCACGCCGGCGGCGGTTTTTCCGAAAACCTGCGCCATTGAAGAAAAAAGATGCGTGATAGGGCGCTTCAGAGCGTTGTTATCCGCGATGGGGCGGATCAGAAAGCGGCGCGCCGGGGTAATTTCCATATGATGATCTTCCGGAGCGAAATAGATATGGCCTTCATTGATAACATCTCCGGTCTGCGGGATGGAAAGCATCATTTGGGAATGATGGGAAAGCCATGTCAACATGCCGGATAAAAATCCGGCGGCGATATGCTGGACAACAATGATCGGGATGGAAAACCCGGGCGAAAGGCTGGAAATCAGTGTCTGCAATACCGGGGGGCCGCCGGTTGATGCGCCGATGCCGACGATCTCAATCCCTTGGCGGGCTCTTCCTGCCAGTCGGCCTGAAATATCTGCGATTTCGGAATGCTTCCGCCGGTGACCAAGCTTCCGGACCACCTTGATCTCTGACATGAGTTTGACCGTTCGAATCAGTTTTTCGATCAATAGTCTGGATTCGGGGTGGCCTGGCCCCGAGGGCTTCAGGGATACGGCAACGGCTCCGGCCTTCATGGCCTGAAAAACGACCTCGGTCTGCCCCGGAGCGGCCAGCGTGCTGTGAATGACGATGGGTACCGGGCAGATTTCCATAATGGCCTGAGTGGTCTCATATCCGTTCATGCCCGGCATCTGAATGTCCATGATCACCACGTCCGGCCGATGGCTTTGGACAAAACGCAGGGCTTCGCTTCCGTTTTTAGCTTCCCCGATGACGCGCATTTCAGGATCCGTACTGAAAATATGTTTGATAAACTCCCGGGTCGTCAGCGAATCATCAACGATTAAGACATCAATCATATGATCGTTCCGGTGGTCTGATTCCGGCCCCTTTCTTTTGATTTGTACATGCAACGGTCGGCGGCGTTGATTATATCTTCGTCGGTGACCGTCGATTCAGGCGATTCATGGTGCCATGCCGCAACTCCGAAACTGGCGGTAATTTTAATGTTAACCGATCCCGTGGGAACCATCATGTCGGCGATCATCAGGCGAAGCCGTTCGGCAACGATGGTGGCGCCGCTTAAGTCGGTTTCCGGCAGCACAATGATGAATTCCTCACCGCCAAATCGCGCCACCCAGTCCAGATCCGTCCGGAGAGACAGGCTGATCTGTCCGGCAAATGCCTTTAACACCTTGTCGCCGGCTTGATGACCGTGTTGATCGTTGACGGTTTTGAAATGGTCGATGTCGCACATGATAATGGACAGGGGGTGATGGTAACGAACGGCCCGCTTGAGAGCCTTTGGAAGATGTTCGTTTAAGTAGAGACGGTTGTAGAGCTGCGTCAGGGGGTCGGTGATGGAGAGCATCGCGATTTCATGGTTGCGCTTTTTTAAGGATGATTCCAGTCTGACGATCCGCTCGGCGCTTGACAGTCGTGCGATCAGTTCATTGTCATCCACCGGCTTGGTCAGATAATCATCCGCGCCGGATTCAAGACCTTCCACAATATCGTTTTTGGAATCCCGGGCGGTCAGCAGAAAGATATAGACGTATTTCCCGAAATCGTGCTTTCGTATGGCTCTGCATAGTTCTGATCCGTCCATTTCCGGCATGATCCAGTCGGTGATAACAATGGAGATATCATTGTTGAGCATGGCGTTCATGGCTTCGAGTCCGTTCTGGACATGGATGACATGATAGCCGTGTTTTTTGAGAATATACTGAAATTTCAGCGCCTGGGTCCGACTGTCTTCCACCAGCAGGATGCTGCAGTCCTTTTTATTGATATCCATTGCCTGTCACCTTTTAAAAAAAATTATATCAGTCTTTCAAGGACTTCAAGAAGATTGCTCTGGTCAAAGCTGCTTTTCACGATATAGGCGTTTGCGCCGGCGTCCATGCCAAGTTCCCGGTCCTGGCGGGCATCCAGGCTGGTGACCAGTATGACGGGGATGTCCGATAGTTCCTTGTCGGCGCGTATTCGCCTCGTCAGGGTGATGCCGTCCATCCGCGGCATTTGAATATCTGATATCACGGCATCGAAAGTTTTTGACTTGAGCTGGTCAAATCCGTCCTGGCCGTCAATGGCCGTGTGAACATCGTATCCCGTGGCTTCAAGAATATTTTTCAGCAGAGTCCGCGACGTGAAGGAGTCTTCGACGATCAGTAGGGTTTTGGACGGCGCCGCCGCCTGTGACGTGAGCCCGGTAAGTCGCGGCGACGGGGCGCTGCCGGCCGATTTCCGGATCAAATCCGAGACATGGATGACCGGTACGACCCGGCCTGTTCCCAGAATGGTGGCGCCTGAAATGTTGGGTACGCGCCGGATCTGTTTGCCGAGATTTTTCACGAGCACTTCCTGTTCGCTGATGACGGCGTCGACCATCACGGCAATGGTTTCAGCCCCTGAGGAAACCATGAGGGTCGGGTGGGCCGTTTTCCGGTGCGTTGATTTTACCATTTCCCCGTTTGTCCGGGGCAGGTTGAGAATAACGGCCAGGTCCACCAGGGAGACGGGAGTGTCCTTATAAATGATAATGGGCCGATTTTCGGTGGTTTTGACGTCTTCCGGGGAGATCATCAATATATGGATCACATGAGCGGTGGGAATGATGAAATAATGGCCGGAAGCGTAAATCAGCGTTCCCCTGAACGTAGACAGCGTGATCGGCAGCAATATCCGGAAAATGGCCCCTCTTTCAGGGAGATTTTCGATAGATATCCGACCGCCGATGCCCTCAATGTTTTCTTTGACAATGGCCATGCCCAGTCCCCGGCCGGAGAGTTCAGTGATCATCGGGCTGGTTGAAACGCCGGAATGAAATATCAGCATTGCCGCTTCCGCGTCATTGAGAGTCTGGATCTGTTCGGTGGACGCAACGCCCTTTTTGACAGCCGTTTCTTTTATTCTGGAAATATCGAGACCACGGCCGTCGTCCGCAACGCTTATTTCAACGGTATTGCCCTGGCTTTGCGCCACATGAATACGGATAACGGCCTGTTCCGGTTTTCCGATAAGCGTTCTGGCTTCCGGCGTTTCAATACCGTGATCCACGGCGTTTCTTATCAGGTGGATGAAGGGATCTTTAAGTATTTCCAGTATCCGTTTGTCGATTTCAATGTTTTGGCCGAAAAATTCGATATCAACAATTTTGCCCTGGGCACGTGAAATGTCCCGGACCATGCGCGGCAGGACCGCGAAAAGGGATTCAAACGGGAGCAGGGCGGTCTGCTTGACCTCTTCTAGAAGATCATCGATCATGGAGCCGAAAAGACGGTTGTTCTGCTCCAGTGCGGCCGTCATTTCGACGATCTCGGCAATGGCGGGCAAGGTTTGACCCGTTTTTTTCGCCCAGGATTTTAATGTGTCACGGACCTGTTTCAGCTGCTCCTGGTGCTGGGTCAATATTTGTTTGACCGGAATCAGTTCCTCGGTTTTTAACAACAGACGATCCAGCTTGGCTGTTTTGATCCGGACCGTGTCCGACACCTGCGGCTTGGGCGGGCTTTGTGGCGGCGGTGTCTGGGTTTTGGGGTCAGCGGTTGGTGCAACTGCTTTTTTGGTGACTTTGAATTTTTTTTGATCTGCCGCCCCGGCATCGAGAGGACCGTCCGCCACGCCCGATACGCCGACGGTCTGTCCCAGTTTTTGCGTGATCTCTAACAGGTCCGAGGATTCGGTGTGATCTCCCGCAAGATAGTGGTCGATAGCCGTCACCGCCTGGTGAAGCATATCGAAAAGCTGGGGGGAGAAATCCGTGTTGCCTTCCTTTACGGTGGAAAACAGACTCTCCATGATCTGGCACAGCGCCTCCACGGGACCGATGTTGACCGAACGCGCCGCGCCCTTGAGACTGTGGGCTTCCCGAAAGATCACTTCGAGCAGTTTCTGTTTATTTTCAACACCGGTGGATTTCTCCAGGGCGTCTAAATTCAGAAACATGCTTTCAATGCGTTCTTTTGCCTCGACCCGAAAGGCATCCATGAGAAGTTGATGCAGATCCTGATTCATGTTCTTATATTTTATAGGTGGAGGTAATATCCTTCATGGTCTGGACCATTTCCTCAAGACCCTTGAGGGCTTCTTCAAGTTGCTTGACCGCTCCCAGGTTCTGCTGCGTGGCGTCATTGATGCTTTCCATGGCCTGGGAAAGCTGATCCATGCCCGTCAACTGCTGCTGGTTGGAAGCCGTGATCTGCATGGCGGCTTCAGCGGCTTCAGTTACCCGCTGGGCCAGCCTGTCGATGGAACTGCCGGCCTGTTCGGAGAGTTCCACTGCCTCCTCAACGGTTTTTATTCCCCTTTCCGTTGCCATTACGGCAGCCGAGGTCGCTTTCTGAATGTCTTCGAGGATGGTCCTCACCTGATTGGTGGCATCCTTGGACTGGTTGGCCAGTGTCTTGACTTCCTGTGCCACAACGGAAAATCCCCTGCCGTGCTCGCCGGCTTTTGCGGCTTCAATGGCGGCGTTGACGGAAAGGATGTTGGACTGGTCGGCGATGTCGGAAACCGTGTTGATGATTTCTTCGATGCTTTTGGTTTGTTCGCTCAGCTTGATGGTGCTTTCGGCGATATAATTCATTTCCGATTTGATCCGGTCGATTCCGGATTTGGTGTTATCGGTGGCCTTTTTACCGGCATTTGATATCTTGGCCGCGTTGTCGGCGATCTGTGAGACGTACTGGGCTTTCTCACTGGCGATCAGGGAAGTCTGGTTGACCTCTTCAACCGTGGTGGTGACTTCACTGATGGATGTGGATGTTTCGGATGCGCTGGCGGCAAGCTGCGAGGCGGTGGTGGATATGCGACTGATGGATGCCACGAGCAGGTTTGTTGATTCGGCGATCCGCCGGATCTGTTTGCGGAATTGTTTGGTGCCGTCATTAAATGTTTTCATGAGCAGGCCGATTTCATCGGTTCGCTGTTTCATGGAATCGGGAAGGCTGACGGTAAAGTCGCCGTCATTGAGCAGTACAATGCGGTATGACAAATCGTTGATGGGTCTGGCAATGATTCTGGATTGTAAAAAACCGACGACGCCGACCAGAAGCACCAGTAAAGCGACCGTCCAGAAGATATTGTCACGCAGTTTGTCGAGCAGTTCAAACGCTTCGGTGCGGTCGACCTGAGTAATGATGGCCCAGTCGAATTCCGTCCCCAGTATTTCTGTAAGCCCGAGGGGCGAATACGCGCACAGCACGTCGTTGCCTCTGTAGTCCGTAATTTGATCGATGCCGGTATGCTTTTCCAGAGCCCTTCGGGAAGCGGTGGAATCGATCTGCTGGCGCAAAACCGTGTCCAGCTCAGGATCACGTGATGGCGAACGCATCAGCAGGTCTTCGCCCACCAGATAGGTTTCATAGGTTTCTCCCCGGCCGAACCGGCTCAGCATCAGGGAATGTATCTGCCCGGCGTCGATTTGAAAAATTAAAACGGCATCCAGATCGCCGAAGGTGTCATAGACGGGAGCGCCCATGAACAAAGCCGGAGGGTTGTCGGTTTTGTAACGGATGATATCGGTCATCATCGGTTCATGCGAAGCGATGATGGTTTCCGTCATTTGCATGATGATTTGTTCCAGGGACGTCTGCTCATCGTCTTCGAAATCGGCTGCCCGGTCTTGGGCCGCCGCATAGAGGATGCTTCCGTTTCGGTCCAGGAGAATGATATCGCTGAGGGCAAAGACATTCATGTGGTAGCTTAAAACAGGCCGCATTTCATTGTAAGCGCCGGTTTCCAGCATTTTACGGATATGTTCCGAACGCGAGAGAAGAACGATGTTTCTCATTCGGTTTTGCAGGTACTCCAGCGCCTGTACCTTCTTAGTCTCGTTGATAGACGCGATATGATCGTATGCGGCGTTTTTGAGTGTGTCCTTTGAATAGTAATAGGTAAGAGCACCCAGAATGAGAACCGGGGTGAGCCCCACCAGAAAGAACTGGATGATCAGTTTTACCATGATACTTTTTGCAATAAAGCGGAACATCGCCAGAGCCCTCCAGCCTTGTGGTTTCAGGTTTAAGGCACAATATCAATGCGCATTTCAGGGGCATTGAGCAGTTTTTTCCCATCTAAAATCACCATGCCGTCACCGGATACCCCGAGCAGGTATTCGGAACGGATGCCGGTCAATGTCGGCAATGACGCGGTAATGCCTTTCGCGGGAATCTGATGGACGCCGATGATTTCATCGGCAGCCAGGCAGAATTCCATATCAACATTTTTTAGAATAATGACCATGCCGTTGTTTCCGGCCGCGTCATTGTCCAGATCGAAGATTATTTTCAAATCCACCACCGAAAGGATCCGGCCGCGCATATTGATAATGCCGAGGATAAAAGCAGGTGCCCCGGGGATATAAGCCAATCCCTTGAGCAGATGCACCCCGCTGATGTGGCGCAATTCAATGCCGTATGATTCTTTCGCCAGCCGGAATGCCAGGACCGAGAAATGGTCGGTCTGATCCGTCAGGGTTTCTTCCGCGGCCAGTTTTCGTGCCCGGGCTTTGAGGATATCCGTCGGGTTTTCCGGTTGATATGGATACGGGCCGGTCATCTCATGGATGTCCTTTGTTTATGGATCATGCCGGCAATCGTTTCCGATAATCTGGCCGCGGTCATGCCCTCGGAAAAGGGTAAAATGTCGTCGGGGTCGCGATTTTTAAGCAGTGCCCGGGCGTTTTGCAGGCTTTTTTCACCTGCCGGTGATCTGGTCAGCAATCCGAGCATAAAGTGGGCCATAATAAAATCCGGATCCAGAAAAAGCGCCTGTTTGAGGGATTGAATGGCCGCCGGAATATCACCGGCCGACTGCAGGATCGTTGCCTGGAGATAATGGATCTCCGGATTGAGTTTTTCAGACGCGATGGCTCGCTCGCACCAGCGGCGTGCCTCCGAGATGCGCCCGAGATTGGCGTTGGATCTGGCCAGAAGGCTCATGACTTCCGGCGCCATCAGGAAAGTGGGGCTGTCAGCGGTGATTTTTCCCATCAGGCTTTCCAGTTTGGACATAGCCGAAGCGTAGTCTCCCTGTTCATAAAGGTCAATGGCTTCCTGGTAAGCCGCGATGTCTAATTTTTCATCACGGCGGCCGGAGGGGGGAATCATAGCCGCTTCTGGTTCCGGCGCGGCCGGTCGGGATGATGGCGCGTTGGGTTGGGGGACCGTGGCCCGGTATGTCCTTGTGCAATCGTTGCCTTGCCGCTGGATATCTTTTGCCGGCGCGTATTTCCGGTGCAGCATGGTATTGGCAAAGCGGACGGGCGTGAGCGCGGGTGAATGCACGAAACCGGTTTCCGCCGGCGCGGTGATCAGCCATCCGTTTTGGGCTGTGAGCGCGATCAACCTCGTGATAACGTCTCTTCGGTTTTGTTCGTCAAAATACATCAGGACATTGCGGCAAAAGATAATATGAAACGGCTCCCGGAACCCCAGCCGCGCGGGGTAGTCTTTTTCCATAAGGTTTAAACAGCAGAAACGGACCCTGTCGCGGATGCGGTCGGAGAGCGCAAAGGCGGCGTCGCCAACGGGCGTGAAATAACGCGTCATGATCGGCTCCGGGGTTTCCCTGAGAGACCATTGGGAATAAATCCCTTTTTCGGCTTTTTCCAGAAATAAAGGGTTGATATCCGTTCCGATGATGTTGATATCCTTCTTACGGATCGCGGGAAAGGTGTGATCGATGAGAATCGCAATGGAGTAGGGCTCTTCGCCGCTGGCGCAACCGGCGCTTAATATATTGATTTTCCCATTGTTTGCAAGCTGCCGTGATACCAGATCATGGATAATGTGATCTTTTAGCAATTGAAAAATATGCTTGTCCCGAAGAAAATAGGTTTCGCCTACGGTGAGATGGGTGACCAGGGCGTCGAGCAGCCGCGGCTCGGGACAGGGGGGCAAAAGACTTTCCAGAAAGGCGCGAACATCAATTCCCAGGGCCGCGGCCGTGGTGTGCGCGGCTTTTTCCAGCGTGTGCCATTTTTTCGGGGGATAATGGAGACCGGTCCGCGAAAGAATCCACCGGCTGATATCCTGGAGTATGTTTTCCGGAATTTTATTCATCATGACGGCATGTTATTATGTTTCAAGTGATCGATGACCTGGTTAATCTCACGGCGCGAAAAGAGGCGGTCCGTGGCATAAACCAGAATGGTCCGGCCGCTGCGGGCAACCGTTCCGACGATGACATCTTCCATGCCCGGGAACATGCCGGTTGACGGGGCAATCTCGGTGGATTCCCATTCGACGACGGTTTCAACATCATCAACGGCAAATGCGATGGTATAATCGTCAGCATCGGCAATAACCATCTTGTCGGTCACCATGGGTTGCCGAAGGGGTCTGCCAAGCTGTCTGCGGATATCAAACACCGGAATGATCCGCCCCCGCATATTGAGCAGTCCCATCAAGAGTTCGGGACTGTTTTGAACGGGCGTCAGTTCAACGGCCCGGATGATCTGCCTCACCATATGGACATCAATTGCATACAATTGATCATCGATTCCAAATAAAACATAGGCGCATATATTCATCGCAGAGCCCAATATGACGCTTGGATATTTTAAAATATGCTATCCGATCCGGCAACTTTTGACAGTGAGATTATGGCATTATCATTTTTTTTGCAAGGGAAACGTCGGGAGCTGTATTTGAAATGCCTGTCCAAAGGTCGTGGCCCCCGGGAACAGGTCGTGCCTCCGGTTTGTCTCCAGTTTGACCTTGACACAGGTTGAAATAATTGAAACAAGAGGATAACCATTTAGAAAATAAGAAAAATAGTAATTATATACCTTGGTGTTCATCCATGTCAGCCAAACAAAAGATAAAAGTGTTTTGTGCGTGGGTTTTTATGGCCGTATTTTTCGCCATATCGGTTGTGGCGGCTCATCCAAAAACGGTCGCGGAGAGCAAAAAAACAGTCATGGATCATGCACGACGATTGGTGGAAGTGCCGGTTTACCCCAGGCGGGTGGTTGCCCTGGCGCCGAGCATCACGGAGATCGTGTTCGCCCTGGAGCGCCAGGACCTCCTGAAAGGGATTACCATCTTCAGTGATTTTCCCGCCGAAGCCGAAAATCTACCGAAAATCGGCTCTTACATCCATCCGGACATGGAAAAGATCATCTCCCTGGCGCCGGATCTCTGTATCGCCGTACAGGATGGTAATCCCAAACAGATCGTCATGCGCATTTCGGAGATGGGGATTCCGGTCTATGCCGTCAACCCGAGATGTCTTGAAAGCGTCATGGCATCCATTATCGATATCGGCGGACTGCTGGACGCGTCCGAAAAGGCCGAAGCGATCGTCGCGGATATGCGCCGGCGCATGGACCGCGTGGCGGCGGGAATTGCGGGGATCATTGATCCGCCGGGGGTTTTTTTTCAGATCAATGCATCGCCCATTGTGTCGGCCGGTCATGACACGTTTATCCATGAGCTGATCATCCGGGCCGGCGGCCGCAACCTGGCCGGCGACCAGCCGTCCTACCCCAGGTTTACCGTTGAACAGGTCCTGGTGTTGTCGCCGGATATCATCATCGTGACCACCATGTCCGGAAAAGGCGGGTCAGATGTCGTGGTGGACGGCTGGCGGCAATGGGCCCGGCTGCCCGCAGATACTCTTGGTATTTTT
>QZJS01000097.1 GCA_003597945.1 Desulfobacteraceae bacterium | reverse complement strand
GGGCCTGCCCATGCGGCGCATCGGTATGGCATCGATCATCTGTTCGCGCAGCCTGTCCACCGCGTCTCCGGTGAGGCCGGGGTTGCGATAGAGCACCACGGAGGTTCCCTTGAGGGTAAAGCCGAACTTGTGGGTGTCGGCGGAAATGGAGGTCACGCCAGGCAGCCGGAAATCAAAGGGCGGCACCGAATAGCCCAGCTTTTCCACCCAGGGCAGGATGAACCCGCCGAGACAGCCGTCCACATGCAGGCCGATACCGCGTTCCCGGGCGATATCCGAAAGCGCGTCGATGGGATCAATGAGACCGTAGGGGTAGTTTCCGGCGGAGCCCACGATGGCCACGGTGTTTTCGGTGATCATAGAGGCCACCGCGGCCGGGTCCACCCGGTAATCCGGCGGCCCAACGGGCACCGGGACGATGGTGATCCTGAAATATTCGCCGGCCTTGTTGAACGCCGGATGGGCCGTGCGAGGCATGATAACCTCGGGCCGGGTGATCCCTTTTTCAGCCCGGGCGTGATCCCGGTAGACCTTCATGGCCATGGCGATACTTTCGCTGCCGCCCGAGGTCACGGTTCCGCAGACCGTGTCACTGGGACCATTTGCCCTGGCCGCCTCGCCATTGAGCATTTTCGCGGTCATGGCGATGATCTCGCTTTCAAACCGGGCCATGCTGGGGCAGAGATCAAACTGAATGGTATTGATATGGGAAAAAAATGAAAACGCTCTGTTGAGAAACTCCCGGTGCCGGTCGCCGGCATGGTAGAAGGTTCCGGACACCTTGCCGGTTTTCCATTTGGCGTCTTCCTCTTCGGCCATCAAAGCCAATTCCGCAACGATTTCATCCATGGACCGGCCCTGTTCCGGCAGCCGGTCACGGGTGGCAAATCGCCCTTTATAGGGCTTCAAAGGATCGATATTAGTCTGCTGGGCCTTTTCTTCCGTCATTATAAATATCCTTTTTCAATTGGCGGTCACATCAAGTCTTGATGCGTTCGTAAAAAGTCGGATTTTTCGCTTCGAGAGTCTTTCGGGGCGCGATTTTTCCGGATGCTGAATGGCAAAAACTCGTCGCAAGCTCCTCAAACAATTTGCCATTCTTGATGCATCCGCAAAAATCGCTTTTCCCCCGAAATCCACGATCTCGCTCAAAATCGACTTTTTACGAACGCATCATCAATTATTTCTACCACATAATCACGATCGGACAATCAGCCGGTCGAGGGCGCGCAACCCATCGGTCCGGGAGCGGATTTGCGATTGTTGCCGAAAAAGACGCGGCGGTTGATTCGCGTTAAGAATTTCTCACTGTCTGAGGGCGAAGCCCGAGTTCGAGAAATTCAGCGAATCAACCGACGCGTCCGGCAATAATCGCACTGAGCGAGCGGATCGATGGGTTGCGCGCCCGTCACGCGTTCAATTCTCTAAAAATTTTGCGATTCTTTTTAAACAGTTGCCGATACTGAATATACATCCGGTCATACCGCTTCCGATGTTCGGGCCGGGGCGTAAACACCCGCCGGATTTTCGCCAGATCCTTCAGTTCTTCTATTTTTCGGTATCCCAACGTCATAAACGCCAACATGGCGGCTCCGCGAACAGTGGTATGGAGCGGATCTTCCACCTGGTGGATATCGACATTGAGCACATCGGCTATAATCTGTGCCCAGAGATCAGACAATGCCCCGCCTCCGGAAAACCGAAAACATGCCAGGGAACGGCCCAGAAAGTCTTCGGCCGCCTCCCGGGTCCAGCGGTTGTTAAACGCCAGCCCTTCCATGACGGCCCGGGCCAGGTCATGGCGCGTGGTGTTAAAAGACAGGTTCACAAATCCGCCGCGCATCCGAGAATCCTCGCACGGCACCAGGGAGCCGTTGAGCCAGGGAAGAAAAACCACGCCATTGCTGCCGGCGGGCGCGTCTTCGGCCGCGGCATTGAAACGGATAAAGACGTCATCCGGGCATTCGGCGCATTCCGGCCCGCTGAGGGCGTCTTTGCCATAGACGATGTTGTTTAAGAAATAGATCACGCATTTGCCACCGGCCCCCTGTTCACCCAGAAGGTAATACCGATTTTTAAACGGGCTGGGCAGGGTCGTCATCATGCATCGGGGATCGGTTTTCTGAAACGGCACGTGGCAGGTCAGATACATGGATGTTCCCATGTAGATGATGGGATCAAAATCGCCCACCGCCCCGGAACCGATGACGGACGCGTTGGAGTCGGCAATCCCGCAAATCACCGGTGTGGACGGCAGGAGCCCGAGTTCATCGGCCGCGGCGGGCAGGAGTGTGCCAACGATCCCGTCGTTTTCAAGAAGCGCCGGGAAACGGCGTTGATCCAGTCCGGCCAGTTTGAGAAGCGTGTTGCTGTATGCGCGCGTTCCCCATTTCCGGTTTTCCACCACCATGAACGGCGCCATGGTTTTCTGGGTGGCCGTGATCCTGCCAGTGAGCTTTGTCGTCAAAAAATCCATGGGCTCCAGAAAAGCCCGGGTCCGGGCATAAATCTCCGGCCGCTCGTGCTTGATAAACAGCACATGGCCCAAAGAATCAACGCCGGAATGGGTTGGTGCCAGCCCGGCCAGACGAATCCATTTCAGGGCTTTGAATATGTTGTAACCCTGAATTTCGGGAAACCCGCCGGAAATCTCGCGGTTGTAGCGCGCCCCCCGGGTATCGAGCCAGTACACCGCGTTCATGAGGGGATTTATGTGCTCATCAACCGGAACCACCACGGACCACTGGGATGCGCAGGCAATGGCCACAATATTTTCGGGGTTCTCCCCTGAATCCAGGATCGCCTGCTTTGCCGTGCGCATGGCCGCGTCCCACCAGTGGTTCGGGTCTTGTTCGGCCCCGCCGTCAGGCAGGAGATGAGTGGTGACGGGCTCGGCGGAAACCGCAGCGATCCGGCCGGCATCCGATACCACGGCCGCCTTGACACTGCCGCCGCCTAAATCGATGGCGAGCACGGATTTCATTTTTTTATTCCGGACCGAACAGATTCCATATTCTGGCCTCCAAACGAAAAACAATTGTATATCCGAATCCGATCCGGTTCAAGTATAAAAACCCTCATAAATTCAGCAAATACGAAATGGATAATGCATCTGCCGCGCGCAGGGGTATTTGTTTGATCGGGCGCCGGTTGTTTGATATAAACATCCTTTCTGGAACTCATATTCCATAGGGCATAGCGATAAAGCGATAAAAAAATGCGTATTCTTAAACGACATGATTTTGGAGAAGTCCAGGGTTGGGAACTGGGCTGGTCCCCGGTGGGGCGGCCCCTGATGACCACCATCTGTTACCGGGCGGGGCCAATGTTAATCGATACGGGTCTGGCTCATATGCGGGGCGCGGTTCTGGAAATGGTGGAACAGGAGCGAGATAACATACAGGCCGTTCTGCTGACGCATTATCACGAAGACCACAGCGGCAATGCCGCGGCCATCAAATCCCGTTTCAGCATCCCCGTTTACGGGTCAATGGAAACCGCATCAAAATTGGTCAGCTCTTATCGGATATTTCCCTATCAACACCTGATGTGGGGGGCTGCTGATCCGGTGGCTATCGATTTCCTGCCGGACCGGTTGGAAGGCAACGGCATAAGCTTCGAGCCGGTGCATACGCCGGGCCATTCCAAAGATCATACGGTCTATTTGGTCCCGGAACGGGGGTGGCTTTTTTCCGGTGATCTTTACCTTTCCCATCAGATTAAATTTTTCCGGGCCGACGAACGCATCGAGGACCAGATCCGGTCTTTGAAAAAAGTGCTGACCCTCGATTTTAAGGCCCTGTTTTGCGGGCATCATCCGCAGCAAAAAAAAGGGAAGGATTATATCACCCGGAAATTGCAGTACCTGGAGGATATCTACGGGAGCGTGGCGGAACAGGCCGCAAAAGGCATGACCGCCCCGGAGGTGATGAAAGCCTTGCGGCTAAAGGAGGCAAAGATGGTCAAATGGATCTGCTTCGGCAATGTCAGCATGGAAAACATGGTGCGCTCGGTAATGCGATCGCTGGAAGCAGACAGGCCGCCTCAGCGCAGGGGATAACTTTTCTGCCAGGGATTGCGCTGCTTCTGGCGATAATCCGTCAGGGCGCGATATAAGGCGCCCACGGCCAGTTCGGCACAGTGATAGGAATCGGCCGGCAGAGTTTCCAGGTAATTCGCCACGTCGTCGGGTGTGATCTTCCATGCCTTTTCGACGGGTTTGCCTTCGGCCATCATGGCGACGGTATTGGCGGCGGCCCGGGTGTTGATGCAGCCGTCAATGAGAAATGATACCCAGCGGATGCGGTCATTTTCAACGGTCAGAAAGATTTCCACGGTATCGCCGCAATCTCCCGTGTTTCTGCCGTATCCATCCGGTTTTTCAACAACTTCCATGCGGTCCGTGCGAAAGGCCATCTCAAGATAATGATCGGAATGACGGTTCCAGAAATCCGCGTCCGTATCGTTCATTTATATCCCCCTGAAAGCAAAAAAAATCACGGCTATATGTATATACATGGCAACATATAACAATTCATAATCACGATGCTGTCAACTGATATCTACTGATCCGCAGTTTACCACTCTTAACGCACCCCAAAAAATCGCTTTGTCTCCCGAAATCCACAATCTCGCTCAAAATCGACTTTTTACCAGTGCAGCAGCATTTGTTATTGACAATTTGAACAACGTTCAATATTTTGATCAAAGATCAAAATAATCCGGAACCGGGCTCAGATCATCAGCGCCGCCGGATCAGACCCGGGAGCATCCGTACGCCGGGTCCACCGCACATTACCATAAAAATAGACAACAACCGGAGGTATGCCATGTATGATTTTCTGCTGACCCCAGAAGAACGCGCGCTGAAACAAGAAGTCAGGACGTTTGTACGGGAAGAAATCACCAGTGATTTTCTGCAAAAAATGGACAAGGACGAAATCGTCTACCCGCGGGAATTTATCGAAAAACTGGCGGCCCGCGGTCTGCGCGGCATCCGGTTCCCGAAAAAATACGGCGGACGGAGCATGTCCTGGGTGGCGGATGTGGCGGCCACCGAAGAGATCGGCTGTCTCGGCATGGCCCTGGGGTGCGCTTTTGTCATGCCCTCCATCGTGGGCGAAGCCTTAAACATGTTCGGCACCGAGGACCAGAAGCAGAAATATTTAAAGCCCTATATCGAGGGAAAGCTTGTGGCCGCCGAAGCCCTGACCGAGCCCCGGGGTGGATCGGATTTTTTCGGGGCCATGACCCGGGCCGAACTGCAAGGTGATCACTTCATCTTAAACGGCATGAAGCGTTTCGTGGTGGGAGCCGAGGGCGCGGATTTTTTCCTGGTTTACTGCCGCACCAATTTCGATGAAAACGCCCACAAATACCAGCGCTTGAGCCTGCTGATCGTGGAACGCGGGCCGGGCGTGGAAACCGAATATCTCTACGGCCTGATGGGATGCCGGGGCGGCGGCACGGGCCGGCTCGTATTCCGGGACGTCAAAGTGCCCAAGGAAAACATAGTGGGCGAACTTCACGGCGGGGCGCTATGCTTTCACCAGATGATGATTCCGGAACGGCTCACCTCGGCCGCCGGGTGTCTGGGCACCTGGGGCGCACTGGATCTTGCGGTGCGCTATTCCGACAAACGCCGGACCTTCGGTAAGGAGATCCGCAGACACCAGGCCGTCAGCTTCAAGGTGGCCGACGCCATCACCCAATTGGACGCGGCCAGGGCCATCTGCTACATGGCGGCCAGGGCCATCGACGAAAATTATCCAAACGTCCGCCGGATCGTCAGCGAGGCCAAAAGATTTGCCACGGAAGCGGCATGGGACGTGGTCAACAACGCCATGCAGATCATGGGCGGCATCGGGTACACGGACGTCTACCCCATTGAGCGGGCACTTCGGGACACGCGGCTGGGCATGATCTGGACCGGCACCACCGAAATCATGAACCTGATGATCCAGCATGAATACTACAACGAGGTTCTTAACCCGGCGTATGACCGCCGCTGCATGGAAGACGATGCCGCAAACCCTGATGAGACGGAACGATGTTTCACGGATGAGGACATGCAGGATGTCTTTGACGGTAAAATCGGCGGAAAATAGCTTCGACCCTCCGGAAAGGAGTAAATTTTGCCGGAAAACGCATGGAACGACCTTAAACATAATGAACGGGATGCCCGGCGGCGTCTGATACTCGACGCCGCCCGGGACCTTTTTGCCGAAAAAGATTTTAAAAGCGTTACGGTCCGAGAAATCGCGAAATCCGCCGGCGTAAGCATCGGTACGATCTATAACTATTACGACAATATCACGGAACTTTTTCTTGATGTTTTTTTAACCAATGCCGAACAGATCACTCATCTGATCCGCCAGGAATATCAGACAGCCCCACCCTCCCTTCCCCGCTTGTGTGATCTCTATGTAACGTTTCTTAATGACAACATGACATTTTACCAGATGATGGGACACTTCATGCTGGGTGGGGAACTCCCGCCCGCGGCCACCGACCGACTCAACCGGGTCATGCGGAGTCTGATGGACCGTATTGACGATATTGTGAAAGCCTCCGGCATATCCGAACCGGCCCGTCACATTTCCCACGCCCTTTTTTCAGCCTTAAACGGAATCATGATCAGTTATGCCGGTTATCCGGGCCGCACGGCCCCGGAAATAAAAGCCCATACGCTTCGTCTTGCCGGAGTGGTCGCGGACGTATTTCATTCCGGCCTCAAAAATAATTGACATAAACGTTTCAAAAAAATCATTCTATCTATCGTGTCTTCATTACAGGCTTTTCCGGCAGGGTTTACATTATCACTCCATGTGCTATATTGATTAAAAGAACGGCCGCGATGCGGGGGAAACATCTTCCAGCGAACCTGGCAGAAGATTGCTGCTTCAAGAAAGCCACGAGGTCCCGTAACCCCGCTTATTACAAAGCCGTCAAAGGAGTTTAAAAATGAAAATTCATCAAAGGATCATCGGGCTTTTTTCCCTTGTTGTTATTATATCTTTTGTAACGGGCTGCTCCTGGGTTCCCAGAAATAGCCTTCCCCTGTATCAACGCTCCGTTGTCATTGAAAACCAGGAGATGGTGGAGCAGATCCTTTCCAAGGCGCGTCTGGTGGAATCCAATGATCCCGAGGTCAATAATATCAAGGTCCTTCATCTTTCCGGCACTCCTTATGAAATGGGCTTTCAGCACGGACGACTTATCAAGGATGATGTCAGGGCAAATGTACATAATATCATCGGTCTGGCCAAGCGATTTGCATCGGAAGACATCATGGACGAGGTTTACGACCTGATGGCGCCTTATATTCCCAGGGAAGATCAGGAAGAAATGCGGGGCCTGGCCCACGGGGCCGATATTCCGCTCCGGGTGATCCACTGGCTCCACGCCATTCCCGAAGTCTCGGAATACGGGCCGAAAAAGCAGTTCGCCAGGGGGTTTACAGGCACTTCATGCAGCAATATCGCGGCATTCGGCAATGCCACCGTTGACGGCGAACTATACCAGCTCCGGGTCCTGGACTGGATACGGCAGCTCGGCGCGCAGGAATACCCGGTGATCCTGGTCCACCAGCCGGATTACGGCAATGCCTCGGTGACCTTTTCCTACGCTGGATTTATCGGCTGCGTCTCGGGCATGAACGAGCGTTTCATGGCCTTCGGCGAGATGGGATACGGCAACCCGCCGGGCGAAAGCCTTGAAGGGATCCCCTTTGTGTTTCTGTTCCGCAAGCTCATGCGCGAGGCGGACAATCTCGATGACGTGATCCGGATCATTTCCGAGGCCCGGCGGACCTGCTCCTATGTTTACGTGATCAGCGACGCCAAGGCCGACGATCACGACCGGAAAGCCCTGCTGTTTGTTTCCGATCGGAATCGCGTTGAATTCTATCCCGCCAATACCCGGCTCACGGACGAGCGGAACTCGGTCTCTTTCCCGGCGGTTGAAGATGTGGTCTACGGCGGACACAAGGCCGACGTGCTTTACGAGGAGATCATTTCGCACCACGGCAACATCTCGCCCGAAACCCTCATGGAAATCACAAAACCCGTGGCCCTTCGGGGAAATGTTCAAAATGTTATTTTCAAGCCGGCCACCCTTGAGGCATGGGTGACCAACGCCGCCACCACCGGAAGGGATGTGGAAGGCATGGCCGCCCATCAGAAATGGTATTACTTCGATTTCGGCGCGGCCTTACGGTAAGGCGTCATCCGCGCCCAGGCGGCGATTGAAGAAAGACAGGGCTTTGGCTCTGACATAAGGCAGATAAACATAAGCCGACAAATGGCCCGAAACCAGGTAGACCACCTCCGGCCTGCCCGCCGCCCGCCACAGGGCTTTTCCCCGGCTGTAAGGCACGGATGTGTCGAACCAGGCGATAAACATCAGCACATCGGCCGGGTTTAGATAGGGTGCAAAGCTGATCGGATCACAGGTTATTTCAGCGCGCAGATGGTTATAGAGCTCTTCGGCCGTAAAGCCGGTCTGTTCGATGTAGCTTGAGTGGTTTCGCCTGATGCCGCGTTCCGTGGAATAGGCCAGCAGATAAGCAATGTCCCCTCCGGGCAGTCCCAGAACAGCCGCCTTGATTCGCGGATCCAGTGGCGCCAGCATGGCCGCTTTGATGGCGCCCATGCTGACCCCGAACGCGCCGATGCGGGAAACATCCAGTTCCTTGCGGGTCTCGATCCAGTCCAGCGCCTGCATATGATCAATGACCATCTGCTGAAGGGTGGGATTGACCTGTTCGATTTCGGCGATCTCCCGGTATTCCCGCTGACGATGCACAATCACCGCCGCGTATCCGTTTTCCGCAAAATAGCGCGCAAACATATTTGCAATGACGTTTTTTCCCCCGAGGATGGGCAGCACCAGGATCACCGGCGCGTTTTCAACGTTTTTCAGCGCGTAATAATCCATGCGGATGGTATGCGGCACCGGGATCACATTGTGCATGGATTCAAACTCAATGCGCCGGACAATGTAGGCGTCTTTGTCTTCCAGGAGGGTCTCCGAATACATCACATCGGTTTTCGGGTAGGCGAATTCTGCTGCCACGGCATCCGGAACCGGCTGAGGAGACCGGAGATCCCGATCCGCCGTGTAGTGCACCGCGCAACCGGTCAGGGCGGCAATCAACGCCAGGAAGACCGCCATGATCAGACAAACGCAAGAGGAGGTCGGCTGAAAACCATTGTTCGAGGCTATTTGATCGGCTCCACACCGAGATCTTTGCATATCTTTTTTACCAGGATTTGGTAATTGGGATACAAGGAAAAATTTCCATCTTATTCAAATATTGGCAGATGGGTAAGATATGAGAGTGTTAAGCCGGTCCCGAAGATCGAAAAAATCCGTCCAGGGCTGATAGGCGATGCCGCTCTGATCCAGAAAACGGGCCAGCATATCCCGGGCGAACACCATATCGGCATGGGCGGCCATATTCAGATCCGTAATGCCGTCGCCGATGGCGATTTTCTGAACTTGTGGGAATAACGCCATCACCTCGGCCTTGGCCACCAGTTCCGCATCACTTTCATAATCGGAGACCACCTTCAGCAGCGGACCGGACGTATCCAGGTCAGCGGCGAAAATCCGGTGAAGCCTCTCCGTTAAAGTGCCCAGCCGGGCTTCCACCATACCGCGGAACCCGCCGGATATCACAACAAAAGGGATATTTCGCTCGTCGAGGAAATCCAGAAACGCTTCCAGTCCGCGACGGATCGGGATGGCGGCGACAAATTCGCATATTTCAGAATATCTGGCCGATGGAATGGTTTCCATGATCTGCCGGACCCCTTCCCGCACGGTCAGTTGGCCGGCCATGAGCTTGTCTCTGACCGGCTCCCACCTTCCCGGCGCAAAGGTCTTAAACACCAGCTCCAGGCTCTCTCTGGCTGTGATGGTGCCGTCAAAATCACAAAATACGATGCGTCCAGAGGCAATTGTTTCAGTGGTCATCCGACCTCTCAATTTTATGTTGTGCTGATGCCTGCGATGTTCATGCCAAATCATCATAATTTTTGCGGCTCCATCAAATTTGCCAGTTAAAAAAGGCCGCATGGATATAATTTAACAACATGCGGCCGGCGATACAAGAATATATCGCCTTTCCCGGACGTTTCAATTTTTCCATTTTTTCATATCTTCGGGTTTTCTTGACACTTGCGCTTATTATCTGTCATATTTGTCAAGAAATCGTTCCACACGAACCCTACTCGTATCGGTCTTTTTGAAATGGCTATACTGCAACAAAAATTATCGGAAATATTGGATAAAAAAGTTGATCTGACAACACCGGACGCGTTGAATAAAGCGATGAAAGATAGGATCATAAAGGAGACCCTTCGTGCCGCATAGAGACTGGGATCTTCGCCTTCAATACATGATAGAGGTGAAAAAGGCACGAACCTGAACAGGCATTTGCTGATTACACATATAGGAGGCTGCCATGAACGACACCCCCATCACCCGAAGAGAATCTATTAAAAAAATCGCAAAACTTTCCGCGGGAATCGCGGCGGCAAGCGGACTTTCATTGTCTGCGTCATCTAAAAATATTCTTGCCGCTGAAACGGCCCCCATCGCGGAAAACGTTTCAAAACAAGCAGCCAACGGAGCCTGGCTGATCGACGGACTTGGATCAGCACCCGGCTTTTCCATACGGGACCTGACCCGCCGGATGTTTGCCCAGGCCGGGGGCATGGAAAAATTTATTTCCAAAGGCGATATCGTGGTCATCAAGCCCAATATTTCATGGGCACAACCGCCGCACCTGGCGGTCACCACCAACCCGGATGTCATGATGGCCGTGATTGAACTCTGCCAGGAAGCCGGCGCGAAATCCGTGCGCATTGTTGATCACACCATCCACGACGCCAGACGCTGCTTCGGGGTTACCGGCGCCGGGGATGTCGCGAAAAAAACCGGCGCGGATCTGGTCCATCCCCGCCAGTCCCTCATGAAGGATATAAACCTCAAGGGAAAGCGCCTGGATGCATGGCCCGTGCTTACGCCCATTGTTGAAGCCGACAAAGTCATCAACCTGCCCATTGCCAAAGTCCATGGACTCAGCGGGCTGACTCTGGGCATGAAAAACTGGATCGGCGCGGTGGGGGGCCGGCGCAACGCCCTGCATCAGGATATTCACCAGAGCATCGTGGATCTGGCGCAGTTTTTCCGGCCTACCCTGACATTGATCGACGCCGTCCGCGTTCTGGCGGCCAACGGACCCTCGGGCGGTCGAGAGGAAGACGTACGCGTCTTAAACCGCCTGATTCTCTCCAATGATCCGGTGGCCATTGATGCGCGGGCCGCCCTGCTGTTTAACAAAAAACCGGAAGACATCGGCCATATCCGTCTGGCCCATCAGCAGGGTCTGGGCCATATCGATCTTAACGCCGTGCGGCAGGTGCAGGTGACGGTGTGAAAGTCGGAAAGCTGATCTGGCTTCGCCGGATTTCACAGGTGTTTTTTCTCTGCCTGTTTATCTATCTGCTCTTTGTCACCCGGCTGCCCCAGGATATTTATTTAGACTATTCGCTGACGTTTACTGATGCGCCGGATGTGCGGCTGGAGCAGCCGGTGACGTTTTTCTGGCAGATCAATCCCCTGGCCTGGATCACCACGGTCCTGGCAACGCATCAATGGGTGACGGGGTTTGCCTGGGCAATCGGTTTGCTGGCCCTGACGCTGGTGCTGGGCCGGTTTTTCTGCGGGTTTATCTGCCCCCTGGGCACCCTGCATCATATGGCCTCATCCATAAAACCGGCCCTGAAAGGATCGGCCCTGGCCGCGGCAAACCGGCAAAAACCCGACCGGATGATCAAATATTTTTTCCTTACGGTCATCTGCGTTGCCGCCTTTTTCGGCCTTAACCTCAGCGGTCTGCTGGATCCCCTATCCCTTTTGTTCCGGAGCCTTGCCCTGGCCGTGTTTCCGGCCCTGGGCAACGCGCTCAACGGCTTTTTCGAAATTTTGGCCCGAAGCGATATCAAAATTATAAACCTTCTGGGCTACAGTTCCGAAGTCCTGGTGGCCCCCCTGTTCGGGTATGAAACCATCGCCTTTCAGACCGGCTGGTTTATCGGGATTCTCTTTCTGCTGATTTTATTTTTAAACCGGATCCGTCCCCGGTTCTGGTGCCGGGTTCTCTGCCCCCTTGGCGCGCTTCTCGGAATCTGCTCCAAATACAGCCTGCTCCGGCTGAAAAAAGTCGACGAAAAATGCACTCATTGCGGCATCTGCACCCGCAACTGTCAGGGAGCCGCGTCCTGCGAGCCTGGCACGCCGTGGCAAAGCCCGGAATGCCTGCTGTGCCTGAACTGCCAGGAATTGTGTCCGGAAGACGCACTGACCTTTAAGCTCAACCGGCCCCTGCCCATGCGCGGCCCGGCCCGGTTTGATTCCGGCCGCCGGGTGGTGCTCACCGGCCTGATGGCGGGGCTCTCGATCCCGTTTCTGGGAAAACTCGACGGCATTACCCACCGGTCCCCGTCGCCGCAATTGATCCGGCCGCCGGGTTCCCTGCCGGAAAACGACTTTCTGGACCGATGTCAGCGCTGCGGTCTATGCATGAAGGTCTGCCCCACCAACGCCATCCACCCGGCGTTTGCCGAAGCAGGCATGGCCGGATTCTGGACCCCGAACCTGATCATGACCTTAGGCTATTGCGAATATACCTGCACCCTGTGCGGCAGCGTCTGCCCCACCGGCGCCATTGCCGATATTACATCCGAAGTCAAAACCAAAACTCCCATCCGCATCGGCTCAGCCTACATCGACCGGGGCCGCTGCATCCCCTGGTCCGGCAACGGGTCATGCATCATGTGCGAAGAGGTCTGCCCCACCTCGCCCAAGGCCATCCATCTTAAAGACGATTTCGTGATCAACCCTGAAAAAGAGATGGTCCCCGTCAAACTCCCTTATATCAACCTGAAACAATGCGTGGGGTGCGGCATCTGCGAAACCAAATGCCCGGTCCGGGGAAAACCCGCCATCCGGGTAATCTCCGCCGGCGAAACCCGGGACCCGGACAACCAGATTCTACTTTGAATTGGGCCTCCGTGAGCAGAGGAAAATATACGTGAATGAAGGGGAAAAAAGAATTATGATGGGAAGACAAAAATCATGCTGTTTTCAAAACCG
The DNA here is from genome assembly GCA_003597945.1 of Desulfobacteraceae bacterium. Taxonomy (GTDB): domain Bacteria; phylum Desulfobacterota; class Desulfobacteria; order Desulfobacterales; family Desulfosalsimonadaceae; genus SURF-33. The sequence continues at coordinate 8,269 of QZJS01000097.1, read as the reverse complement.
GATAAATTACGTCCGTCCGCAGGGTTTCAGCAGCAAACGCTATTGCGGCAAGAACGGCTTCATGGTTAAGGCGAGGATGCGCTTCGAGAATCTGGTCAATCGTCTCACCGGCTGAAAGTTTTTCGAGAATAAGGTCAACCGGGATGCGTGTACCGATAATAACCGGCTTTCCCATCATAATGTTAAAATCGGAATGAATATGTTTCCGCCAATCCATGTTCAGTTATCTCCAAAAAAATAAATTGATTAGATAATTGTAGCTTTTAAAATAGCACATTTCATGTTTAATATAAATCGATTTGTTGCCATGTCCGCAATATCGATCATTTTCTGTTTAAATTTTTAAAAACGGATTGATAAATATAACTCATCGGCTATATTTTGCTCATCGGAGGAGACAAAACAGGAGACTATCGATTTTATGATCGAATGATTCCCATTGCCGACAAACTGCTGGATGATCATTTGCAGGAACTCAGGGACGCAGGAGAGATATAATGGCACGCAACTTTAAAGAACTTGAAGCGCGAATGCCGCCGGAACGGCTGGCTCGGGCCGAGACGAAAGCCAAAGCAATATTAGCGGAATTGTTTTTAGCTGAAATCCGTAAACATGCGGGTTTCACGCAAGAAGAACTGGCCACGGCCTTAAACATCAGGCAGCCGAGTCTTTCAAAACTGGAGAATCAGGACGACATGCAGATCAGCACCTTAAAACGTATCGTGAAGGCCCTTGGCGGAAAACTGGAATTGATCGCGCACCTTCCACAGGGCGATATACGATTGAGCCAGTTTCAGCGGCAGGCGGCAAGGCGTGATTCATGATTTGGCCAGGCCTCATCATGGAGGGTCCCATCGGTATTCATCCGCAGCGTTGTTGTGCAAAGGGCGCGCACCGTGTCGCGATCGTGGGAAATAAAAAGAATTCCAAGCTCCATCTCATTCTGAAGCTTTTTTAGAAGCAGGATGATGGCCACCTGCTGGGGAAGATCAAGGTTTACCAAGGCCTCGTCGCAGATCAACAGCCGGGGCGAGACGGCCAGTGCCCGGGCGATGGCCACCCGCTGGCACTGGCCGCCGCTCAATTGGGAGGGTTTATAGCGGCCAAGGGATGCCGGCAAACCGAGCATTTCCATTAACTCCAAGCCCCTTTCCTGTCGCCGGTCCGCCGGACATAAACCAAAAGCCGCCAGCGGCTCGACAATAGACGTCAACACCGGTTGATAGGGATTGAGATAAACCGTGGGGTCCTGCCAGACCATCTGCACGCGACGGAAATGTTCTCGCCTCGCCTTTCCGGACAGTCGGCAGATATCTTTTCCCATAAAAAAAATTGTTCCCTCATCCGGCCGTTCAAGTCCCAGTATCATTTTGGCGATGGTGCTCTTTCCGGCGCCGCTGGGACCCACCAGGCCAAGGGCTTCCCCCGGCCGCATATCAAAGGATATACTGCCGACGACCCGGCGGGGGGTTTGTCCGGAAATGGGATAAAATTTGGACACGTTTTCTATGACCAGAAGCACGTCGCTCATGTTGAATGACTCGATGCTTTTTCAAGGTAACGCATGGCCGCCACCAGTTCGCGGGTATGGGGATGAACGGGATTGCCGATAATATCCGCCGACGGTCCGGTTTCCACCTGCCGGCCGCGATAAATGACCACCAGTTTACCGGCCGCGCGGGAAAGCACCCGCAAGTCATGGGAAACCAGGATGGCCGCCGCGCCGGTATCCCTGCAAAGCCTGCCCAGAAGACCCAGAATCTGATCCCGGTTTTCGTCGTCTTGGCCCGCGGTGGGTTCATCAGCGATCAGCACTCGCGGTTTCAGGCCGAACGCCATGGCGAGCACAGCCCGCTGACGCTGGCCGCCGCTGAGCTGGAAGGGATGGCAACCGAACCGGGATGTGGGAAGACCGACCATCTCCATGAGGCTTCCGGCATGAAAACGGGCCTCGCGCATGGATATGCCTTTGGCGACGGTTAAGGCTTCGGCAATCTGTTTTCCCACGGAAAGGGATGGATTTAAAGCGGTCAACGGACTTTGAAGCAGCATCAGCAGATCCCGGCCCCTTGTAAAACCGGGATTTTTGCGATTCATCGGATCAATGGGCCGACCGCAAAAAATGATATGGCCGCGCGCAACCGTCACGGAATCCGGCAACAGACCTGAAACGGCGGAAACCGTCATGGTTTTACCCGAACCGCTTTCTCCCGCAATCCCCAGCACCTCGCCCGGGTCCAGGGTGAAATGGACGCCCTGGACAATAATCGTACCGGCGGCATCCGTTTTGGCGATGCACAGGTCTTTAACCATTAAAAGACGCTGGTTTTCCATCCGGGTCATGGCGATCCGCTCCCCTCCAGCCCTTCTCCCAGCAGATTCAACGCCAGCACCGCAACGGTGATGGCCGCTCCTGGCGCCAGCATCATCCATGGGGCACGGGTCATATAAATGCCGGCTTCCTGAAGCATGCTCCCCCATTCCGGGGAAGGCGGCGGCGGCCCCAGCCCGAGATAACTCAGTCCCGAAAACGCCAGAATGATCCACCCGGTTTTCAATGTGGCCGCTGCCAGCATGGGAGCCTGCATCTGGGGAAGAATATAGCGGAGCAGCAGCCTGCCCCACCTGACGCCGCCGACCCGCCCGGCCAGAACAAACTCCTTTTCCCATGCCGACAGGGTCAGAGACCGCACAAATCTCGCCCACCACGGCCAGCCCGCCAAAGCCAGCCCTATAACAAGACTTTGCATGGAAGCCCCCAGCAGACCGGCGATCACCAACGCCAGAATCAGTCCCGGCAGGGCCAGGGCCATATCGATCAATGCGGTAACCGGCAGTTTGAGCCATTTAGGACCTAGCGCCGCCGTGATGCCCATGCCGGCGCCCATTAGAAGAGCCAGAAGCGATGCCGTCAACGCACCGCCCAATGACGTGCGTGTTCCGTGCATGACCCGGGAAAAAACGCACCGGCCAAGCTGGTCCGTTCCCAGAAGATGGCAGCCGGACGGCGGCGCCAGGCACATGGCAAGATCCGGCTTCAGGGGATCCGCCGGCGCCAGCCAGGGGGCGAAAACCGCCGCGAAAACCATCGCCAGCAGCAAAATGCCGCCGGCCAGCCGTTGTCGCTGTTTTCCGTTAACCGTCTTTCGGTTCATCCGGCGGCGCCTACTTTCGGGTCCAGTTGCCGGTGCAACCCATCGACGATTTGATTCACCGTCACGAAAATCATGGCCATCAGCAAGACAATAGCCTGCACCAAAGGGATATCCCGGCCCATGACGGCTTCCACGGTCAGCCGGCCGAGCCCGGGCCAGGCGAAAATGGATTCCACGATCACGGCGCCGCCCAGCAACTGGCCGAGGGAGATGCCCCACAGGGTCGCCATGGGCGCCAAGGCGTTCCGGAGGATGTGGCGGACAAAAATTTTCCAGGGGCTCAGCCCCTTGGATACCGCAAACCGGATATAATCCATTACCATAATCTGAATCAGCGCGGCCCGCAACACGCGCCCCTGGAGCACCGCCACGGAAAGGGCAAGGGTAAACGCCGGCAGGACCAAGTGCGGCCAGCTGCCCCGGCCGGTGACCGGCAACAGATTCATTTTCAATGAAAAAAAGTAAATCAGCATCAGCCCCAGCCAATAGGACGGCATAGCCGATGCCACGACGGTTGCCGCCTGAATCAGGCGATCCGGAATCCGGTTTTGCCGGAAGGCCGCGATAATCCCGCAAAACAGTGATCCGGTCACCACCAGAAAAAAGGAAGCCAGGGCCAGCTCAATCGTAGCCGGGCCCCGGGCCGCAATTTCCGTCCAGACCGGACGACCGCTCCGCCAGCTCTCTCCCCATTGGCCCGTGCAGACTCTTTTCATCCAACGACTGTATTGAACGACCCAGGGATCATCCAGCCCCATTTCCCGACGCAGCAGTGCGATCTGGTCCCTGTCCGGGGCTTCGCTGCGTTCCCGGAGAATAATTTCAGCCGGATCGCCGGGAGCCAGGGCAAACAGCGCGAAAACACCCAGGCTGATGCCGGACAATACAATGAAAAGGTAGAGCAGGCGCCATGCGATTCCTCGAAAAACCATCATGATTCGGCCTCGCAGGGGATGGGGCGGTCCGCACGCGGTTCCCACCAGAGAATCGTCGGTTTGCTGATCCCTTGCATCCGTATCCGGCCCTGATCCGCATAGTCGGCCAGCACATCGGCGACAGCGGCATTAAGATGGGGACCGCTTCTGCCGAAAATGGCGAAATATTCGCGATAAAACATCTCCGCCGATGCAACGTCCACATCCATATGAACGGGTATGGACAATGCCGCCGTTTTGGGGCAACGGCCAGCCGCCGTGAGGTAGTTTACCGCGCACATCAGATTCTCGCTGCCCGCGGGCAGGGAGATATCCATCACCTTTTCCCAGATCCGCTGCCGCAAAGGAAAAATATCTTTTCCATCCCCAAACACCATCAGACATCTTTTCGCGGCAAATGATTCCATGCGGTGCAATCCGTCGGGACTGAACGCGTCCGGGAAAAAACAGGCAATGGCCAGATCATGAGACGGTTTTGAAGGAAACTCCCGCCAGTCCGTCCGGCGGACGCGGATTCCGGTAATATTTTCCAGTCTGATTTTATCGACAAGGCGTTGGATCATGCCGGCCGAATTGTCAATGGCGGTCACCGTTAATTTTCTTTCCGCCAGGGCAAATGACAATGCCCCCGGACCGCATCCGACGTCTAAGACCGAATCCCCCGGCATGCAAAGGTACTGATCCGCCATAAAGTGGGCGATAGCTTCACCGGTCTCCGGCGATGTCCCCGTGATCCGGTCCCACAGATCGGAAACCCGGTCATAAAACAGCCGCCATTTTTCCGGAGCAAGGATCTGGGTCTGTTTCAAATGCGATTCCCGGCGCTTTTGACGCCAGTAATCAGCACAGTGCGTCAGCGACGGGAAATTGGAACCCGCGGCGGCCGGAGCGCTCATTTCTGATTTCCGGGCCGAGCTTCCAGAAGAAGCGGCCGAAAATAATGATCCATTGAAAAAACGGAAACGCCAGGCCCATGGGCGTAAAAACTGATGTCGTGATATAGGGGGATGAGGGGAAGGGTTTCGGCCATCCACCGGGTCAGACGACGATAGATTTCCCGCCGATGATCACCGTCCATGGCATGACGGCCCGCGACGATCAGTTCATCCATTTCCGATGTCTGGCAGCCGTTCTGCTGAAAACCTTCGGAATGGACATAATAGGAATAAAAAAAATCAGGATCGCCCGTCATCAGGGTATTGGGCTGCAAGGCCAGATGAAACCGCCCTTCTCTCAAATCATCATAATAAGCGCCCGATTCCCTTATGACGATTGTGGCGTTTACTCCCGAAGCAACCAGCAGGGCCTGGGTGATCTGGGAAAGATCCCGGTACGGCCAGCGGTCAAGCGTCCCCGAGTGCAGCAGAAACTCAATGGCCGCCCCTGAAAAATCGGGACGCGGCAATGGAAAGGATTCTGACGGGCTCGGCGGAGGTTCAAAGGTCCAGTTGGCTGCCAGAGGGGTATATGGTCCGGTGGCCGGCTTTCCCGCGCCGGGAACAAGGGCCGCCGTCAGCTCTTCGCGATCAAGAATCCCGGCCAGCCATTGACGGGCGTTTTGATCATCAAAGGGCGGTTTCCGGCAATTAATCAGGAGATAATGCGTTGTGGCCACTTCCACCTGTTTTAAGGCCATGCCGGATGCTTTTCGAATCTCGCCGGCCTGCTGGGGCAGGATTCCCCCCACATCGGCTATGGCATCGATCTCACCGGCAAGCAATGAGACGACTCTGGACCGGGCATCGAGAATGGTGCGAAAGACCACGCGCGCATAGCCCGGTTTTTTCCCCCAGTAATCGGGGAAGGCATCAATGATGATACGCTCTCCAACTTTGATTTCATGGACGCGAAACGGGCCGGTGGCCGTTAGACCGGTGAGTCGGCCGTTTTCGCCGAACACCTTGGGATGAATAATGGGGCTGGAATAATACGCGATGATATTGGGAAACGCCGGGGACGGGTCCCTCAGGTAAAATATCAGTTCCAGGCGGCCCCGGGTTTCTATGCGGACAAGGTCCCGATACATCCCGGCTGCGTCATATTTGGGCCGGGAGGCGATGCGTTCAATGGACGCTTTGGCCAGGTCCGCGGTCAGGTCGCTGCCGTCATGGAATTTCACCCCGTCCCTGAGCGTAAAAATCCAGACGCGTCCGTTGTCCTCGCTGCGCCAGGATTCCGCCAGCCAGGGTTCCGCCGCCAGGCCGTCTCCCAGATAAGTCAGGGCCTCCCACGTATGGGTGGAGCCATGCAGATAAGCCCGGCTGTCGGGGCCGTCGTAAAAATCCCGGCCGACCCCGATCACCAGTGTCTTGTTCCGGTCCGGCGCGCCATGCGCGTTGCCATGGAAAGCCATAACCATAAGGGCCAGGACCAGAAATATGACCGGAAGAGCAAGCCGCCCCTTCCGGTGATGTTTTTTTTCACCGCATTGCTTCAAAATAGAAACCTTATACCTGCCGTGCCTTCCACATAGCGACCCGGATTCACGTAAACGATCTCGGTGGGATAAATTTGGTCAAAGACATTGACCACCGATATTCCGGTGTGCAGCAGCCATTGCCGTGACAGCTTCCAATCCCTCCAGATTTTAACATCCACCGTTTCATACGCATCCATCTCGAAATACGGCAGGCGCTCGTTGTTGTCGTCATAGAAACGGTCGTCGGAGAAACGGAACAGGATCTCGCCGTTGACCAGTTCCGGATGAATATACCGTAGTCCCAGGCTGCCCCAGTAATCCGGCGAATTTCGGAGTTGATTCCCCTCGTTGGCGGGATTGACCTCGTCCTTGGTGATCCGGGAATGATTCAGCGTCAGGGACCCGGTAAAAGAAAGACGCTTCGTGACCGGCTGGCTGAGATAAAATTCGAGTCCGTAGATTTCCGCCTCGCCTATGTTCCGGGTTCGAATCAGGGTGGTGTTCGGTTCGGTGGGATGTTCCTCATAGGTATAGGCGGCGATATCCTCAATCACGCCGTAATAACCCGTGGCCCGGATAAGGGTGCCTGTTTCCGCAAAGGTCAGATCCGTGCCCAGATCCGCCATCCAGGTTTTTTCCGGATCAAGGTTGGGGTTGGCTTCCCGCCAGGTGGGGCCGGTATTCAGGTTCTGAAAAAACCAGATGGGATTGCCGGGCCAGAACGCGGTCCCACCGGAGCTGCGCAGACTTACCACATCGTTGACCTTGAATTTGACCCCCGCGCGATAGGTGATCTGATCCTTTTTTACGTCATCCGGCGTCTTGTTGGAGGAACCCGTGTCGTAGATATCCTTGTATTTCCATTCGTCATAACGGATGCCGGCCAGCACGCTGAGTCGATCATCCATGAAAAAGGCCTGATCCTGGAGATAAACCCCCAGCATGTCGGTGGTCAGGTCATACCGATAAATCCGCTCCCCCGTGGTTCCGCTGAACCGGGGTCTTTCTTCTTCTTCCCTGGCCCAGCTCAGGCCTGTAGTGAGTACATTGCTGGAGCCGAGGTAAAAATCTCCCTGCACTTCAAAAGGAATGCGCCGCCGCTCCCACTCTGTGCGCTGGGTGATGGTGGGATTAACCACCACGGCGCCATCCACAAGACTTGCGCCCGTGGTCTCCTGAGAAGGGATATCCTGAAACTGATAACCCGTAGAAGCGGTAAGACGGCCGAATTCACCGATGGGATAGACCAGACGAAGACTGGAAACCAGGGTATCACCGTAATCATTGATAATATAATTGGGCTGACCGCCGTACAGATATCGCTCCAGGTAATTGACGGCCAGATCCACCCGGGCGCCGTTATCGCCCCTCCAGCCGGTTTTGCCGCTGAACCAGGTGTGTTTATATTCATTATCCTCAACCGAGGCCTGACGCACATACTGTCTTTTCCCGAGTCCATGGAGTTTAACCATGCCGTCCATGGGTATCATCTTGTAACCGTCGGAATAATCGCCGCTGTATGACAAGCGATAATGGAATCGCCCGCTATCATCGCCAGCGGAAACATGGGGCCTGAAGGTATTGTTGGAACCGTAGGACATGGTGGCGGCCGCGCCGTCGCCGGCTTTACCGGTTCGCGTGATAATGTTCACCGCCCCGCCCGCGGCGCTGGCGCCGTAAAGAGAAGAAGACGGTCCCAGCACCACGTCCACTTTTTCAATATCATTGGCGCTGATGGCCGTTGATAAAAAGGCGTGAAC
>QZJS01000059.1 GCA_003597945.1 Desulfobacteraceae bacterium | reverse complement strand
CCATAAGCGCGACCTAACCATTTCCAGGCATCTGCATCTTTTGGCTCAATTTCGACTGCTTTTCTTAAAGCCGCTTCGGCTCCTTTATAATTTCCCTGACTACCACAAGTACGAGCTAACCATTTCCAGCAATCTGTATCTTCAGGATCAAGTTCGACCGACTTTTCTAAAGCAGCTTGTGCTTCTCCATATCTTTTCAGGGCATGAAGCGAAATACCTAACCATTTCCATCCGTCCACATCTTCGGGATCAAGTTCGACTATCCTTTTAAAGGCTTCTTCCGCTCCTTTATCATTTCCCTGACTGCTGCAAGCGCGAGCTAGCCATCTCCATCCATCCGCATCTTCGGGATCAAGTTCGACTGCTTTTTGGGAAGCCACTTCTGCTCCCGTATAATCTTCTTGACCACCGCAGGCACGGCTTAACCATATCCAAGCATCCACATCTTTTGGATCAAGTTCTAATGCTTTCTCTAAAGCCTTTTGAGCTTCTCCAAATCTTTTCTGGTTATTAAAGGAGACACCTAAATGTTTCCACGCTCTCGCGTCTTTTGGATCAAGTTCGATCGATTTCTTTAAGACTGCCTCGGCTCTTACATGGTTGCCTTGCATGTTGCATACAAAACCCAAACCTCTCCATGCTTTTACATTCTCTGGAGAAAACTCGACAATTTTTTCTAAAGCACTCACACCCTCCTCAAAATTTTCTTGTCTAAAATACAAGCGAGCCAGATCCATCCAAGCATCGACATCTTCATTATTATTTTCAAGACGTATTTTGGCAACTTTTACTGCTTTATCCACATCTCCGGTTGCCTCCAGATCCTTGCCGACCTTCCCCAGTATCCTTTCTGCATCAATCCCTGTCTCTTTCAAAGTAGCAAGTATTCTGCTAAGATTCTGGTCGTCCTCATTCTTTAAATATCTGATAATCATGGACTCGCTCTCCTGATGGAACGGAGCCCAAAGGCTTTTAAAATGTTCGGTTGCCCGGTATTGAAGGGCTTCTTTACAATGTATGCCGATGATGTCGTTGCTCATCGACCACTGTTCAAGCTCTTCTTTTTTATACCAGACAGCCACGCACATGACCACAGCCCTGATAACTTCCTTATTATGGACGCTGATTCGCCACTGGTGCCAGAGGCGAAAAAGGTTATCTGTCAGTGTATATAACGTATTCTTCCCTTTCTTTTCCGTAACCGGCCTGATCAGCCGATCCTTTTCAAGACGAAGCATGGCGGTCCCGATACTTTTCATCGGAAGGAATGTCTTCTGGGCGATTTCTTTCTGGGTAAGATTTTTATCGCTTTCCGCCAGCGCCAGTATAATAGGCTGAACCTGATTTGAAAGATCGCGAAGCCTGCTCAGGTAATAGGTGCTCAGATCTTCTTCAAGCAGTTTTGAAAATATTTCCACCGCACTTCGGATACCATCCTCCCCCGTAATGGTCATGTAAAGAAAAAGCAACACGCGAGGGTTGCCGCCCGTTAGATGATATAGCGCCCTCAGTCTATAATCATTTATGTCAAATTGCATAGTTTTGCTTTTTCTTCCGGAGAGTTGTTTGTCGGACTGCTTCCACCGGTTCAGCAGTTCAAAGGCCTGCTCATATGTGAGCAATTCAAGATTTCGTATCCTGAAAAACTGGTAAAGAGGCGCGCTTGGCTTGCTGATTTCATCAAAGAATGTCGGCGATGTGGCGATCAACATCATAAAATTGTCGTGCTGAAGCATATTCCGGAATTGTTTAATATCGTTTTTTTTCGAAATATATCGGCTGAAAATATCATCGCTGTTTTCCATTAACACCAGGAGTCTTTTACCGGTTTCCCTGACAAAATCCTTGAGAAACGCGACGACGGATTCCAGTATCTCTTCCTGCTTTTTGTTATCATCTCTTTGCAAGTCTATAAAATCAGAAATCGCTCGAGATTTATTTTTATCCGTATCGACGATTTCTTCACCAAGTTGCGTTAAAAACCTTATAAAAAGCGTATGGAGTGAGAAAACGCTCTGCTCTTCCTCATGCATGAGAAGGGGAATCCAGTCCTTGTTCAAATCCGCCGTATTTTTTATCATCTGAAAGAGCAGGGCAATAAGATGGGATTTTCCCATGCCCCGCATGCCGAGAATCATCCAGTGCTGGATCGCTTCGGCGGCGGCCTGTTCTCTGATGCTGTCGATAAGTTCTTCCAAGAGGGATTCGCGGGCCACGAATGAACGGGATAATTGCTTAAAATCCGCCTTCCTTGGAGAATAGGGATAAAACTGCTTTATCTGCATGTGTCGTGCTCTTTTTATGAAATGATTATCGCAATCCGGCAATGCCGTGCCTTAGCCACCAATCTTTTATCAATTTGCTGTCAATGGAAATATGTTGATTCCGATCCTTTGAAAGATAGAAATCATCCTGCATGATATCCAGCATGATATTGAACCGTTCTGAATCCCCGGTTGTTTGCCGCCATATGCTTTCGAGTTCTTTGGTTTCCACCGGATTTTCAGATTGGGCCAACTTGTCTAAAATGCTTTTTGCGCCTGCCGTAGTTCTCGATCCATACCGCTGGTAGCGATCAAGCTGTTTGGTGATGGACTCAAAATAACGTTTACTTTCCGATCCCAGCAGATGATGAAAATAAATCGATTCAATCTCATTAGATGAAAGTGATTTTTTCTCTTTGCAGGTTCTGCATATCGCATCTAAAAACAGATGAAGAAAATAGGGAATCGGCTTACCAATCAGGGTTCGTATCAGATCGATTTCCGATTTACTGGTCACGATCTTCTGCCCGGCCAAAACAAGAAAAATAAACTCATCGGCGGTTTCGGTGTCGAAAAGACCAAGATGAGCTTTTTCCAGATCATCAAGATGGCCGTCGATTCTAAAAGCACTTAAAAAAGTGGGAAGGTGCTCTGATCCTGACAAGACAAACCGTATCTTTTTAAGCCCTTTTCTAAAATAATAAAACCAGTTCAGCAATTCGCTAATATTCTTTTCAGTTTCAGGTGTCCGTTCAAGCATATCCTCAATCAGAAAAGAAATTTCATCCAGAATAAAAAGGAAGCGGGTATCTTCTGGTAAGTGCTCCATTTGGCTGAAAAGCTTTTCAGCGTATTGTTTCCAATTATCTCGGATCAGTTGGCGCTCCCTTCTGAGAACCGCAAGCTGCTCCCCTTCTGTTTTTGAATAAATGCGATCGCCGGACAAATGCTCCGGCAGATATGGATCGAAGCTTTCCCTGGCAAGCATGGCCGTCAAAATTTTTTCAACAAATTTCTCAGAGGAATCCCCTCCTTCAAGATCCACAAAGCAGACACGCCATCCGTCGGCAGGATTCCTTGAGACATGATTTAACAGGCTCGTTTTACCGAATCTGCGGGGCGCTCTAAACAGAATGCTTTTTCCCTTCCGGAGCATCTCCCATATATTTTTGATGGCGTCTTCCCTGTCATAGAAACCTGACCCCACAGCCATGGCGCCAGTAACAATATTCGGGAATACCTGCTTCTGTTTTTCAATGAAACGTTTCAGCAGCGCATTTCCAAACGGTTCAATAAATTTAGCCGTATCTGAAAGAAATTCGCTCTGCTCAAATATGAAAATACGGTTTGCATCTATCTCCGGAAATGTCTTTTCCATTTCTCCGTAACCCGAAATCGAATATCCCCTGTAATCGTATATGCCCGGCCAAGCTTCCAGGCATTTTTCAAACCCTTTGGAAATCTCAAGAAGAGTATCAAATTGAGCCAGGCCTTCCACGGGGAAAAATAGGGAAAAATTGTCACTCTGTTCACTTTTTGAAATAAATGACAGCAGGTGGCCGGTTTCAGCTTTTTCGTTTCGTAATTTCATAATTGTCTTGCCTCCGTGTTATCGCCTTCCCGAGATGCTCTGAGTGCCTCAAAATAATTATCCGCTACATACAGCAGTTCGCCCATGGCATGCATTTTTGCATCCAGGTAATCCGGAAAATTTTTATCTTCCTTATCAGGAAACCGCCTGCGAACTTCGTAAACCAGATAGTGGTCTTTTTTGTCCCACGACTCCGAAAGCTGTGTCATCACCTGGATTTCAAGGAAAAGGCCGGGTTTCGCCTTGTACTCTAAAACAAGCTTCACCGACCTCTCTGCCGACGTTCGTTTTGCAGGGTGCAATTGCATTGTTGATTTTATTTCAAAATGAAACATTTTTCCTAGTGTTGACGAATTTTTCAATGACTCGGCAACTTCACCAACATCATGAATAAAGTTGCAAACGATTCTGAAACGAGCCAAATCTTTCATGGTTGTTGTGAAATTCTCCAACGTATAAGGTTCAGACGTGCCCTTTCCGGTGCCCGGCTGTATGGAGCGAATGATTTTATCTATTATGCTTGCGGGTTGTTTTATTTTATGATCGGCATCAATTCTGCAAAAAAATCGATAATGATATTTTTCCATTAAAGGGGGAAGAATATTTTTTTTAACCTCAGCGATTGTGGCAGTGCAAAGGGAATCATGCTGCTGGATCTTCGGGAGAATGAAGTCTTCATATGTCTCAGGGGTGTTAAACGGCTCTGGAAAATTTTCTTTTATAAAATCAGTGTATTTTTCATCAAGTACCATCTCACCGCTCCATTTTAAAAAATGTACATATAAATTTTTGTACAAAAATAATATTGCGCAACAAAATTGTCAAGCATTTTTATTTTAAACCAACCAATAATTTTATCTGAGGGTCATTGATAGTCGGATTGCGAGTAAAATTATGGATTTTATAAAGGATAAAACGCTTTGATGGATGCGTAAAAAATTGCAAATGGTTTTAAGTAGCCTTCAAAACCCTTTGAAGAAAAAGACCCGTATGGGAATCTTTGACCCGGGCCACCGCCTCGGGAGTGCCCGTTGCCACGACCTGGCCGCCCCCATCCCCGCCCTCGGGCCCCAGGTCGATAATATGATCGGCCACCTTGATGACATCCAGATTGTGCTCAATAACGATGACCGTATTTCCTGCCTCCACCAGCCGGTCCAGGACCTCCAGAAGTTTGCGGATGTCATCCATATGAAGCCCGGTGGTGGGTTCATCCAGAATATAGAGGGTCCGGCCGGTTCCCCGCCGGGAAAGTTCCTTTGACAGCTTGATCCGCTGGGCCTCGCCTCCGGAAAGTGTGGTGGCCGGCTGACCGATGCGGATATAGCCGATCCCCACATCCACCAGTGTCTGCAACTTGTTGCGGATACTGGAAATATTTTTAAAAAACTCAAGCCCCTGGTTGACCGTCATGTTCAGCACGTCATCGATGTTTTTCCCCTTGTACCGGATCTCCAGGGTCTCCCGGTTGTAACGCCGGCCGTTGCAAACATCGCAGGGCACGAAAATATCGGGCAGAAAATGCATCTCGATCTTGATAATGCCGTCGCCGCTGCATGCCTCGCAACGGCCGCCCTTGACATTGAAGCTGAAACGTCCGGGCTTGTAACCCCGCATCCGGGATTCCGGGGTTTTGGAAAACAATTCCCGGATAAACGTGAACACGCCGGTATAGGTGCCGGGATTGGAACGCGGGGTCCGGCCGATGGGCGACTGATTGATATTGACCACCTTGTCGAGATATTCCATGCCCTCGATGACGCCATGTTTTCCCGGCGGCGCGCCTGCATGATAAAACCGCCGCGCCAGTGCCCGGTGAAGGGTCTCCAGCACCAGGGTGGATTTCCCGGATCCGGAAACCCCGGTGACGCAGACAAAGCAGCCCAGGGGAAAGGTCGCGTCGATCTGCTTGAGATTGTTTTCACAGGCACCCCGGATGAGCAGTCGCTCTTTCCCTGGTTTTCGCCGGTGATCCGGCACCGGAATTTTTTTTCGTCCGGACAAATACATCCCGGTTAAAGACGCCGGATCATCATCAAGGAGAGCCGGCGGGCCGGCAAAAACCACTTCCCCGCCTTTTATGCCCGCGCCGGGGCCCATGTCCACCACGTAATCCGCAGATCGAATGGTCTCCTCGTCATGTTCAACCACCAACACCGTGTTTCCCAAGTCCCGCATTTTAAGAAGGGTGGTCAGGAGCCGGGCGTTATCTCGTTGATGCAGGCCGATGCTCGGCTCATCCAGCACATAAAGCACCCCGGTCAGCTTTGACCCGATCTGAGTGGCCAGCCGGATTCGCTGGCTTTCCCCGCCGGACAACGTGGCGGCGGACCGATCCAGGGTCAGATACGACAGACCCACATCATTTAAAAAAACAAGCCGGTCGATGATTTCCTTTAAAATCCGCCGGGCGATCTCCCCTTTCTGACCGGGCAGATTCAGCTTTGTAAAAAAACCATGCGCCTTTTCAATGGAAAGGGCCGTGAGATCAGGAAGGGTCATACCTCCCACGCGCACGGCCCGGCTGACGGGGTTCAGCCGCGCACCACCGCATTCCGCGCAGGGAATGAAATTCATATACTGCTTGATTTCCTCCCGGGCCGGAAAAGACTCTGTTTCCATATAACGGCGCTGAAGGTTCGGTATGACCCCCTCGAATGTGCGGTGAAAATTGACCCGGCGGTCCCCGCGATACGTGTAAAAAGGAATTTTTTCCTCCTGGGACCCATAAAGCAGAAGTTGTTTGAAGTGATCCGGCAGATCGGAAAAAGGGGTATAAATATCGGTTTGAGCATGTTCGGTAAGGGCTTCGAGAAACTCGGCAAACTGGACGGAATTCCGGTTGAGCCAGGGTTTTATGGCGCCTTCCCGTATGGAAAGCTGCGGGTCGGGAACAATCAGATCCGGATCAAATTCCGTGGTGGCGCCCAGACCGTCACATTTAGGGCAGGCGCCCTGGGGGGAATTAAATGAAAAGCTGGCGGGCGTGAGTTCGGGAAAACTGATGCCGCAGGTCACGCACGCGGCTTTTTCGCTAAACAGAATCGTGTCTGTCACCTTGCCGGAAGTATTGAGCCGGTCTATGCTCACGGTGCCGCCGGACAGGGAAAGGGCCAGTTCCAGAGAATCGGCCAGCCGGTTGCCCATGTTGGGACGGACCACCAGACGATCCACCACCACCGCGACGGTATGCTTCCGATTCTTATCAAGTTTGCCCACGGCGTCAATATCTTCTATCCGGCCGTTTACCTTCACCCGGGCGAATCCGTCCCGCTTGAGTTTCTGGAACATGCGTTCATGTCCGCCCTTCTGCTCGGATACAAGCGGCGCCATGATCATGATCTTTTCTTCTTCCGGAAGGGCCGTCACGTGATCGATGATCTGATCGATGGACTGTGGCGCGATGGGGAGGCCGCACACATGACAATGGGGGGTGCCTGCCCGGGCAAAAAGAAGGCGGAGATAATCGTATATCTCGGTCACCGTGCCAACGGTGGACCGCGGATTATGGCTGGCGGTTTTCTGTTCAATGGCAATGGCCGGGGACAAGCCTTCGATAAGATCCACGTCGGGCTTTTCCATGCGCTCCAGAAACTGGCGGGCATATGAGGAAAGGGACTCCACGTAACGACGCTGCCCTTCGGCATAAAGGGTGTCAAAGGCAAGAGTGGACTTGCCCGATCCCGACAGGCCGGTGATGACCACCAGCCGGTCCCGGGGAAGATCCACGTCGATATTTTTCAGGTTATGCTGGCGTGCGCCACGCACGATAATTTTATCGGATGTCATAAATGATAACGCAATGTTAAGCGGTATTGCCGCGGAAAGGATAAGCCGGAAACCGGAAACAAGAAACCGGAATCAGTGGATTAAAAAACTATTTTTTCCCCGCCAATGCAAAGCGGTTCCGTAAAAAACCTTTTACAGGAGTATCTGAATGCCAAGATAAACATTGCGGCGGGAAACGCAAGGGACCCCCCCCATCACGCCGTACCGATATGCCCCTCCAGGCGGCATCGGGCCTGTTCAGCGGCCAACAGGATGGCCGCCGTCAGACTTCCCGGATCGGCTATCCCCTTACCGGCGATATCATAGGCCGTGCCATGATCCACGGACGTCCGGATGATGGGAAGACCCAGGGTGGTATTCACCCCGTCGGCAAAATGGATCATCTTAAACGGGATCAGGCCCTGATCATGATACATGCAGACAATGGCGTCCCATGCACCGTCTAAGGCATGATAAAAAAGCGTATCAGGCGGATGCGGCCCTGAAATATCCATACCCTTGTCCTTGAAAAACCGGACCGCCGGCGCAATCAGGCGCGCTTCCTCATCACCGAACATGCCGTTCTCGCCTGCATGGGGGTTGAGTCCCGCCACCGCGATGCGGGGCGCGTCAATTCCGAAACGCTCCTTTAATGCATCATCCGTGACGGCAATAGTAGTGAGGATCTTGTCGACGGTCAGGGCCGCGGCCACGTCCCTTAAGGCCATATGGATGGTGACCAGGACGACCCGCAGCCGGCTGCCCGCCATCATCATGACATAGCGGGATGTCCGGGTGCGGTCGGCCAGCAACTCCGTATGTCCGGGAAAACGGCTGCCGGCCATTTTCATGGCGGTCTTGTTGATGGGACAGGTGACCATGGCCGCGATATCATCGCTTAAGGCCAGATCCACGGCGGTGTTTATATATGCGACCATGGCCCGCCCCGTAGCCAGGGTGGGATGGCCCCATAAAACAGCGTTGAGATCGAGATTTGACGCGTTCAATACTTCGATGCATCCGGGTCGGTAACGTCCCGCGCCGGGGACATTGACCGAGGCGATCACATGGGATGTTCCCGTGATTTTACGGGACGCTTCCATGATCCGGACATCACCAATGACAATGGGACGGGCGACTTTATAAATCTCGGGGCGGTTTAAGGCAAGACAGATCAACTCCGGTCCAACGCCCACGGGATCACCCATGGTAATACCGATGATGGGCCGGGTATCGCTCATGCAGGGAATTTTCCTATGGGCTTTCCGTAAAAGACCCGCTCTGGTCCGACGATAGAACGGCTTTTATTTTTTTGGATAATTCATGAATGGAAAACGGCTTCTGGATAAAATCGTTGCATCCTTTTTTGATAACGACAGATGCCTCGCCGTTGACGCTGTAGCCGCTGGAGAGTAGAATTTTAGCATCCGGATCGATTACCCGCAACCGGTCAAAGGTTTCGCTCCCGCCCATCTTGGGCATGATCAGGTCAAGAATAATCAGATCAATTTCATTACGGCGTTCCTGAAACACGGTAACGGCTTCCTGTCCCCCACCGGCCGTGATCACCTGATATCCCAGAGCGCGGATCATTTCCTCGGCAATGGTTCGGATCATCTCCTCATCATCCACCAGCAGCACGGTCCCCTCGCCTTCCAGAATCTCATCATCATGGATTGTCTCGTCCTGAGGGACTTTTGCGGAAGCCGGAATATAGATATTAAAGGTGGATCCTTTTCCTTTTTCGGTGTAAACATTGATGAATCCACCATGATTCCGGATGATGCCGTAGGCCGATGCAAGTCCCAGGCCGGTTCCACGATCCCGGTCCTTGGTGGTGAAAAACGGTTCAAAAATGCGTTTGCGCACCGCTTCGTCCATGCCGGTTCCGGTATCGGTAATGGAAAGCCGGATATACTGACCGGGGATTGCGTCATATGGCGCCGTCCGGCTGCTGTCAAGTCTTTCATTGGATGCCCGGATAAAAAGGTCGCCGCCGCCGGGCATGGCATGAGATGCATTGACGTAGATATTGAGCAGCACCTGTTCGATCTGCCGCTGATCCACGTCCACCGGCGAAAGGGAAGGGGCCAGATCCTCGTGAATGATCACTTCTTTGCAGGTACGACCGAACAGGCGGTTATGTTTCTGGATCAAGGCCTTGATATCAGTCGTCTTTACCTCGATCTTGTCACTTCTGGCGATGCCGAGCAACTGGCGGGTCAGGTCCGCGGCCCGGATGATATAATCCTCCATTTCCTTCAGATGGGCATGACGCTTATCCGATGACGGTATATTGAGCATCAGCAATGACAGACGGCCCTGGATACCCATGAGCAGATTGTTGAAGTCATGGGCAATTCCGCCGGCGAGCGTGCCGATGGATTCCATTTTCTGGGTCTGCTCCATGTGCCACTGGTAGCGTTTTTGTTCGGATATATCCCTTAAGATCAGCACCACACCGGCAGGATTTCCCTCATGGTCCAGATAACGGGAAGCACTGATGCTCGTGTCCAGGATATTGCCGTCCCGGGTATACCGCTGGGTCTCTATGCCCTGGATCGGAGTACCGTCGGTCATTATCTTTTCAATTGTTTTTGAAAATGATTCGGCAAGAGGTCGCGGCACATGACGTATTTTCCCGCCTTTAAGATCTTCAAGGGTCCAGCCGAAAATCCGGGTAAATGCAGGATTGATGTACTGGGCCTCCTGATCGGCATCCAGCAGCAAAATAGCGTCCGCCGACGAATTGAGCAGGGATTGATAAAGTTCTTCCGCCTTGAGGGATTCCTTATATAGCTGCCGGTAGCGCACCCTGCTTTTACGCAGGGCCTGTTCAGCTTTTTTCCGTTCAGTGATGTCCCTGAATTCCGCCACCCGTACTTGTCTGCCCCGGTAAGGGATGTTTCGGGCCTGGACTTCCAGAGGGAATCGGGTCCCGTCCTTTTTAAGCGCGGTTATAATATACGGCTCTTGATCACCGGTGGCGATTTTCTGGATCAGAAGCTTTTTGGATTCCTGCGCGCATAAAAGTGCCACGCCGTTTTGCCCGATCAATTCATCAGCGGCATAGCCGGTCATCCGGCACAACTCAGCGTTGCAATCCATGATCATGCCGTTGTCGTGGATCATGATTCCGGAAAATGAGACATCATTTAGCATCCGGAACCGTTCCTGGCTTTCTCGCAGTTCCTTTGTCATCAGGAAGCGGTCCGTCACGTCCCTGCCGATGCCCCGGAATCCGACAGGCTGCCCCATCTCGTCATGAATCAAATAAGCGGAAAGTTCCAGATAGCGGCGACGACCGTCTTTTCGAAAAATTTCATAATCGGAAATTTCCGCCGGACGGCTGGTCCGGTAGACCTGATTGAAAATTTCAAACATCCGTTTTGCCGTTTCCGGTGCGGTATACTCCCGGTTGTTTTTCCCCAAAAGCTCTTCAGCAGGGTACCCCGTCAATTCACACAGGGTGGGGCTGAAATAGGTAAGATCGCCGTTTAACCCGCACTCAAAATAGATCTCTTTCATGCTGCGGCAGAACACGTCAAAGCGCTCGGCAGCAAGCTGAAAATCCGCCATTTGCCGTTTAAGTCCGGCGTTTTCTTTTTTGAGTTTTTCGATGCGGTTTTCGTAATCCGGCTCAAAAGGCTGTATCGGCATGAACCCGGCTCCATTCGAACTGCCATCAGGATATGATACATCTAACACAAATATTTCGTAAAATATCCGAACCGAATCAATTTGTCAAGCATCACGGCAATTCACGGCTATGATTTACCCGGCTGTGTCGGTTTACATTAAATCATACGAGTCGATAAAAGTAATACCAAACAAATCGCTTAAGCCCATAGAACAAAAAAGGCGCGGGAGCAGTGCTATTTTAAAACCACCAGCGCATCGACGGCAACGGGTTGCGATCCGGAAAGAATCAATGGATTAATATCGATCTCAATGATTTGCGGATGCAGAAGGGGTATTTTGCTCAATCGCACAAGAATGGCGGCGAGCAGACTCACATCCGCCGGGGGCATGCCGCGATAATGGCCCAGCAGTTTCGCAGATCTGACCTCGGCTATCATTTCTTCGGCATCCCTGAGGCCAAGGGGCGCGAGTCTGTAGGTGATATCATTAAGGGCTTCGGTGAGCACGCCGCCGATGCCGAATGCCACGCAATGCCCAAACTGTGCATCACAGGTGATGCCGGCCAGCAGCTCCCGCCGGCCACTGATCATCTTAGCCGCCAGAACCGGAACAGGCCGGCCGGCTGCTTCCTGTATTAAATGATACGAATGGATTGCAGCATCGACATCCATGATGTTTACATGCACGAGATTTTGATCGCTTTTATGCAGGATATCCGGATCACAGGCTTTGAGCACCACCGGAAACCCGATATCATTGGCAGCGGCAACGACACCGTCTGCATCGTGGACCAGACGTTCATCCGGAACCGGTATACCATAGCAGGCAAGGAATTTTTTGGCTGCATACTCGTCAAGGGCGGATTGAGCGTTTATTACGGCATCATCAATGATTTGGGCGGCAAAGGGATCAGCATCCGCCAATGAGAAATGTGTATCAGGCCCCCTGTCGCGAATCTTTTTATATTGAACAAGAGACGCCATGGCCCGGGCCGCTTTTTCCGGCGCATCAAGGACGGGAACCCCGGCATCTTCATAGGCCTCGGTGTAGGCGTCATCACGATCAAAAAAAGAGGAAACCGTCATGGGAATACCGTTGTCAAAGGGTTTGCTCGCCGTTGCCGAAAGCTGTCGACCGGTCTGATTTACTAGATCCGAAAGCGCGATCCCGGGCAGCAGGTGAGAAACATGGGGAAACACCGCCTTCATAAATCCCGTAGACATTGCCCCGTGAAGAACAACACCGTCGACTTCGCCGCTTTGCATCACCAGGTCCACGATGGTATCGGTCATGATCCCCATGTCCATGGAAAAGGTCAGGTCAACGGGATTTCCGCACGGCGCGTGGGGCGGCATCAGCGGCTTGATCTTTGATTGAAGAGATGCACTGAAGATCGGCATCACGCATCCATTGGCCTCGCAGGTGTCGGCGATGGCCGATCCCGGCCCGCCGGAATTGGTAATAATGCCGATTCGATTGCCATGGATAGGGGGTTGTGTGGCAAGGGCCCACCCCCGGGCGTAAAGATCCTCGACCGTATCCACGCGGATCACCCCGGCCTGGCGAAAAAGGCCGTCATAAAGATAATTCTTGCCGGCCATGGCCCCGGTATGGCTGAGCCCTGCCCGGCCTCCGGCTTCGCTGCCGCCTACGTACTGGGCAATGACCGGTTTACGGGGGGTGATTTTTTTGGCCACCTCCAGAAACCGCCGGGGGTCGCGGATGGTTTCGATATACATGGCAACGGCATTGGTATGCGGGTCTTCGCCAAGGTATTCCAGGACATCGATGATATTGACGTCTGCTTCATTACCCACGCTGACGGCTTTGCTGAAATGAATCCCCCGCTTCTGCAGATAGACGATGGTTTGTGCCACGTAAGTGCCGCTCTGTGAGATCATGCCGAGATGGCCGGGTTTGCCGATCAGCGGCATGACCGTGGTATTGAGATCCGCCTCCCGATTGACAAGCCCCATACAGTTGGGACCGATAAAGCGCATACCGTATTTGGCGGCCATGTCCTTGAGCTGCTGTTCCAGAGCGGCCCCGTCCACTCCGATTTCCTTGAAACCCGCGGTGATCACGATGGCGGATTTCGTGCCCACGCGGCCAAAGGATTCAAAAAAGCCGAGCAGGTACTTGGATGGAAGCACAAAAATGGCCAGATCCGGAGCCTCGGGCAGATCTTCGGGAGCGGCGAATGCTTCAAGACCCAGAACGGTTTTTTCGCTGGGATGGATGGGATAAAATTTTCCCTTGAAACCGTCCTTGATAATGCTTAAGGCATGCATAGTGCCCATTTTCATCGGATTATTGCTTGCGCCGACGATGGCGATGGATTTGGGATTCATCAGGGAATGCAAAAATGATGCGGACATGGAATCTCCTCTGGTTGCGGGTCATATTGGAATTAAAAAAGAATCCATATCAGTGTTATTATTTTTATGCAATGAAAAAACGAGCGCTCGTTTTATTGATACGGTTCTTTCCATCGCGACCGGTGATCATGCCATTTTATTAAATTATGGATTTTTTTAATCCGATTAATGTATAGTATTTTTTGCGGGTATGCCGCTTTCATGTTTTGTATTGAGAAAATACCTTGCCAAGGCAACGAGGCGTATCATCTTGAATCCCGTATGCAGCAGACATTCAGAACAGCCGGCGCACTGGCTATGCCCGAAGTGCAAACAGCCCTTTTGTTCCGACTGCGTTATTACGCTTGATGCATCAAGCATCGGCGGCACGCAGGTGGTCCGGTTCTGCCGGAAATGCATGATAGCAACAAAACCAATCGGAGTTACCGATGCCATCATCCCCTTCTGGAAACGTATCTTCAGCGAGCATAGGACATCTCCGTCTCGGGAAAAATCAAAAAAATATACCGGCAAGCCCGACGCTGTCACCGATGATCCGGCAACACTGGCCCTCAAAGAAGTCGATGCGCTCTGCGGGGAAAACAAACGCGACAAGGCCATAGACCACATCCGTCAATGGATGAAAAACGGCGGGAAGATGAACGCGGCCCTGGCCGGACGATATTCCGATCTGCTGATCAAAACGAGACGGATGGATGAATTGCGAAAGCATGCGCCGCTGTTTTTAAAACTATTGATCGCCGCCCGTGAGGAGCAAAGGGCCATCACCATATTTGACGCCTGCGGCGAGATGACGCCTGATCTTACCATGGCCGCAGCCACACTCCTTAAAATCGGTGACATCCTGTCCGCCAATGGACGGGCAAGAGACGCCATCAAGGTTTTCAGCATGATTACCAAACAGAACCCCGATGCGCCAGAGACGCCACTCGCCTACTTCAAGGCTGCCCAGACCTGTCATGATCGTCTCATGGCGCCGGACCGGGCACAAAAAATCCTTAAACAATTGATTCAAAAATATCCGACCCACACCATGGCGCCGGCGTTCAAGTCTTATCTGGACCGGATCGGGGAGTGACGAACGCTGTTTAATTTCAAAGTGTTTCGGGATTAAAGGGATTATCCGGGAATTTTTTGAAAAAATCAATCTGCCCAAGGATGCCCGGCAGGAATGTAAAAACAGCTAACGGCAACGGGCGGGCGCATATGCGCCCGCCCGTTTTGTTGCGTTATGCAAGGCTGAAGGTATGAAGAATACGGAAAAGGCCGGAAACCTGGATATCGCGGCATCCGGACCCAAGGCCCGCCGTCAACCCGTTAATCCGCAATGTATTTAAACGACAAACGAACGGTTGCCCGGTAGAGAACGACTTTTCCATTCTCAATTTTCATGTCAAGGTCTTTAATTTCGGCTACCCGCGTGTCCTTGACTGTTTTGGATGCCAGTTCCACTGCATTTTTGGCTGCCTCTTCCCACGATTTCGAACTGGTACCCACCATCTCGATGATTCTGTACACACTGTCTTTTTCTTTCATCTCTGCCTCCTTTAGGTTTAAGGTTGCCGGTGTTACCTGCCATTTAGACGGATGCCGCGTGGCAATCACCCGCGACATGAGTCCTCATCCTCCCTGTCGAAATATTAATGTTTATTACACGAAACACTGTTTATTGTCCATGATTATTTTTTTTTGCGCCCCGATTGCTTTTAAACTCCGCAGACGGCAATTGATAGCAACGCGGCATAATCAAGGGCGGCGATACTTGCATTCCGGCAGCCCCGTGATTATAATAATTACACTATGAAAACAAAAAATGAAAAAATACCGAATCCAAAAGAAATCGAAAAAGAAATCGCATCCTTTCTGACCCGGCGCTACGGGGATCAGGTTAAGCTGATGTCCCCGCTGACCATGGTTCAGGCCGATATGTCGGATACGGATACGGCAGGTCCGAAAAAAAAAGGCCGCATCGATTTTGATATGAAGCCCGAGGAGATGATCGCGTACCTGGATCAGTATGTAATCCGCCAGGATGCGGCCAAACAGGTTCTGGCCACCAAAGTATGCACCCATTTCAACCGGATCCGTTACAAGGAGGACGCCGGCGGAAATATGCCGGAAATCACCGGCGGCATCAAAAACAACGTTTTGATGATCGGCCCCACGGGCGTGGGAAAAACCTATATCATCAAACTCATCGCCAAGCGTATCGGGGTTCCCTTTGTCAAAGGAGACGCCACCAAGTTCAGCGAAACCGGTTATGTGGGCGGGGATGTGGAAGATCTGGTGCGTGACTTGATGCGGGAAAGCGACAACGATATCGAAATGGCCCAATGCGGCATCATCTATATTGATGAAATCGATAAAATCGCTTCCAGCCGAAATCTGATCGGACCCGATGTTTCCCGTACCGGCGTGCAGCGCGCCCTGCTCAAACCCATGGAAGAAACCGACGTGGAACTCAAGGTGCCCCATGACCCGATTTCCATGATCCAGGAAGTGGAGCAGTTCAGAAAAACCGGAAAACGGGAACGGCGTTTAATCAACACCAAAAACATTCTTTTCATTATGAGCGGCGCTTTTTCTGAACTGCCGGAGATCGTCAAAAAGCGAACAACGTCCCAGGGCATCGGGTTTGGCGCCCAGATAAACGCTATGCAAACCACATCAAAGGCACTGAGACACCTAAAAGCCGAGGACCTTGTGGAATACGGGTTTGAATCCGAATTCGTAGGTCGGCTGCCGGTCAAGTCGGTTTTTGAAAACCTGGAGGAACCCGACCTGCTCCATATCCTGCAGAATCCCAATAACCCGGTGATTCTGAGTAAAAAGCTCGATTTCGCCACCTACGGCATCCACATCAAATTCTCCCAGGACGCCCTGGAGCTGATATCCCGCCGCGCAGCCCTGGAAAATACGGGAGCCAGGGGTCTGGTCAGTGTCATCGAACAGGCACTGATCCCCTTTGAAACCCGGCTGCCGTCCACCGGTATCCGGCATTTTCCGGTTACCGCTTCCGTAATCCTTAATCCGGAAAAGACCCTGCAACAATGGTTGTCCGGTCCGGATGATTCGGAAAGACTGGAAACGTTTGAGGACATTTCCGCTGAAAACAAAGCCGGCACCCGAACCTATCTTAACGACAACCGCAAAAACCTGACGGCCCAATACGGCCTGCCGTTGTCATCAGACCGCATTGCCCTGATCGCCGACTACTATTGCGCCAATGTTGTTGAAATAGGAACGGCTGTTAAAAAAATCAAAACCTATTATGATGAGATCAAAAAATGCGAGCTTGCATTTTACAACAAAAACGATATCAATATTGTACTGGAAGAAGATGCCGTTGATTATTTCATCGAACAAATGGTCGGAGGGACAATGGATGCCGGTCAAATCCACGAAAAGCTGACGGCGGATTTTGAATACGGCCTTCGGCTCATCCAGGAAAAAATCGGCAGAAACCGTTACTTTATATCCAAAGCAGCCATGCTGGATCCGGAAGCCTTCTTAAACGAATTGATTCGCAACGAATTTAACAAAAAAGACATTGCGCCACCTGCCGGCATGACGGACACAAACCCCGTTGGCCCAACATCATCGCCGTCGGATGCGCCAGCGGGAATTGAAAAATGATCGGAATATCCAAGCTCTACTGCGGCACCGTGGAACCGTCGGACGCGCTCCGGTACGGCCGCATGTCAAAGGAACTGCCGTCCCACCTGCTTCAGTTTTCCAAAGATAAAAAACCGGTGGTGGTCTGGAATATGACCCGCCAATGCAACCTGCGCTGCGTGCACTGCTACGCCCATGCCAAGGCCGCCTTGCAGGAAAACGAGCTCAGTACCGCCGAAGGAAAAGCCATGCTCGATGATCTGGCGGGGATGGGGGTTCCGGTCATGCTCTTTTCCGGGGGCGAGCCCCTGATGCGCCAGGATCTTCCCGAACTGGCGGCTTATGCGGTGAGCAAGGGGATGCGGGCCGTGATTTCCACCAACGGCACCCTGATCACCGCTCCCATTGCACGGGAGCTCAAAGATGTCGGCCTGTCCTACGTGGGCATCAGCTTGGACGGCATGGAAGCGGTCAATGACCGGTTCCGGGGCATGGACGGCGCTTTCCGGGACGCATTAAAAGGCATTGAAAACTGCCAGACCGCGGGCATCAAGGTCGGACTCCGCTTTACCATCAATAAATTCAATGTCAACGAAATCCCGGCCTTGTTTGACCTGCTCGAAGAACGCGACATCCCGAGAATCTGTTTTTATCACCTGGTTTATGCCGGGCGCGGGTCCGATCTGGTAAAAGATGATCTGACCCACGATGAAACCCGGGCCGCCGTTGACCTGATCATCGACCGGACCCGGGATCTGTTTGAAAAAGGAATTGAAAAAGAGGTCCTGACCGTGGACAATCACGCGGACGGGCCTTATCTGTATCTGCGCCTGCTGCGGGAAAATTCGCCCCGTGCCCCCGAGGTCCTGGAACTGCTGCAAATGAACGAGGGCAACAATTCGGGCCGCGGCATCGGCTGCATCAGTTGGGACGGCCAGGTGCACGCGGACCAATTCTGGCGTCATGACAGCTTCGGCAATGTCCGGCAGCGCCCCTTTTCCGAGATCTGGACCGACCTGTCCCATCCGCTGATGGCCCGCCTGAAGGATAAAAAACGTTATGTCACCGGCCGGTGCGCCACATGCCGGTGGCTCGATGTCTGCGGCGGCAATTTCCGGGTACGGGCCGAAGCGGTCCATGGCGATCTTTGGGCGCCTGATCCGGCCTGCTACCTGACCGACGATGAAATCAAATAATTTAAAGGACTAAAAAAATGCTTTTTCCGGATTATCGCGGTCGCCGGCTGCGGCAAAACCCCATGTTTCGCCGCATGGTGGCCGAAACCCGATTGACGGCCGACGACCTGATCCTGCCCCTGTTCGCCGTGGGCGGCAAAAACGTTAAAAACCCCATCCCGTCCATGCCGGACCATTTTCAATTATCCACAGATCACCTGGTCAAGGTCGCCCGGGAAGCAAAGGATCTTGGCATCCCGGGCGTTATCCTGTTCGGGATCCCGGAACAAAAAGATCCTTTGGGGACACGGGCCTATGCCAGGGACGGCATTGTTCAGAAGGCGGCAAAGGAAATCAAAAACAAGGTACCGGATATCGCGGTGATCACCGATGTCTGTCTCTGCCAGTACACGGACCACGGCCATTGCGGATTTGTTGATAAAGGCGTTGTGGACAATGACGCCACACTGGACCTGCTGGCCAAAACCGCCCTTTCCCACGCCGAGGCCGGGGCCGATATGGTGGCGCCGTCTGACATGATGGACGGCCGGGTGACCGTTATCCGGGAAGCACTGGATGAGCGCGGTTTTGAGAACACGCCGATTATGTCTTATGCCGCCAAGTACTGCTCGGCCTATTACGGGCCGTTTCGGGAGGCGGCCCATTCCGCGCCAAAGTTCGGTGATCGCCGCACCTACCAGATGGACCCGGCCAATGTCCGGGAGGCCATCCGGGAGGCGGTCATGGATACCGAGGAAGGAGCCGATATCATCATGGTCAAGCCCGCCCTGGCCTACCTGGATATTATCTGCCGCCTCCGGGACGAGATCGACCTGCCCATTGCCGCCTACAATGTCAGCGGCGAATACGCAATGATCCGGGCCGCTGAAAAGATGAAATGGATCAACGGCGCCGACGTGATGATGGAGACGCTCACCGCCATCAAGCGGGCCGGCGCGGACATGATCCTGACCTATTTTGCATTGGATGCGGCCCGGCATCTTCGTGAACATCAATAGCGCGAAATATTGATGGCCCTGTAAAAAGTCCGATTTTGCTCGTTGACTGAGCATTTTCGGGAGATGCTCTGTGCCTCGCTAAATTTCAAAAACTCAGCGCAAGCGCCTCAAACAGTTTGAAATTTTTAACGCTCAGCACGTCGCATCTCTTTTTCCGAAACTGCTCAATGCCACTCACAAAAGGACTTTTTACATGGTTGTCAAATATTAGACAGGAGAAACAAAGCATCGTGACTAATGAAACACCGGTTCATCCGCCGCACAACTCACACGCCGGGGACGGCAAACCCAAAATCGGAACCCTGCGCCTGGTGGCGTGGGAATCCACCCGGAACTGCAACCTGAGCTGCAAGCACTGCCGGGCGTCGGCCACCTGCGGACCATATACGGGTGAGCTTGATACGGCGGCATCCCTGACGTTGATGGACCAGATCGCTGAAACCGGGCAGCCCATCGTGATCCTGACCGGCGGCGAGCCGCTGCTGCGGCCCGATATATTTGATATCGCCGCATACGGAACCCAAAAAGGCCTGCGCATGGTCATGGCCCCCAACGGCACGCTGATCACCCCGGAAACCGCCTCCAAAATGGCCGCCTCCGGCATCCAGCGGATCAGCATCAGCCTTGACGGGGCCGATCGGCAAAGCCATGACGCCTTCCGGGGGGTCGACGGCGCATACGACGGCGCCCTCAGCGGAATACATGCCGCCAGAGACGCCGGCATCGAATTCCAGATCAACACCACCATCACCAAGCTCAACCTCGATCAGATTCCGCAAATCATGAAACTGGCCGAATCCCTGGGCGCCGTGGCCCATCATATTTTTCTCCTGGTTCCCACGGGCCGGGGCAAATATCTTATCGACCAGGAAATATCGGCAAAAGAATACGAATCCACCCTGAACTGGTTTTATGACCAGCGCAACCAGACCTGCCTCCAGCTAAAAGCCACATGCGCGCCCCACTACTACCGGATCCTGCGGCAGCGGGCCAGGGCCGACGGTAAAGCCGTCACCTTCCATACCCATGGGCTGGATGCCGTGACCCGTGGCTGTCTTGGCGGCACCGGATTCTGCTTCATCTCCCACACCGGCATCGTTCAGCCCTGCGGGTTTTTAGATCTCAACTGCGGCGACGTGACCCGGCAATCCTTTGCCGATATCTGGCGGGATTCGGAGGTTTTCCTGTCCCTGCGCGACTTTTCCCGGTTAAAAGGAAAATGCGGGATCTGCGAATATAAAGCGGTCTGCGGCGGATGCAGGGCCAGGGCCTATGAGGCTACCGGCGATTTTTTGGCCGAAGAACCGCTATGTTCCTACCAACCCGGAAAACAGCAGACAGGGAGTGAAAAGTAAAAAGCTTATGGATGTCAAACCGATTTACCTGCCCCAAATGGCCAATTTCTGCTATCGCGTGGGCGATGAAACCACCCGGACCTGCGCGGTCATCGATCCGGCCTTTGACGCGAAAAAAATCCTCAAGGATGCCCAGGCCGGCGGCTATACCATTACCTACGTGATCAACACCCACGGCCATTCCGATCATACCTCGGCCAATGCCGGCATCATCGAGGCCACAGGCGCCCAGCTCTGCATTCACCGGTCCGACGCCGAACAGGTGACCAAACTGCTCTCCGGTGTTCTGTCCCGGATCATGGGCGGTAAAGGTTCGCCAAAGCCCAACCGCCTGCTGGAAGACAACGACATTATCGAGATCGGAAATTCGGCCCTGCAAGTCATCCACACCCCCGGGCACACGCCGGGCTCCATCTGTCTTTATGGCGAGGGCCATCTGTTCACCGGCGACACCCTGTTTGTCGGCGCGGTGGGCCGCACCGACCTGCCGGGCGGATCCACAAGAAAGCTTTTGTCATCCATCCGCGAAAAACTCTACATGCTGCCCCCGGAAACCGTGGTCTGGCCCGGCCATGACTACGGCGAGGCCCCGTCATCCACCATTGAGCGGGAAATGCGGACAAATCCGTTTACCTGATCAGAAAAATGCGCTATCCTGCGGGGCAACTCGAAAATGCAATCCTGACGGCCTTGTAAAAAGTCCAATATCTGCGTTACGCGCAATCTCTCAGAATTTCACATACGCTAAGTACGCTGCATTCTTCGATATTGCGCAAGCCTT
>QZJS01000072.1 GCA_003597945.1 Desulfobacteraceae bacterium | reverse complement strand
TCATGAAAGGCTGTTTTTCCGTCCCCGGCTTTCCATATCATGGATGCGGCGGGGATTTGATATCCCGGCAGATTGTCCGGGTCATCTCTTTGGGGTTCGCAGACCGGCTCAATGATGCCGCCTTTTTCAAGGGCCTGGAAAAGTTCTTTGATGATTTTTTTGCCCTGATCCGTTTTGATCTGGCTCCTGAATTCAGGAAAGGCCCGGCGCAGATAGATACCCAGAGCGCCGCGGGGGGACACATAAAGATTTCCCGAATATTCATCGGAGTTTTTGATCTTTGCCCTGGGGAAACAATATGCCGCGTAAGCCATAGTTTCTTCTTCGTCAATGGCCCAGGGCCATTTGAGCATCTGGCTGCTTTGCTGGCGGATTCGTTCCTGATAATCCGGGCGGAGATAATCGACTTTGAGGGCCAGCCCCCGGCGGATATAATCGAGCAAGACCTTTGCCACCTGTTCGCGTTTTTCGGCGGAGGCGGAGGTCAGCACGGCATGCCCCTGCCAGAGATCATCCGCCGCGCAGACCGGGGAAAGATCAAGATATTCGATTTTCAACAAGCCGCATTGTTCCAGATTGGGCGCGACAATCCGCCATCCCCTCCGCAAGTCATGATAGAGACGGTAACCAAGGACTTCTTTAAAGGCCCGCTGAATATTGCTGGCTTTTGCAAATTTAGGCTCGGGATCGCTGGAAAATTCCCCGTAGGATAGATTTAACGCCTCATAAACCCGTTGCGGAAGCTCGTCATGGAGGATACCGGCGTCGCCGGCGGAGTTAACCGCATTAAATAAGGCGGATCGCAGTAATCCGATTTCAACGAAATCATTAAAATGGCCGGCCTGAAGCGAGGCATCCTGACGGTTGTCCGTAAAACTAAGAAGTTTCCGGGCTTCCGGCTTCAACAGACCGTCTTTTCTTAAATTCTGAATGGTTGATACGCTTAAAACCGTAGTCGCGGTGCTGCGCCCCTCGGTCCCCAGGGTCGCCAGCTTGGTGAAATCCGATTTGAGCCTGGGGTTGTAGGCAACCGAACATCTCAGACAAAACAAAAACGGCTGAGGGATGAAATGACATTGGACGGCCGCGGGATCATTTTCATCATCGCATTGGTGCCCGTCCGGGTATAGCCGGATTTTTTGAGGAAGATTTTTTCTTCTGTTTTTGGTCACCCGAACGATGTCGTTATCGTCTTCAATCCAGTCGTCCGGAAGCCGTTCAATCATCTCCGATTCTTTGTCCGGCCAGGGATAATCGCCGCGAATATAAAGATAGCCGGCGGCGCCATCTTCTTCGCCCGGTTGGGACGGCTGCTTGGCGGAAAAAAAGCTGGTGTTGTCGTGATGGTTTTTTAATTTCCAGACGCTGAAATACTCCTGGCCGCATTCCCTGCAGAATTGAAGAGGAAGCAGAATTTTGGTCTTGCCGCTCCCGGGGACATACTGCTGGCCGTTGATGGTGATATAACGGATATCTTCGGGTTCGGGCGAGGCGTAGACCGTATCCCCCTTGCTTAGAAACTGATGAATTTTAAAGGCGAAAACCGGAGAGTCGGTGGCAGGGTTTTTGATGTTAAAACCCTTTAGCAGGGCATCCTGAATTTTTTGGATGCATATATCGTATTCCAGGCCGGTTGCTTCGGCAAGTTTGGCGGCCGCGCCGTTTGGCCCCTGAAGGGGTTGGGGCTGGCAGCGTTTCAGCCTCCCGGACAAATCCTTTGCGATCCCCAGGGAGTTTTCAATCCAGATGCACAATGGATTCTCAATAAATGCATCAAAAGAAAGCGCATCATTGCCCCAGTTGATGACGGCGTCTCTAAGACGAACCGGAAAATCTTTTTTCGAAAATGCTTCGGTATTGGTGATCGGCGTTAAGGTCTCATAGATAATGCGTGCGGGTTTAACGTGAGATCCGAATAGTTTTGACGTAATGCCGGCCACTTCCCGGCACTGCTGTTCAAGCGAGCCGGGGCCGGCAAGCGTTGCCGACGTGCCGATACACTGAAGTCGATCATCGATTCCGGGCGATGATAATGTTTCCCTCAGCCGGCGGACCAGCAGGGAAACATCCGCTCCCTGGCGGCCCCGATAGGTGTGAAGTTCATCTAAAACGAGAAATTTGAGGCCCCGGGCCGACCGGATCAGCTTATGCTCGGTGGGTCGCGTTAAAATCAATTCGAGCATGACATAATTGGTGAGAAGGATATCCGGCGGCGTTTCAATGATGCTGGTTTTTTTTTCTTCGGATTCCTGGCCGGTATAGCGCTTGAATGTTACCGGTGGACGGCCGTCCGGATATCCTTCGCAAAGGAATTTCGTGAGTTCTTTTTCCTGGCTGTTGGCCAGGGCGTTCATGGGATAGACGATAATCGCCTGAATTCCCTTGCCGCTGCCGTTTGACAGGACGTAATTGACAATGGGTATGATGTAGGCAAGACTTTTTCCTGACCCCGTTCCGGTGGTCAGCACATAATTATCTCCGGTAAGAGCGGCATGGATGGCATCCACCTGATGCTGATAAAGCCGAAGCGGTCTGCCGTTGGCGCTCTTATCCTTGCCGGATCTGAAAATGTTGCGGCATTCCGCGTGCAGCACATTCTGATCAACAAGCGAATTCAGGTCGTCGCTGAGGGCAAACGGCGGGTTAAGCTGGATAAGGGGATTGGGCCATAACAGGCCCTCGTTCATTTCCTTGTTGACGGTTTCAGAGATGCGGGAATCAAAAATTTCGATAAAGCTTGAGATGTAGCGCGAATAGTCTTCAATGATGTTGTCTCTGAGCTTGAAAACGTCCATGATAATCCCCGAATATGGTCATGAGGAAGGGGCATCGTCGGCCGGAATCGATCAACATCCGCCCGCATCTTTATCTTTCAGGCGCATTGCCGAAAATTTTGAGAAGTAACTTAAAAAAATAAAGATGTTATGTCAACCTTATTCGGACGTTGTGTAGGAAATGCTCTTGATCCTGCCGCTGCTTGCCTTGCAAAACCCGCGGAATCGTCATGAAGATACATCCATGGCAAAATTGGGTGTTGATGTCGAAGTCGGGATCACAGTTTTTATGCGTAAAATCATTTTTTTTGTTTTAAAATACTAAAATATGGTATAGGATGTTTTCGCTATGTGGGAAATTCAATTTACAGCAGCAGCCGCCAAGGGATATGAAAAGCTTCCCGTAAATGTCCGCCGGAGAGTTCTGCTGCTGGTCGCAGAAATGAAACAATACGGCCCCGGGCGCGGAAACTGGAAGAATTACGGAAAGCTTTCAAAAACCAGCCATCATTGTCATTTAAAAATCGGCAAACCCACATATGTTGCGATATGGGAAGTCGTGGATAATCGAATCAAGATGATAGAGGTGCGTTATGTTGGAACACATGAAAAAGCCCCATATTAACCTGACGTTTTACGGTCCGGAAGACAAAAAACAACTGGCCGTCAAGCTTTTGCAGGCGATCGAGTTCGAATTGATTGATGGGGGCAGCCAGAAAGGTATTTCATCTGATGCGGTGCTATCTGAATTTTCGGATAATGTGCCGGGTGTCTGCTTGAAGGCGGCCAGGGAAAGGGAAAACCTGACCCAAAAACAGCTTTCCGAACGGGTGGGTGTTCCCCAGCGGCACATTTCTGAAATGGAAAACGGCAAACGCCCCATTGGCAAAAAAAATGCGAAATTATTTTCAAGGGCATTAAACGTGGGATATAAAATTTTCTTATAATCCACGTTTTCAGATCAAGACACTGTTCCCACCGACATCCACAACCAAAGGAGGTGCAAGGTGACGACCATGCCCCGGAATCTGATCGAGATGGTAAATGATCGCTGCCGGAAAGATGCGAACAAAACCGCGTTTCTGGTGAAAAAGGATGGCAAGTGGAACCCGGTGACCTGGGGTGAGGTGGACCGGCGGGTGGAGCGCATCGCCGCCGGTCTTCGCGCCCTGGGGGTTCAAACCGGGGACCGGATTTCCATTATGGGCAACACCCGGCTGGAATGGACCCTGGCCGATCTGGGCGTGTTGCGGGCCGGGGGCGTGAGCGTGGGGATTTATCACACTCTGTCTGAAGAGCAGATCGCCTATATTCTCAAGGATTCCGGCTCAACGGTTTTGTTTGTGGAAAACCGGGCCCTATCGGAAAAGGTCCAATCCCGTCTGGCCGAGCTTCCGGAATTGAAATACCGGGTATGCTGGGATGATAATCTGGAAAGCGCCGATGCCCTTCGGTTGGAAAACCTTGAGCAAAAAGGGGAGAGCTTTCTGGCGGAAACTCCCGGCGCTCTCAAGACCGTTGAAAAAGAGATCCAGCCGGATGATATCGCCATTATCATCTATACGTCCGGAACCACCGGCCCGCCCAAGGGCGCCTGTCTGAGCCATAAAAACATCCTGGCTCAGATTGATCTCACCGGCCGGCTGATCACCGACGAGCAGCTCGGTGATATTATGATGTTTTTTCTGCCCCTTTCCCATGTGGGCGAGCGGGTGCCCGGCCAGTTCGTGCGCATCCACCGGGGGGTGACGGCCGCTTATGTGAATGACATCAACCGGATTCTCGAAGACATTGTGGAAATCAAGCCGACCTTTTTCGGCAGCGTGCCACGGGTATTTGAAAAAGCCTATGCGCGCATTCAGTCCGAAGTCGCTGCCGCGCCGCCGCTAAAGCAGAAGATTTTCCGGTGGGCTGAAGCCGTGGGCCGGGAAACCAGCCGGCACCTTCAGGCGGGCCGGGATCTGCCGCCGGTTTTGCGCGTCAAGCAGGCCATTGCCGACCGGCTGGTGTTTAAAAAAATCCGGGGCATTTTCGGCGGCCGGGTCCGGTTTTTTCTTTCCTCGTCCGCGCCCATTGCCGTTGAAATCCTTGAATTTTTCCATGCTTGCGGCATGCTGGTTTTAGAAGGTTACGGCCAGACCGAAGTGTCGTGCTTCTGCAATCTCTGCACGCCCGATGCCTATCGGTTCGGCTCCGTGGGACGGGCCATGCCGGAAGTGGACATCAAGATCGCCGAAGACGGTGAGATTATGGTGAAAGGAGACATCGTCTTCAAGGGTTATTTCAACCAGCCGGAGCTGACCCGGAAAACCATCACTGATGACGGATGGATTTATACCGGCGATCTGGGCCGGATCGATGACGACGGCTATCTCTGGATCACCGGCCGCAAAAAGGAGATCATCGTCACCTCCGGCGGCAAGAACGTCACACCGTCGAATATCGAACGGCTGCTGATGAATCATCCCCTGATCGAGCTGGCCATGGTGCACGGCGACCGGCGCAACTACCTGACGGTGCTGCTTTCCCTTTCCCCCGATACCCTCAAGGGCTGGGCCGAAACCCATGGTTGCCCGGACCTGGAATTTGAAAGGCTGATCGTCCGTGAGGATCTGAAAGAAGAAATCCAGAAACATGTGGATGAGGTCAACAAGCACCTGGCCCGTTACGAAACCATCAAGAAGTTTGCCTTTGTTCCCCGGCCGTTCCAGGTGGAGACTGGCGAGCTAACCCCCACCATGAAGGTCAAACGGGGAGTGGTGGAACAGAAATACAAGGATCTGCTGGATCGGCTCTATGTGTGATGCGACAGGGGATTTAAAAGAGGCTTTCACGATACCTTGATAAACGATCGCAGGCGGTTTTTTACGTCTTCCACGTAATGGGGGTTATCGACGGAGATTTCGACCGCGCCGTTCGGGCATGCGGTGGCGCACCTGCCGCATCCCACGCAGTGATCCAGATGAACGGCAACGCCGTTTTCGATGACGATGCTGTCGAAAATGCACGTTTCCAGGCACGTTTTGCATCCCGTGCAGTGTTGGTTGACCCGGACCCGCAGGCCTTCCATTGGTTTAAACAGCTTTTTCAGGTGTTCGGGGGAGTGCTTGTAGTATCCCATCATGCAGCAGCAGTGACAGCAGAAGCAAACGCTGAAAAGTTCTCTGGTGTCTTTAATCAGAAACCCGAGGTTGTCCACGTTGACTTTGCCGGTCATGGGGATCAGGCCGAGGCGGACGGCTTTATCAACGTGGGCATGGGCCTGCTCCCGGCTCACCTGTCCGCCCAGGCCGGGGGGCAGCTTGCGGGCGGTTTCCCCCATAAACAGGCAGCCGACTTCGCTGGTGAAATTGTTGCATTGAAATCCGGTCCGGCAGATACACGCATCCATCAGAAAATGGTAGGTGTAGGCATCAATCATGTCATCAAGAACCTGCCGGGGCAGAATTTCATTTACCGTTTCCCCCGCGCTTTCATTGACCGGGATGACTTTGGGCCGGTTATCAATAATGTCTTTGTTGATGGCCAGATAGGTCATGTTGTTTTTCCGGGGGTCGGTGATGGGGATGACGTCTCGTAACACAGGGGTTTTTTCGATGAGGCAGCAGAGTGCGTTGAGTCCTCTTAAACCGAGCCTGGCGAGCCATGGCGTGGTGTAAAGGAAGGTGAGAAAGGCCTGCTTCGGCGTATTTCCCTCACCTTTTTTTTGTGGATTGACGGATGACATCGTCTGTGTTTTTCCGATATATTTAAACCATGGTTGAATGATTCACGAGGCGCTATTTTTCAATCGGAAGGTTGTCGCGCTTCCATGCGGCCATGTCTCCTTCAAGGTAAACGATTTCACGATAGCCCATCATCCAAAGCCCGAATTTCGCCGCTTTCGAGCGGGGTCCGTGTTCGCAGTATACAATGAGAGGTTCGTCATACGCGGATGGAATATCGCAGTGCCGGTAAAAGACGCTCCACCATGGCATATGGATGGCGTCGGGAATATGCCCGCTTTCATATTCCGCCGATGATCGGACATCGACAATAAGCGGTGGCCGTTTAGAAGCCCTTTGATGCAGGAGGTCGTCGCCGGAGATCGAATCGACCTTGCCGGTTGCGCAACCCGTCAATAACAGAACTGTCGCAAGCATAACCGTGGTTTTCATTATTTTCAGTCCGGGATTAAGGTTTTCGTTGCAGTGGCGCAAATAATTTATATTTGCATTTGATGGTTTAATTTTCAATATGAATTCATATGTTATAAAAAGACGCGCTTGTTCTGCCGATGCATGGATGGCACAAGGAAATGCCCGTCATCGGGCCGCAATCCCTCTATTTTTTAAGCATGAATGCGAGGAAACATTATGAACCTGTTATCATTTTCAGTGGTATTTCTGGTTCCCGCCAGCGTGGTTCTGGGATACCTGATGGGCGGCGGATACACATTCCTGACGTTGTTGTTTGTTTTCGGCGTGGTGCCGGTCTTAGATATCATCATCGGGCAAGATACCCGGAATCCCGATGCGGATGAAGAAAAGCGCCTGGAGGTGGATGTTCGTTACCGTTATCTGACCTGGCTCTGTGCGCCGTTTCAGGTCATTATCGTGTTCTGGGGCGCCTGGGTGGTGAGCCGGGGCATGCTTTCACCTCTGGAGATGATCGGCTTTACGCTTTCCATGGGAATTTCATCCGGTGTGATGGGCATCAATGTGGCCCATGAATTGGCCCACCGGGTTAACGGACGGCTTGAGCCAGCATTATCCAGGGTGATGCTCTGGACGGTTTTTTATATTCACTGGGGGCTGGAACATGTGGTCGGACACCATCGGGGCGTGGCTACCCCCGAAGACCCGGCCACGGCCCGCATGGGCGAATCTTTTTACCGGTTTCTTCCAAGGACCATTTTCGGCGCTTTTAACAACGCCTGGGAGTTTGAAGCCGCCAGGGCACGGAAACAGGGGCACGCCGTCTGGAGCCTCCACAACCGCATGGCCGTGGCTTTAGCGGCCTATATCGTGCTTCTTCTTTTGGTGGCTCTGGTATTTGGCCCCCTGGCCCTGGTCTATTTCATTTTTCAGGCCATTACGGCTTTTACCCTGCTGGAAGCGGTCAACTATATCGAACACTACGGGCTGCTGCGGGACCGTCGCCCTGATGGCTCCTACGCACCGGTGGCGCCGGTGCATTCCTGGAATTCCAGCAACTGGCTGACCAATCGTTTTTTATTCAATCTTCAGCGCCATTCGGACCATCATTATCGGCCAGGCCGCCGTTATCAGGTGCTGCGACATCATGATGAGAGCCCTCAACTGCCCACCGGGTATGCGGGCATGATCCTGGTGGCTTTGGCGCCGCCCCTTTGGCGGAAAATGATTGATCCGAAGGTCATGGGGCTCCGGTCACGGCATTTAGACTAAAATTCATATCACAGCATCGGATCTGGTCCGATGCTGTGATAGCGCCTGTGGTTAAGATTTCAGCGGATACCCTGGGCCGTTGGCTACATGATTACATTCGGGCGGGTTGCCGCCCATTTCTTTAACCTTTCGGGAAGCCAGCTTTCCAGTCCCCGGGCCAGGTAAAATGTCGGCTGGAGCATGTCATCCTGTGCGGAGATGATGCCCTGGTTTACCGCCGTCTCGGCCAGTTGGGTGTTGGGATAGATACGGATGCCCGCGGTTAAGCGCAGGGCGTCAAGTTGCAGGGAGTCCGCAAAGGCAAGGCTTTCTTCCACGGATTCCCGGGTTTCGCCGGGGCCGCCCAGCAATAAGAAACCCATGCGTTCAATCCCGTGATGAGCAAAAAGGGCTGAAGTTTGTCGAATATCTTCCAGGGAAAATCGTTTGTTAAAATTTTTCAGCATCTGCTCGGAGCCGGTTTCAAAACCCAGGCTGATCTGGCCGCAGCCGGCCGCGGCCATGAGTTTAACCAATTCCTCGTCCACATTTTTGGGGTAGATAATGCACCGCCAGCGCATGTTAAGCCCTTTTTCGAGAATCCGGCGGCATATTTCCTTTGCATAGACAAGGGGGAGGTTAAAGGTGTTATCCACAAAGAAAAAATTTTTATATCCGGCCGCAACGCAGGTTTGAAGCCAGGCCGCGACCATGGCAGGCGAGCGCTTGCGAAGGGTTGTGCCTTCGATAGCGGGCGTTGAGCAGTAGCTGCATTTAAGCGCGCATCCCCGCCGGGTCTGCACGGGAATCCATGGATCCTGGTTTTTGGATGCTGAAGAAGACATGATGCCGGTGTCCGGCAGTGGGAACCGATCCAGCTTTTCCACAAATATTTTAGCGCGCGGCGGATCGGCATCCGGCAGATAAAGTCCCGGCAGCCCGGAAGGGTCAGCACCGTCCTCCAACCGTGACAGCAGGGCGGGGAAAACGATTTCGCCGTCACCCTCGATTCCCATGTCCGCGCCAAGATAGGTGAGGGCGCTTTCCGGAAATATGCTGTAGCCCGCTCCTCCAAGAACAATCGGCGCATTTGACAGATCCCGGCAGGCCGCGACAACGTCTTTTACTTTTTCAAGCAGAAACATCGGCGGTTCCATATTCTGGTCGTCGATGTTTCTCACGGATATGCCGATGCATTCCGGCTGGAACTCTGCGATGATTTTTCCCAGTGCTGCCTCGGCATCGGTTTCAAACATCAGGTCCAGCATGAGGACATCATGCCCGGCGCCGCGGGCCGCCGCGGCCACGCAGGCCAGTCCCAGCGGCAGGGCCGGCATATTGATCTTTTCGGTATTGGCGGAAACAAGAAGAACTTTCACTGGCAAACCCTTTCCCTGACGCAGTCGAATCAAACGAAAATATGGTTAATATACAAAAAAATAATACCTTATATCACCTTGATCAGGAGTGTATGCAAAATATCTTTATCTTCTACACACCATCCCGCAAATCATATGAGGCAACCTGATAATATCGGCATCGCCTTTTAAACGCCATAATAATCTGTTATGGTAAAATCTAAATGATTAGCTGTTGTGATGTTGTGTTCGGTTTTAAGAATTTAACGCATTTAAAAAAGGCAAAATTCCATGAAGCAGCTCGATATGACGTCATACCGGCCATACAAGAATATGGGGGAATCCTGCAAGTTAAGGGAAATCGGGGATAAAAAGGTCGTCTGGCCCTTAATTGATCACGTTGATCCCGACAATCCGGATTTCCGGCTCAGGATTATCGCCTTAAAAGATGTCAACGCTGTTGCCGAACTCTGGCGGGCCGCTTATCCCGATGTATATGGTTCCATCCACGAATGGATACTTCATCCTGATGAGTATGAAGGAAGAGTCGCGTTTGCCGATGATTGGGAAAAACATTGCCATTCCATGCCCTATGCGGTCATGGTCGGCGAAGATCTTCAGGCCGGAAAAATCGTAATGGCCAGCATCTATACGAAATGGAATCAAAATCTTCAGATCGAGGCAAGCTTTTTCGCCATTCATCCGGATTACCGGAAAGGCAGGATTTCTTCTGCCATCTGGACGAATCTGGCCATGTTTTACAAATGGCTCGAAAATTCCGGGGCCGAATATGTCACCGTTTTCTGCGAGACCTGGCACAATATCACCCAATACATCTGGTTTAAACGCTTCGGCTGGAAAATCGCGGGTATCTTCCCCGGCAATTTTACCCGATGGGCCGGCGGGCAAAGCGAATACAGGGGCTGCACGGTTCATTTTTACCGGTTTCTAAACGACGGCGGAGCCCATGCCACCCAACCCGAAGAATGGGATCTGCTGCCGGAAATCAAGGATCTGTGGGATTATATGGAAAAGATCAATGCCCGGTCCAGCGAGGAAGGGTTGTAAGACAAAGCAGGGCGCTTCCATTTTTAAAAAGCCTGTTTTGTCTTTTATTTGGATTGATCCGTTTTCATCTTGTTAAGCAGGCCTGCCAGGCCTTCAAAGGGTTTGTGGGTCAGCGTCGGTTTATCTTCGTCGCTTCCGGCGGAATCCGCGTCGTACCATTGGGCCACATCATCCCGGGCGTGTTCATTGTCGTGACAGTAAAGGCAGAGCAATTCCCAGTTGCTGCCGTCGGGCGGATTGTTGTCATGATCATGGTCCTTGTGATGCACGGTCAGTTCCCGCAGCCGCTTGCCTTCAAATTCGCGGCCGCAGCGCGCGCAGATCCACGGGAAAAGCTGGAGCGCTCTGCCGCGATAGGACTTTTCCCTGCTTTCCCGGTTGCGTCGGGCCTCTTCGATAATCTGTGATGTGCGGCTATTATCTGGCGGCATTTGAAGATCCTTTAATGAAATGGTGGTTTCGAAGTTTATGCGTTTTTCATGTCGGGCCTTTTTCATTCGGCCCGGGTGATTACGATAAGCGCCCCCGCGAGGTTTAAGAAATTATACCGAAAATGAGAAACTTTTCAATCTTAAAACGCAGATCTAAAAACGCACAAACGCCATCAAAAACTCGATTAGGCGGATTTTTGATTTTTGCAAAAAATTTGCAAAAACCGGCCTCGGCGTTATGATTGCCCATTTTCCCACATGATGTTTGCGGTTTTCACACGCTTCATCGAAGTGATGGGGTCAGCACCACGCGCCATTCGCGGTTATCAAAGTGCGCCGC
The DNA here is from genome assembly GCA_003597945.1 of Desulfobacteraceae bacterium. Lineage (GTDB taxonomy): Bacteria > Desulfobacterota > Desulfobacteria > Desulfobacterales > Desulfosalsimonadaceae > SURF-33. The sequence continues at coordinate 10,646 of QZJS01000072.1, read as the reverse complement.
GGAAGCCTAAACGAGCAGGGTTCTAAGCGGAAAGCGGGCCGGCGACTTTTTTAAACAGTCGATCCGGCCCGCTTTGTTTTTTTGCGTTATGAGCGTGTTTTGTTAAAACTCAGGAAAATATCATTTTTGAAATTCCCCGATCCGGTCGCCGGGGATGATGGCTTTTTTCGAATCCAGGATAATTGCTGTGGCGGTTTCATTTTCAGTGTGCACCACCAGCAGTTGGCCGATATATTCCGGCGGCAGATCGATGGTGTTAAATTTCGCGGGATCAGGTTTGACGGCATCAATGTGAAAGATATCAATTAAATTGCCTGTGGAAACCCCGTCGTCAGCACCTTTGTCGATGAATAAAAGAGTATTCTGGGCAATGATTCCCTGATCATCCGTGGCCTTGAGAACTTTTCCGGACAGGTTCGGCGGGGACTGACGGAAAAAGATTTCCGGTGAGCGCTGCCAGTAGGGCATTACCCGGTCTTGAAGGGATATTTCGCGAAACGCCTTGAATACGCTTCCCAGGGCAATATTTTCCTCAATTCTGATAATATCAATGATGCCGGTCAGTACATGTTGTACGCCGATGACTTCCCGGGTATCGGGGTCACTGACCGGGTCAATGGTATGAAACGAGAATAGCCGGTCACCCACCGCGAAGACCTGCCCATCGGGTTCGGGGTGAATATAAACGATATTGTTGGTGGTAATCAGGTTCATATCGTCCTGGGCTTTGATAATAGCCCCCAGGCCCGGCACGGCGGTTTTCCGGATAAAACCAATACCGTCAATTTCAGGAACCTCGTAAGAGGGGGCCGGTGTTTTTACTGGGGGCGGCGCCGGGGGATCTTCTTTTATCTCCGGCTCGTCAAAGGCGGAAAGAACCTGCCCCGGTTTTTCCCTGCCTTCCCATTCCTTCTTAAATATTAAAATCTTCTGGCCGGGGTAGATCAGGTGCGGGTTGGGGATCTGGGGATTGTAATGCCACAGTTCGGGCCACTCCCAGGGGGAGTCGGCGAAATGCTGAGAAAGATCCCATAGCGTGTCGCCTTTCTGGACCGTGTAGTAAAAGCCGGATTCGGTGCGGGTGATGTGATCTTCAGGATTTGCGAAAGCCGTGCCGGTCGACCCGAAAATAAAGGCGGTCAGAATCGAAACAGACACAATAAAACAGCGCTGAAAAGAATAAATTGTCATAAGATACCCCTGTTCTTGCGGTGATTCGCCAAACCGAACCGGCGGGTTTCAGATGATGCAAAATACTCCGGTTCACCCCTGCCGGGAAACATAAATGATAATGGCTCTGATTGTCAAGTTTTTCATATTTCTGAAAATATCATTCGGTTTTCATCATACCTCTTCCGGGTATCCCGTTATTTCACGGATGTCCTGGTATAGCGGCTGCAGCCGCTTGTACATCTTTTTATAAACCCGTTGATAGAGTTCGTCATACAATCGGCGGTTTTTGGCGTCAGGCTCAAACACATCGCCGGGCCGGGTCATGGCTCCGATGGCGCTGTTGAAATCCCGGTGCAGGCCGAGGCCGACCGCAGCGGTGATGGCGGCACCCAGACCCGATGTTTCATAAAGATGGGGTCGGGCAGTCGGCAGATTGAAGATATCGGCCGTGACCTGCATGGCGTTTCGGCTCTGGGAGCCGCCGCCGGAAACCCGAAGATCCGTGATGGGGATGCCGGTCCGTTTTTCGATGCGTTCCTTGCCTTCCCGCAGGGCATAGACAAGGCCTTCCAGGATGGAGCGGTAAACATAGCCCTTGTTGTGGATATCGCCGAACCCGATGATGGCGCCCTTGGCTTCGGATCCCGGAATTTTCAGGCCGGGGCTCCAGTAGGGCTGAAGCATCAGCCCCATGCATCCGGGTGGAACATCGTCAATGAGCCGGTCAAACAGCACTTCCGCGTCAATGCCCATATTTTTTGCTTTTTCCATTTCCGCATGCCCGAATTCGTTTTTAAACCAGCTTACCATCCAGAAACCACGGTAGACCATGATTTCTAAGGAATAATATCCGGTAACCGCGGACGGGTAGGGGGGGATTAGGGGGATGGCTTCCACGTATTTAGGGCTGGTGACATTGATGGTGGCCGTGGTGCCGAAGCTGAGACACCCGGTGGCCGTGTCCAGCGTGCCTGAACCCAGAATTTCACAGGCTTTGTCCGCTGCGGCGGCGATAACGGGCAGCCCCTCGGGAATTCCGGTCTGGGCCGATGCCTCCGGTGAAACCCGACCGATGGTTTCTCCCGGCTTTGTTAATTCCGGCAGTAGTTCCGGTTCGATGGATACGCCTTTCCATTTCCAGTCCCTGGGTCCGGCCCAGGTATGTTTTTTGTAGTCAAAAGGGATATAACCCACCTGGCAGCCCACGGAATCCCTGAACTCATTGGTCAGCTTGTAGGTAAGCCAGCCGGAAAGCAGAAGATATTTATGGGTGCGGCGCCAGATGTCGGGCTGGTGTTTTTTGATCCAATTGGCTTCGGCTTCCCGCTGGAAAATGGCGATCATCTCGGATACGCCGGCCACCTTGAAGAGAAGGCCCCATAATCCACCGATGGGTGGAAGCCCCGAAGTTTTGCGCTGATCCAGCCATAAAATGGCCGGTCGCAATGGTTTTCCGTTGATATCCACATTGATGACCGTGCCTCGCTGGGTGGTGACCGACATTCCCGCGATTCTTTTTTGGTCGATTCCGTGTTTGTCCCACAGACCCCGGCAGGCGGCGCACAGCGTCTGCCAGTACATGTCCGGGTCCTGCTCGGCCCAGCCCGGATTTTTAGCAAAATACGGTTCAAACGGGATTTTTTCAATGGCGACCATTTCTCCGTTCAGATCAAAAATAATGGCCTTGAGACTCTGGGTGCCGTTGTCGATGGAAAGGATCAGATCTTTTGACATTGTCGCCTCCCATTTCAGTTAACGGATCGGCCGGCAGCAATTCGTGTCGGCGGGCTATGTTGGTTTGCGGAAAAACGGTTTCAACTGGATAGCAGCGTTGTTGTAACCCTCGGAAATGAGGGTGTCGGCCTGGTGCACGGAAAAGTTAAGCAGTGACTTGAAGCCGAGCATGCGTGTGGGCGCCACCACCATGATGCGGGCATCGCCGCAGGCAAGCTGGAGCTGGGGCGATCCCGACAGCGGTGTTTCATAAACATCGGCTGTCGGATTGACCTGCCACGAGGTGTCCGGCAGAGCCATGGTGTAGGATCCGGCCAGAAAATGTTCAAAAGCCAATTCCGCGACATCCCGTGGGGTGCGGGGAAGTTTATGGGAGAAGGCGCCCACCGGGGAAAGGAGCACAACGATGATTTCCTTCGCGCCTCTGCGGAGGGCCGGCATAATCGGAGTGTTGACCATCATGCCGGCGTCCCAGTATGGCCGGCCGTTGATCATCTGCCAGGGGAAAAAACCGGGGATCGCACAGGCGGCCATCAGGTGTTCAATGCTGAGTACCCGTTTTCCGAAGAAGGTCACCTGGCCGGTTTGCATGTTGAGGGCGCTTATGAAAATATCGGTTTTGCTGCGCTGTAATGCGGCAATATCGATATTATCGAGGAAAAGCCGTTTCATTTTCCGGGAATCCGACATGGCGGTAAACCGGATCCGGCTGCCAAGAGAGCGCATCAGGGTCGATGGCGTGACGGTGAAGACGGTTTTCCGGTGATAGATTCGCCACAGTTGGATCAGCCGATCGATGGGCATGCCGGTCCCGTATGCCGCGGCGTTGACGGTGCCGACGGAGGTGCCGCAGACAAGGTCGGGTTTCCATCCCATTTCGTCCAGGTATTTCATGACGCCGACTTGGAAGGCGCCGCGTGCGCCGCCGCCGGAAAGGATTAATGCGCGTGTCATTATTTCTCCTTGAGCAAGAAATGCCTTAGCGCGGGGGGTTAAGATTTTTTTTACGTTGCCATGGCGAATGCGAAAAAAAAGTTAAGTTTTAGAAAAAAAACTTGACAGCCATAACGCAATGCGTCATAAATCATTCATAACGCAATGCGTCATAAATAATTTTTTTATCCAAGTATTATTAACTTAACAAGGAGGTAATCGCAATGGCAAAATCAGCAGCAGCAAAAAAAGAGCCGGTCAAGACAGCCGAGGAAACCCGTGAATCACTGGTCGAAACCTTTCGCAAAACCAAGAAAAAGGTGACGGAAAAAATCAAAGGTTACAATGAAAAATATCTGGCGGAGACCGTCGAAAAGGGGAAAAAGACCATAAAGGATTACAACGAGAAATATCTGTCCAAGACCATTGACAAGGGCAAGGACTATTTCGAGGGACCCTACAAGAAAGTGACCGACGCGCTTGCCGATGCACGTGAGAAGGGTCGCGAAATTGAAAAGGACGCGCGCAAGAAATTTGACGAAATCGTTGCCGACGGCAAAAAGACCATCAACAAGATCCCCATGGTCGCGACCATTGAAAAGAAAGTAACCGAAGGGCTGCGGGGAGTTCCCTCCCTGGTCAATATGCCCAGCAAGGGCGAGATAGAAAAACTGACGCTTGCCATGGAAAAACTCAGCGCCAATATCGAAACTTTGAAAAAACAAAACAGCTTCTAATTAATAAAATTGATGTCGGGCGGTGCGAATATCCTTCCACCGCCCGATCATTTTTTTGAATTTTGAAGCTTTTTTGAAGGTTGCATGCGCGAAATCCGTTTTTATTTTTCAGTTAAAAGTTTTTACGGCGGTCATGCTTTAGTATTTGATTCTTTGATTGGGTTCATGTAAGGTAATCAATGATATCCGGCAGACCCCTTTTACACGGGACCGCATTTTTAAACCTTTTTAGCGACGAGGAGGAAGTCAGGATGTATACAATCAAAAAATATGCAAATGGCCGATTCTACGACACGGAAGCAAAAAATTACCTCACGCGATCACAGATTCTGGATTTGCAGATGGCCGGCAAAAAAATCACCATCGTTGACACGAAAACCGGCAAAGATATTACATCCGATGTCATGTCCCGGGTGAAAGCCAAGGAGAAAAAGGTAGCCAAAAAACCGGGCGCAAAGAAAAGCGCAAAAAAAGCGGCGCCGAGTGGCGGGCTGGCCCAGTTTATCAAAAAAAGCGGGGACACCTTGTTCGATTATGGCAAAAAATATGCTTCCATGTGGCAGAACATGGTCACCATGTCCCGGGAAGAGATCGACAAGCTGATCAATATGCTGGTCAAGGACAACAAGATCAGCGAATTTGAAGCCGACAAATTTAAAAAGGAAGTCCAGAGATACCGAGATAATATCGAAAAGTGGTTTTCAAAGAATATCGATAAACGGATCAACGAGGTGCTGGGTCGCATGAACCTGGCCAATCGTGACCAGATTATCAAATTGACCAGCAAAATAGATACATTGAATCAAAAAATCAAGCAGCTTGAAAAAAAATCGGGCCCACCCGCAAAAACCTCAAAAACCGGTTCCAAGACGCCGGCGGCCTGACAACCGGAAAATCCTTGTGGACACGTAACCGGCAAGTGACACCAAACGCGCTGCGGCCGGGTTCCGGAAATTTTTATTGAATATGGATACCGATCGCCACTGGCTGGCGCATCTGCTCGGCCGTCGTCTGGTCTTTGTAATGGGCAAGGGCGGGGTCGGCAAGACCACCGTCAGCATTGCGCTGGCAATGGCTGCGGCACGCGCCGCCAAACGGGTGCTGCTGGTGGAGGTGGGCGATTGCGATGCCGTAGGCCGGATTTTTGACGAACAGGAGTTGCCGGGGTCACCCCGGCGCCTGTTCGATAATATCTGGGGCGCCCGCGTCAATCCACGGGCCGAACTCGAAGCATACATCCATACCCATGTCGCTCCCGCCTTTATCGCCCGGCGTATTACGCGAAGCCGCCTGTTTGACTATCTTCTGGATGCCGCGCCCGGGCTCAAGGAAATCATGAGCCTCGGGCGTATATGGCGGTGGGTCGTGGGCAAGGACGACCCTCTCAAGCAGCGTTTCGACCTGGTTATTGTCGACGCTCCGGCAACGGGACATGCCTTAAGCCTGTTGCGCCTCCCCCGGCAGCTCATTGCAATGATCCGTTTCGGCCCCTTGGTGGCGCAGATGAAGGAAGTGCTCGGAATGCTTGAAAACCATGAGCAGACCTGCCTGGTCCTGGTAACCCTGCCGGAAGAGCTGCCGGTCAACGAAACCATTGAATTTTATCCGGTAGCCGCAAATACCCTCAATATGCCCGTTGCCGCCACCTTCATCAACATGGTTTTCCCCGCCCCGTTTAACCCGGAAGAGATTTCCTGCATCAGGGCTATGCTCGAAGAAACAATGGGATCTCCTCATGACCCATGCCGCATTCTTCTGGAGACGGCCCGCCGGGATATCGATCAACGGACCGTCCAGAATATCTATATGGATCAGATCCGCTCCCATGCTGAGGCCGGAGGCCATATGGTCGAGATTCCTTTTTGCTATACAAACGACCTGTCGCTTAACGATATCAGACGGATAGCAACCTCTTGGCCGACAACCGGCGGACCCGGGGCAATATCATGAAAAGTCCGGGATTTGCCGGATGTCTTGACCATGCGAAAATCGTGATCTGCTGCGGCTCCGGCGGGGTCGGTAAAACCACTATATCATCTGCCATCGGTCTGCAAGGAGCGCTGTCGGGTCGAAAAACCATCATTTTAACCATCGATCCCGCAAAGCGTCTGGCGGATGCTCTTGGCCTTGCAAGCTTCAGCACGGACATACAGCAGGTGCCCACGGATAGCATGCTTGCGGCGGGCGGACCCGTTTCACCGGCCCGTCTGGATGTATTAATGTTAGATGCCAAAAATACATTTGACAGCCTTATCCGAAAATATGCCACTGAAGACATGGTGCAGCGAATCCTTGTCAACCGTTATTATCAGTATCTTTCTAATAATATGGCCGGGTCGCACGAATACATGGCCATGGAAAAACTGCATGAAATTTATCACCAGGGCGATTACGACTTAATCGTTTTAGATACTCCCCCGAGCCGCCGGGCCTTGGATTTTCTGGACGCGCCCCAGCGGATACTAAATCTTCTGGGACACGAATTTTTCCGGAAATGGTTTAAACCCTATCTTAATGCCGGTCGATGGGGTGTTCGGTTCCTTAATATGTTCGCTTCCCCCTTTCTGGTCATGATGGCCAAACTCATCGGAAAACAGGCATTAACCGATTTTGCCGGTTTCCTGCAGCTCTGGAATGATGTTTTGTTTGATGGATTCAGCCGCCGGGCAGAGGCTGTTAAACAATTGCTTGCCGGAAAACAGACCTGCTTTCTGGCCGTTGCCACTCCCCAGCGGCTGCCCATGGCCGAAGCGGTATTTCTTTTTGAAAGGATAATGAAAAATCGGATGGCGTTTGGCGGATTTGTCATCAACCGGGTACATGGCCCGGATCTGGTCCTTCAGAAAAAATATCATCCCCGTGACATGGCCGCCGCGTGCGGCGGGATCATCCCATCCGATTTTCTGCCTCGGCTGGAGACCGGTTATGAAAACTACCGGACACTGGTGCAAAATGACTTAAAATCCTTGGAAGGGCTGCGCAAAGAGGTCGGTGATAATGCGAAAATCGTGCCTTTATTGTTTAGCGAAAAAGAGATCTCGGGGTTGGCCGATCTTTACGCGCTGAGCCGGCAGTTAAATTGAAATCTCTTCCAGCCCGCGTTTTTATCCCGCGGACGCGGTCCGGTCATCGTCATCCGATTCTGATGATACTTTCAGATCAGACAGATGTTCATATTTGGACAGGTGGATGGTGCAGTAAATTGAATCCGTGGCGGCGCGATTGTGGCACTGGGTTCCGCTCCGGGTCAGGGCCTTGCAGCGGATGGCCTGAATCGCTCCGCTGCTGTTTGCCATTTCTTCTTTTGCGGCATCGCTGATGGTATCCTGAAACCGGTCATTGATCACCAGTGGATCGCGGTCGATCTGTCCGGCTTTGTACATGCCGTGAAGCATCCGGAATTCGTTTTCAAAATGTCTCAGGATTGAATTCGGATCATCCACCAGGCCGGTGTCGGTACAAATACCCAGTGATACCTTTCCGTTGTAACTGATAATGCTGATGCCGAGACCCAGGCCGCCGATGCGGGGAACCCAGAACATGATATCCTTGATTTCCTTGTTGGCAAAATAGAGCGGAAACCTGGGGCCGGGAACATTGCTCATTACGCCCGTCATTTTGTTGGCGAACATGGTGGCCCCGAATTTGGCCAGCTTGGCCGACGATACGCCCAGGGCATTGAGCATGGTATAGGCGATGATGGCGTCCGGCGCTTCCTTGAGATCCCGGAGACGGCGCTGGATTTCCCTGATCCGCAGCACCGGATCATCGATATGAACCGGCAGTGATGCAAGGATCAGGCTGAATTGATTGCCGAGTTCAATGGCCGCATCCATGGGGCGGATGTTGACCGGCATGGCCATACGGATATCCAGATCTCCCACCAGGTTGTTGCACTGCTGCAGGTAGCGCCGCAGGGCGCCCGTTACCATGGATACCAGAATGTCGTTGATGGTGGCGTTAAAATACTTGCCGATGGACTTGATATCCTCCAGGGGCAGGGGGTTGCACCAGGCGACGCTTTTCCGGACCCCGAGATCTCCCCGGAAGGCGGTCTTACGATCCGCGGGCAGCAGCAGGAGTTTGCTGATGACCGATGTGGCGTCAACGGCATATTTGCTGATCAGCCTGGCCCGGTCGACAACGTGGCCGGGATTGGAGATGCTGGCTTCGATTTCCTTGGTCAGAAACTTGCTGGCCCGGCTGATCTGACGCCTGGCCCGGCTGATTTTTTTTAACACCCCTTCCAGCGGCGGAAAGAAATCGATGCTCGATGTTTTGTCCCCCTTTTTTTCCGGAATATTGTTTGACCATGCCGCGTTGGGTTCGATGTCGGCCATGGAAAGCAGCAGTCTTATCAAGGCGATGCCGTCGGCAATGCAGTGATGGATGCGGACAAAGAGTACGGATCCGCCGTTATTGTAATTTTCAATATAATGGGCCTGCCAGAGGGGCTTTGTGGGATCCAGCGGGGTCGCCGTCAAATCGCTGATCAGCTCCTGAAGGGTTTCCTTGTCGCCGGGAGACGGCAGCGCGACGCGATGGATGTGGGATCGCAGATCGAATTTCGGATCCAGCTCCCAGGTGGCGTTGCCGACGCCGCTCATGGGGCGGATAACGCGTTTTTTAAACCGTTCGTAACAGAGCAGCCGGTTTTTGAAAGTCTCCAGGAGTCGTCCGAAATCCAGGGGTTCATCAAAGGCCAGATAACCGGTAATGATCATCAGGTTGGTCGGGTGATCCATGTGTAGCCAGAAATTGTCGATATTTGACATTATTTCTACTTGTCTTGCCATTCGGGGCCTCCTTGGGGGAATAGAAATTATCTTTAACAAAATATAAACTAACAGAGGAAATCCGGAAAATCAATCCGATTTTTACCACGTCCGGGGGATCTGAAAAATCCTTAAAAAGGCTCCCGGCAAATCCCGGAAAAAGGCTTGACACCCATAACCCACGGCGACATATTGTTTACTCGTGATTCATCCGTCGGGCATAAAGATTGAAACGGCATGGCCGTCTATCGTCTGAATCTTGAAACCGGCAATTCAAAAGCGGTGTCGCGATAAATTTTTCCCGGGGTTTGACAGTCTTTCAAAAGGCGGGGTGACAGATGCATTTAATCAAAAAATATGCCAATCGTAAGCTTTATGATACCACGGATAAGCAATACCTGACCATGGACAGGCTGGCCGAACTGATCAAGAAAGGCGCCGAGGTCACCATTGTGGACAATGCCACCGGCAAGGATCTGACCGCGTCCATCGTAACGCAACTGCTGGCCCGGGAAAAAAATGAGACCGGCGCCGCCGTGCCGCCCTCCATCCTGATGCAGATGCTGCGCAAAGGGCGGGGGACTCTTTTCGGATATGGGAAAAAATATGTTTCCCTGTGGCAGAGCGCGTTTATGATGTCCAAAGATGAGATTGAAAAATTCATCAACAGCCTGGTCATGGATAAGGAATTGTCCGAGGCGGAGGGGAAGAATTTAAAAAATGAGATTGTTTCCGTCACCAATCAGGTAAAGACCTGGATACTCCAGAATATTGACCGCCGGGTGACGGATGCGCTTAAAATGATGAACCTGGCCACCCATGAACAGATTGCCGAATTGACGGACAAAGTCGAGGCCCTTAAGAAACAGGTCCGGGATCTGGAAAAGCGGTAGCGATCCGCTGTTTGTTTCAGGCCCAGGTTTCGTCGGTTTTGATCAGGTTGATGGTCCGGCCTTTCACCGGTAGGTTCATGGGCTTGGGCAGCAGGAAGGTGATAACCGACCAAACGCCGAAAAAGGCGATGATGCCGCCGGTGAACATGACCAGCAGTCCGCCGGCGCACCCGGCGATGGCGCCCACGCCGACCAGCACAACGAGCCCGCCGATGATAAAGGCGATGACGCTGCCGACAAACAGAAGTAGTTGAAACATAATCCCTCGTCTATTGGAATGTTTTGTGCTGTTTTTCAGTGACAATTGATAGTCTCGTAAAAAGTCGCCATCGGACGGCCTTGTAAAAAGTTCAAGATCAAGGCTTGCGCAATATCGAAGAATGCAGCGTACTTAGCGTACG
>QZJS01000012.1 GCA_003597945.1 Desulfobacteraceae bacterium | reverse complement strand
CATTACCGGTTACGCCAGCATTGAAACCGCCGTGGAAAGCGCCCGGATGGGCATCACCGATTATCTCAACAAGCCGTTTACCCCGGATGAAATCCGCGGCGCCACGGAAAACGCCATGCGGTTTGCGGCATAACCGGGATCTGAAAGGACGGGTCAGATGACGACTCACTTCAGACGGGGCTCGAAACCGGGAGAAACCGGTAACGTGTAACGGAAAATAACTTTTTAACCTGAACCTGGACCTGATGCAAACGGCCGCCGGCATCTTACACGGATACCGGCGGCTGTTTCTGCTTTTGCGTCAGGCCCGTTATGCCGCTTCGTTGAGATCGAAAATCTGGGCAAAGATCTGGTCGTTGTCAAAGCCTTTCAGGTGAATGGCCCCGCTGCGGCAGGAGGCCACGCACAGGCCGCAGCCCTTGCACAGCACCGGGTTGATCTGGGCCTTGCCGGCGTGCATGCGGGCGTCGGCGGCGATAAATGACGGGGCCGAATAGGGGCAGACCGACACGCAGACCCCGCAGGAGCTGCAGATGGCCGGATCGGTTTCCGCCACGGTCCCGGCCATGCGGATCGTCTTTTTAGCCAGCAGAGTCACGGCCCGGGTGGCCGCGGCCTGGGCCTGGGTGATGGATTCGTCAATGGGCTTGGGTGCGTGGGCCAGGCCGCAGATAAATACCCCGTCGGTGGCGCAGTCCACGGGACGCAGCTTGACGTGGGCTTCCATGAAAAACCCGTCGTCGTTTAAGGTCACCTTGAACATCTGGGCCAGGGGATTTTCCGCCGGAGGCGTCATGGCCGCGGCCAGCACCATCAGGTCCGGCTTCACCACCATGTTGCGGCGCAGGGCCGTATCCTTGAAAATCACTTCCAGGCTATTGCCGTTCTGATGGACGTCAAGCCCGGTGGCTTCATCGTATTTGAGAAAAATGATTCCCGCTTCCCGGGCCTTGCGGTACAAGTCTTCCCGCAGACCGTAGCTTCTCATATCCCGGTAGAGCACAATAACGTCTGTTTCCGGCCGCAGGCTTTTTAACGCCAGGGCGTTTTTAATGGAATGGGTGCAGCAGACCTTGGAGCAATAAGGCCGCTCCGGAATCCGGGAGCCCACGCACTGAATAAAGAGCGCGGTATTGACCGATTTCAGGGAGGCATCCGCCTGAATCAATTTCCGGTCCAGTTCCAGGGAGGTGATCACCCGGGGGTCCTTGCCGTAAAAATAAAGGTCCGGCTTGAGTTCGGATGCCCCGGACGCGATCAGGGCCACGCCGTGCTCCAGGACTTCTTCAGCGCCGCCTGATGCCACGGTGGTCTTGAAATTTCCCACAAAGCCGTCTACTTTTCGTATGTCGGTGTTCAAGCGGACATCGATGTTTTTATCAGCAGTCACATCGGCGATCAGTTGGTGTAAAAACGCCTGCACATCGCCGCCTTCCCAGGTTTCATGGAGACTTAACGCCTGGCCGCCCAGCCGATCCGACTGCTCCACGATAAAACTCCGGTATCCCTGGGCCGAAAGGGATTTGGCCGCGGTCAAGCCCGCCACGCCGCCGCCGATGATCAGGGCCGTGGGATTAATGGAAAGTTCGGGCTCGGTCAGGGGCTGGAGCAGTCCCACCTTGGATACGGCCATCCGGGTCAGGTCCCTGGCTTTTTCAGTGGCGGCTTCCTTGGTCTGGCCGTGCACCCATGAACACTGGTTGCGGATGTTGGCCATTTCAAAGAGGTACTTGTTGATCCCCGCGTTGATGACGGTCTCCTGGAAAAGAGGCTCGTGGGTCTTGGGCGTGCAGGCCGACACCACCACGCGGTTGAGCTGCTTTTCCCGGATGACTTTAGACATCATGTCCTGGTTGTCCTGGCTGCACGAAAACATGGACTCTTCGGCATGGATGACATAAGGCAGGGTCTTGGCGTATTCCACCACGGCCGGCACATCCACCACCGAAGCGATGTTGGTGCCGCAACGGCAGATGAAAACGCCGATCCGGGGCGGCTCCCCGCGGATATCGGTTTCTTTGGGAATTTCTTTGGTTTTGGTGAGACTCCATCGGGCATCCGTCAGGGAACTGCTGGCGGCCCCGGCCGCGGCGGATGATTCCACCACCGAAGAGGGAATATCCATGGGCGCTTCAAACCCGCCGCACACGTAAATGCCGGGCACGGAACTTCTGACCGGGTCAAATCCCGATGTCCGGGTAAACCCGTAGGCATCCGTTTGAATATCGAGGCGCTCGGCAAGAACGCGGGCCTCACGGCTGACGCCAAGTCCCACGGACAGGACCACGATATCGAATTTTTCCTCCACCCGCTTTCCGGTTGAATCCACATACCGGATCAGCAGGTTTTCGCCGTTATCCACCGGAACCACGTTGGTGATCCTGGATTTGACAAAACGGATACCGGAAACATCGCGGCCCCGGTTGTAGTAGCGTTCGAAATCCTTGCCGTGGGTGCGGATGTCCATGTAAAAAATCGCGGCATCCAGGCCGTCCTTGCTGTGCTCTTTGGCCAGCATGGCTTCCTTGATGGCATAGGTGCAGCATACCGACGAGCAGTATCCCCGGGCCCCGATGTGAACATCCCGGGAGCCGATGCACTGGAGCCAGGCGATTTTTTTCGGCTCCTTGTGGTCCGAAGGCCGAATCAGATGGCCGCCATAGGGGCCGGAAGCCGAAAGAATCCGCTCGAACTCAAGACTGGTCACCACGTTGGGGGAGCGCTGATAGCCGTAAACGTCGTGCGTTGACGGATCATAGGCTTCGCATCCACTGGAGATGATGACAGAACCTACATTCAGGGTGAGTTCACTGGCCTTTTCATCATACCGGATCGCTCCCGTGGGACAGACTTTTTCGCAATTCTTGCATTTCCCCTTCTGGAAAAAAATACAATTGTCACTGTCGATGGCGTATTTTAAGGGGACCGCCTGGGCATATTTCACGTAGATGGCCTTGCGTTTCTTCAGCCCCGAATCATAGGCGTCCGTGACTTTTTTCGGACATTTTTCCGCGCACAATCCGCACGCGATGCATTTTTCCATGTCCACGTACCGGGGGTGCTGGGTGACCCGGACCTGGAAATTGCCTTCTTCTCCCGTGATTCCCCGGACTTCCGCCAGGGTCAACAGCTCAATGTTGTTATGCCGGCCGACCTCGACCAGTTTGGGGGAGATGATTCACATGGCGCAGTCGTTGGTGGGAAACGTCTTGTCGAGCTGGGACATGATCCCCCCGATGGAGGAAGTCCGCTCGACCAGATAGACGTAGTATCCGGAATCAGCCGCGTCCAGCGCCGCCTGCATGCCGGTAATCCCGCCGCCGACCACCATAATGGAACCGGTTTTCTGAGACATTGTTTCACCTATTGTGCGATAAAATTATAAATACCGCTAAGATCCTTTTCATTTAAGGCCAGGCCCAGCTTTTCGCCGGGGATTCCCATGGCCAGACCCAGAAGCTGGGGATAAAGGATGGACGGCAGATCAGCATCACTGCGTCCTTCGGCCTCCATCTGCTTCTGTACCACATCAAACTGCAACTGGCACCACGGACAGGCCACGCTCAGATAGGCCGCGCCCGCGTTTTTCGCGTTGGCCAGTTTTGCCGCGGTCAGCCGCATGGATAAATCGTCATTGACGCCCGTCATGGGCGCGCCGCAGCATTCCAGCTTTTGCGACCATTCAATATTTTTGGCGCCCGTCAGAGCGACCAGTTTGTCGACAAGGCTCGGGGCCACCGGATCATCGAACTGCATGATATCGCTGGGCCGCAGAGCATGACATCCGTAATGGGCCGCGATATTGAGATCCTTGAAGGATGCCTGCAAGGTTTCCTTGATGGCGGCCTCGCCGATATCCTTGTGCAGCACCGACAGCAGGTGTTTCACTTCGGTGTTGCCGTCATATTGCAGGTTTTCTTTTTGGAGAAACGCGTTGACCTCGTTTCTGAGCCGTGCGTCGGCCGCCAGCAGATGCGCGGCTTTTTTCAAAGTCCCGAAACAGCACTGGCAAAGGGTCAGTATGTCCAGTTCTTCCTGTTGGGCCAGGGCCAGGTTGTGCGCGGCAAACAGCAGCGCGGTTTTCTGGTCCGTGTTCCGCAGGGGATAGCCGCAGCAGTTGAATTGACGGATGTCAGTCAGCTCCACTTCGAGTCTGGCCAGAACGGCCCTTGCGGAAAGCTCATATTGCGGAACCCGCGCGGGGATGTTGCATCCGAGAAAAAGCGCAAATTTCATCTTGGTCACCCAGATTTCATTGGTGGTTTCAGGAACCGGCGGCGACGTCTTTAGCCGCCATGTTCTTGAGTTCGTAAAGCACGTCGGTTACCTTGACCCCCTGGGGACAATGCTCCTGGCATTGATAGCAGGTCAGGCAGGCCCACAGCATGGGCGCGCCCAGGGCCAGGTCCTTGAGGCCGAGCCCCAGGGAACGCATGATCTGATGGGGAAGAAGCCCGACGGTTTCCTGTGGATTTTCGTAAGCATTGACCACGGGGCAGACCGTGGTGCAGTTTTCACACGCAAAACAATTGGCAAAGGTCGACGACCCCAGGGGATCGTTTGCGGCCCGGGTCTTAAAATTTTTATCCATGGGCGTGATCGGAATCAGGGCTTCGGTTTCCTGTACCATGGGAAAGGCCGTTGCCATGGCCGCCAGGGCGTTATTGGCCGGTTGTTCATAACTATCGGCGGGCAGGCGGTGGCGGTTCAAACCCCGGAAAAGGGAAAACGGCGAGAGGGGGAGCAACACCGGCCCGCCATCCGCAACGGCCGCAATGGGATCCCTGACGGAAAGCCAGAGTTCCTTGAGGCGGATTCCCACGGGGCAGACCACGGTGCAGCGGTCGCAGTTGGTGCAGAGATAAATGCCTTCCCGAATGGCGCGCATGGCTTCCGGGGACAGGGATTTTCCCGCCGCGTAGGCCTTGAGAAAGCCCACTTTCTCGCCGGGCAGGGTCATGGGGTTGCCGTTGGCTTCATAGGCCACGGCCACGGAGCACCTCAGGCTGCATGTGCCGCAGTGGGTGCAGGCGTCCAGCTCCAGGGCCTGCCGGGTGGCGATATTGGCGGGCAGCGATGTTTCCGGGTCCATCACCGCATTGGCCAGAAGACTGAAGGAGCTGGAAAACATGTGAAACATTTTGCTGAAGGGAAGATAAGCCAGTCCGATAAAGCAGGCCAGAAAATGAAGGTAATATAAAACGGTCGCCCCGTTGACGCGGTCTAAGGCCAGAGCCATCGGGCCCATGGCCTTGGCCGCGGCGTATCCCACAAAAGCCGACTTATTGGGGGAATGGCAGCCCGAGCAATACATGTCGTGGGCCTCGTATCCCATTTGCAGAATTTCTTCATCAAAGGGCGCTTTCACGTTGGGCGATACCGTCCCGTATCCGGCCACCCAGTAGCTTTCCAGGGCGAGGAGTTCTTCCTCATCATAAATAAACGAATATTCCTCCACCATGTCGGTAAATTCGGTGTAGGAGCTCATTTTGACGCCTTCCAGCAGGAAGCCCGACAGGATAATCACCGCCACGATCACGATGGTGTAGATGTCCATGGCATTGGTCAGCATCCGGGGAACCTTGAGAATAAACCGCCGGAAAACCGCGATGCCCACGCCGGCAATCACCATCAGCCCGAAGATGTCCCGCAGATAGAAAAAGGGATTAAGGGTGGAAAAATAACCGGGGAAAAGTTTTACCGTAATAAATTTTTCCATGGCGTGCATGAAAAACAGGAGTATGAACCCGTAAAAGATCAGCATGTGCATAACCCAGCGGAGCCTGTCTTCTTTGGCGATGCGAAGCTGGAGCAGAACATCGAGGATCAGCGCCCGGATCAGGGGAATTACCCTGGCGCTGAACAGCACGCCGAATATCCCGCGAACAGCAGCTCCCGCGCGCTGGACAGGGGTGAATTCCCGGCCGGTGACGCCCACCTTCCGGGTAAACCAGGTGGCAATTTTATATACCGTTCCAATGGCAAAAACGGCCAGGGCCAGGTACAGGGATACGGTAAAAAACATTGAAATATCCTCCCACAACGCCGAAACAGGACCGGTTCGTCCTTATTCCGGGGTAAGTCCGGTACTTAATTATTCATTTTGGGTATTTTAAAGATAAACGTTTTTCATACTGATTCAGGCATGTCGTGTCAACAGATTTATCAGGCTGTGTTTCATTGAAGTCAGGAATGTTTCAGATTGTTATGGATGTGGTGCAATCTGATTGAAGCATTGAGCTGGCCATATCATTAAAGACAATATTCACATCCGATCTTCCCGCCGCATAATGTTTTTTAGTGCCAAAGTTTTGGAAATAGATTATAAATGAAAAAATTCAATCACCGCGTCAGGTTCCAAATGTTGTTTTCCCGTGACCACCAACACTTCAACCCGGAAAAACGGAGGCAGGCATGCTGAATTTATCCACCATACTTGAAACCAGCGCACGGAACTATCCTCATCAGGAAGCGGTTGTTTTTCGGGACCGCCGCATCACCTATGAAGAGTTAAACGCGGCCGCCAATATCGTGGCCAACGGTCTCACCGAGACCGCCGGAATCAAACCCGGAGACAAAGTGGCCCTGTCATGCCCCAATTTGCCGTATTTCCCCATTGTCTATTACGGTATTCTAAAAGCGGGCGCGGTGGTGGTGCCCCTGAATGTGCTGTTGAAGGAACGAGAGATCGCCTATCATTTAAGGGATTCGGATGCCAAGGCCGTTTTCGCGTTTGAAGGAACGGCGGAACTGCCCATCGGCGAATCCGCCTGGAAGGCCTTTAATCAGGTCGATTCCTGCGAACATTACTGGGTCATGCCCGCCAACCCGGAAGGCCCGCCGCCCATTGAAGGGGCGCCCACCATTAAAGATCTGATGGAAGAACACATGCCCTGGTTTCAAACCGTGGATACCGACCCCAATGACACGGCGGTGATTCTTTACACGTCCGGCACCACGGGACAGCCCAAGGGCGCGGAACTCAGCCACACCAACATTTTAACCAACGTGTTTGTCATGCGGGACCTGGTGAAAGCCGCTCCGGGCGACAAACAACTGGTGGTTCTGCCTCTGTTTCATTCCTTCGGCCAGACCGTACAGATGAACACCGGGTTTATGGCCGGAAATACGCTGGTCTTGCTGCCCCGGTTTGAAGCGGATGAAGCCCTGGCGCTGTTGGAAAAAGAAGAGATCAACTTTTTCGCCGGGGTGCCCACCATGTACTGGGGCCTGCTCAACTGCAAAGGCGCTGAAGAAAAATACGATTTTGAGAAAATCAAAAAAAACCTTCGGATTTGCGGATCCGGCGGCGCGTCCCTGCCGTTGGAGGATTTACGAAAGTTTGAGGAGAAATTCGAAGTGACCATCCTGGAAGGCTACGGCTTGTCGGAAACCTCTCCGGTGGTGACGTTCAACAGCCTGGAGCGCCCCCGGAAACCCGGCTCCATCGGCACGGCGGTGTGGGGCGTGGATATCAATATCGTAGCCGAAGACGGTTGCCCCCTGGCAGCGGAGGAAGTGGGCGAACTGGTCATGCGTGGACCGAATCTCATGAAAGGGTATTACAACCGGCCCGAAGAAACCGCCAAAGCGATCCGCGACGGCTGGTTTCACACCGGCGACATCGCCAGGATGGATGAGGAAGGGTATGTCTATATCGTGGACCGGGTCAAAGATATGATCATTCGCGGTGGTTTTAATGTGTATCCGCGGGAAATCGAAGAAGTCCTGCTGACGCATCCCGGCGTCAGCATGGCCGCCGTCGTCGGCGTTCCGCATGAATCCCACGGAGAAGAAATTAAAGCCTATATTGTTCCCGATCCTAAACACCCGACCACTCCGGAGGAGATTATCGCATGGTCAAAAGAAAACATGGCCAGTTATAAATATCCCCGATTCGTGGAAATCTGCCAGGACCTGCCTATGAGCGCCACGGGTAAGATTTTAAAGCGGGAATTACGGGATCAATAAATCTTTTTTGTTCCGAATTTTCACACGTTATGGTTTGCGGGATTCAAGACGCCGCCAGAGGGTGCTCGGGTTTATGCCCAGTATCCGGGCGGCCCGGGTGCGATTCTGGCCGGTATGCCGGAGAACTGCCCCGGTATAGCGCCGGACCAGTTCCGTTTCCGAGGGCCAGTTGGCCATAAGGTCGGAAATGGATTGGTCTGATTCCCGGGCAACGGCCAGAGGCAGATGCTCCGGAGATAGCTGGTCGCTGCCCGCAAGGACCGACGCGTGTTCGATGGCGTTTTCCAGTTCGCGGATATTGCCGGGCCAGTCATAGGTTGTAATCCGGCGCACAAACGCGGGCGTGAATCCGGGGTGATCCGGGCTGAACCGGTTGAGGAAATAACGGGCCAGCGGCAGAATATCCTGCCGCCGTTGTCGCAGCGGCGGCACATGAATGGGGATCACGGCCAGTCGATAATACAAATCTTCCCGGAAGCTTCCCTCCGTGACCATTTTTCCCAGGTCCCGGTTGGTGGCCGCCACGATCCGCGCCTTTATGGCATAGGTCTTGATGCCGCCCACGGGCCGGGCTACCCGCTCCTGGAGCACCCGGAGGAGCTTGACCTGAAGATCGATGGGAAGTTCGCCGATTTCATCCAGAAAAAGCGTTCCGGCGCCCGCAACCACAAAAAGGCCTGTTTTATTGCGCTCCGCACCGGTAAATGCTCCCTTTACATGGCCGAACAGTTCGGATTCCAGCAGGTTTTTCGGCATGGCGGCACAGTCAATGGCCAGAAACGGATGAGACAGGCGGGGGGAGTGCCGATGAATGTATCTGACCAGCACTTCTTTTCCCGTGCCGCTTTCGCCGGTGATCAGTATGGTGGAATCCGTGGCTGCCACTTTTTGCGCCAGAGACCTTACCCGCTCCATTTCTTCGCTGCGATAAACAAACCGATCATCGGCTTCCGGCGAATCGAGTTGTTCGCGCAGACTCTGGATTTCAGCCCGGTGATCTTCGACTTCTTTCCACGCCTGTTTCAGTTGAAGCCGCATCCCCGACATGGTATCTTCGATGCTGTTATGGCCCAGAAAGCGCGGTTTGTCCTCCGGCAGCAGCCGCCATTCATCCGCCGGCCGTCCTTCAAACCGGCAGATCCGGTTCCCCTGGGCACGGCATGAGATTTCCTGCACCCATATTTCTTTTCCCATGCAGGCGCTTGCATATCCGCTGGCCCATCCCGAAAGAATGCAGCAGACCACACCGGTTGTCTGGTCATGCTGCCTGAGAAACTGGGTGGCTTCCAGGGAGTCCCGCCATTCTCCTTCCATATAGAACCGACCTTGCTCTTTATCAAACGCGAGTTTGAAAATTTTTTCGTGGGCAAGGCCGGCCATGGATCGCAATATGGAGCCGGCTTTAAACCATTCCTCATCCGAATCCCAGTCATAAAGCTCAGCCATGGCCATGGCCGTGGCCATGCCGGCTTCATATCCGTGCCGACCCATGATGGCCACGGCGTTTTCCTTTCCCAGGATGCGGATCATATCCGCCTGCATATGACCCAGGGACCGGGTTCCCATGACCATAATCCGGGAAGAGGCAAACAGCGGAAATCCGCCCATTCCTTTTGATACCAGCACTTCCTGTGAACGTAAATCATCGGCGCGCATAACGGCCTCCCGTGGACTGTCCATGAAATGAATTTCTCCTGCTCCGACGGAAAGCATAGCATATTGCAATATGGCCTTGCAATATGCAATTATTTTGCAGCGCCATTCCCGGTAATTTTTCTGTAACTCATTTAAATTAAAGCTTTAATTGTAGGTCGCCGTTTCTGGCACTATTATTGCCTTATAGATTATGATAAGTTCGATAATGTCGAATCGACCGCGCCTTGAAAGATTTGCGAGGCGAGAAAAATTCGACGTGTTGCAAAACGCTTATGTTAAGGTGCCCACGGCGCGTGATTTTCATAGATTCACGCCGGTAAACCAATGAATGCATGCGATGAATCGGTCGACTGAAATGGAATTTGCCAATAAAGTGGTGTGGATCACCGGCGCGTCATCGGGGATCGGCGAAGCGCTGGCATATGGGTTTTCGGAAAAAGGGGCGCGTCTGATCCTTTCCTCCCGGAATGAATCCGAATTGATGCGCGTTAAACAAAACTGCGCGGGAGCACCGGACAAAAGCGTGATCCTCCCTTTTGATCTGGAGCATATCGATACCATGCCGGATATCGCGGCACAAGCGATCGCCGCTTTCGGCGCCATTGATATTCTGGTCAACAACGGCGGCATCAGCCAGCGGTCTCTGGTCAAAGATACCACCATCCACGTGGATGAGCGGATCATGCGGATCAACTATCTGGGTCAGGTCGCGCTGACCAAAGCCGTGCTGCCGCACATGCTTGAAAGACAATCCGGACATATTGTCGTGGTCAGCAGTATTATGGGGGTCATGGCCACGCCGCTGCGTTCGGCCTATTGCGCTTCCAAACACGCGCTTCACGGTTTTTTCGATGCGCTTCGCGCCGAAGTTTGGAAGGACAATATCTTTGTGACCATCGTGTGTCCGGCCAGCATTCGAACCGATATTTCCATAAACGCGTTGACGGGAAGCGGCCAACGGCACGGGAAAATGGATCCCCAGCAGGCAAATGGAATGGATACTTCCGTCTGCGCGGCAAAAATCATGGATGTGGTGAAAAAAAAGCGGGAACAATGCATCATCGGCCCCCCGGTAAAGCATGCGGCCCTGTTAAAGAGATTCATGCCGGGCCTGTATTCAACGATCATTTGCCGGGCAAAGGTCACCTGAGTTTTTATCGGATCGGCTAAATCCGCTGAATTCGGCTTCGAAGAAAAAACGGTTTGCGCGTCCGTAGACCGGGAAAAGGCGCGGGCGTCGCATCAGGCAAGGGATGGTGTCATGAATATATTTGTCACCGGCGGCACCGGTTTTCTGGGAAAGAGCATCGTCAGGGCGCTTCTGACCGAGGGATATGCGGTCACCTGTCTTCTGCTTCCGGGTGATGACGCCGCATCCGCGGCCGGGGCCGCGATCCGCCGGGGCGACATTACCCGGCCCGATACCCTGCGCGGGACAACCGGAAAACATGATGCCATCGTCCATCTGGCCGGCGCCGTGGGATACGGCCAGACCTGGGAAAATTGCATCCGGCTCAACAGAGACGGAACCGCCAACATTGCCGAAGAAGCCGTTTTTTCAGGGGTGAAAAGGTTTGTCCATATGAGCTCGGTGTCGGTATACGGCCGGGTGTCCGGCACGCCTATTTCCGAGAGTTTTCCCTTGAAAAAAATAAAAGATCCTTACGGCGACACCAAGATCGACGCTGAACGCGCCCTGGCGCCCTATGCGAAAAACGGCGCCCTTGATCTGACCATCATCCGGCCTACCATGATCTACGGCCCCGGCGACACCCTGTTTCTGCCAAAGGTCGCAGAAAATATCAAAACCGGAAAAGCCCGGATCATCGGAAAGGGGGATCACCGGGTCGACTGCATTCATGTATCGGATGTGGCCGCTTTTGTCCTGGCCGTGCTGCGATCCGACAGGGCCGTGGGAAAAATTTACAACCTGACCCATCCTGACAATCCCACATGGGAGGACATGATTGCCGATATCGCGCGCGCCCTGGATATGCCTGTTCCCGGCCGGCATATCCCTTACGGCGTGGCCTATGTCCTGGCAGGCTGCATGGAAGCGGCTTCCTTTTTTACCCGAAAACCTCCGCGGTTGACCCGTTACGCCGTGCGCAACGTGGGAAAGCCCTATGATTATCTTACCGATCAAATGAAACAGGACCTGGCGTTTTCGCCGTCCGTCAGTTTAAGGCAGGGGATCCATGAATACATCGCCGGCATACCAAAATAATATCGTCATGGGGAATCATGACGATCGCCCGTCAATGGGCGATACCACCGAAAGACCGATCCGAACCATAGGGGATATCGATGAAATCCAGCGACTAAAGCGCCTGCGCGGCGATATTTTAAATGCGCCCTATCATCTGTGCACCCAGAAAGCGTCTCTGCTCACGGAATACATGCGACAGCGGCGGCCCATAGGGGCTTTTGTCAAATTAATCTCCGCGGCCCATTTCAGGCAGTTTGCCGAAACGCTGGAAAATTCCCGTCGCGGCATTCCCCAGGGCCGGTGGCAGGTGATGGCCGGCAACATCCTCAACCGGGTCTATCTGAAACTGGAACAGGCGGGCCGTCCCGATCCTGTCATCGAATTTTCCCGGGCACTGGAATACATTCTCCGGAAAATGCCGCTGACCATCTACGATGATGAGCTGATTGTCGGCAATTCTTCCGCGCATCGCGTGGGCGCGCCGATTCATCCGGATCTGGGCGGGCTGATGATGCTTCCGGAAATTGACGGGCTTGCCGGCCGGCCGATCAATCCGATCCAGACGGATCCCCAACAGGTCCGCGAACTACACGAAAACATATTTCCGTTCTGGTTCAACCGGTCGGTCATGGCCAGGGCGCCGCTATACAGCCGGGACCCGAACATGTTTAATACCCTGCTTGAGGGCAATTATTATATTCTGACGCAGTTTGCGGGCATCTCCCACGTGACTCCGGATTATCCCACGTTATTGAAACTCGGGTTCAACGGCATCCGTCAGACCGCTGAAACCGGTCTTAGAGAAGCCCTTGAACGGCTGGCCAAATTAAAGAGCGGGGCACCCGATTCAACGCCGGCCCGGGCAAGCTTGAAAAATAAGATCGCTTTTTACAAGGCGGCCGTTATCGCGGCCGGGGCGGCCATCGAATACGGCGGCCGGTGGAAATCCCACCTGGAGCAAACCGCCCGGGCCACAGCCGACCCTATCCGGAAAGCCGAACTCGAAGCCATGGCGACGATGTTCGCCAATATCCCGGCGCATCCGCCGGCATCGTTTCACGAGGCCGTTCAGATGGTGTTTATGGGGCATGTGATGCTGCACCAGGAGAATTTTCAGCACGGCGTCTCCTTCGGCCGAATGGACCAGTATCTGTATCCCTTTTACGCGCGCGACATCCGTTCCGGCCGCCTGACCCCCGAGCGTGCCGTTGAGATACTGGGATGCTTTATCTGCAAGGCCGGCGAGCTGCTGCCCCTGTTTTTCGACCGGGCCACCGAATATTTCAGCGGCCTGTCGTCGGCCTCGGGCATCACCCTCGGCGGAACCACTCCGGACGGCGCAAGCGGGGTCAATGATCTTTCCTATCTGATACTGCTCGCTTATGACCAGGTCCGCCTGCGGCAGCCGAATTTTCATGTGCGCATGGACGACAACACGCCGCGTGAATTCCGATATCTCTGCTATGACGTGCTGAAAAAGGGCGGGGGGATCCCGGCATTTTTTAATGACAACACCGTTATACCGGCCCTGGTGTTGGCCGATATCGGGGAAAAGGACGCCCGGGATTACGCCGTGGTGGGCTGTGTGGAGTGGGGGGTGCCGGGAAAAAGCTTTCCCGCGGCCGGGGCCGTGTTTATCAATCTGGCCATGGCCCTGCATCTGGCCCTTCACAACGGCCGGTTTGCGGGACGGCGTTTCGGTCCGTCAACCGGCCCGCCGGAACGGTTCTCCTCCATGGACCTTCTTCTTGACGCATTTCGGAAGCAACTGGCCAATCTGGTGGAACGCGCCGTTGACGGAAATAATGTCATTGAGCAGACCCATGCCAACCACCGGCCCACGCCGCTACTGTCTATTCTGGTGGACGGCTGCGTGAAAAAGGGGCGTGAAATCAACGCGGGAGGCGCCCGATATAATTCCACCGGGTGCCAGGGAGTGGGCCTGGCGGATGTGGTCGATTCCTTAACCGCCATCGATCAGGTTGTTTACCAGGAAAATAGGCTGGCGCTGCCGGAGTGCATCGCAGCGGTTGACGCCGATTACAAAGGATACGAGGATCTTCGGATATATATTGTCAACAAGATACCGAAATACGGTGAAAATTCAGATATCAGCGATCATTATGCAAATGTTGTGTCGGGCATCTATACGGATACGGTAAGGCGGTTTTCAAACCCCCGGGGCGGTCCTTATTTTGCCGGATTCTGGACAATGACCACCCACATGGGGTTCGGAACGCGGATGCCCGCGCTTCCCAGCGGCAGGCGGGCCGGCCGGGCCCTGGCCAACGGCGCATCTCCGTGCGATGGAAAGGACCGAAAAGGGCCGACCGCGGCTCTTTCTTCCGCGGCCAATCTGGATAAACGGTTCATTACCAACGGGTATGCCTTCAATCAAAAACTGAACCCAGAGTATCTGGCGGGCCGGGCCGGAAACATCTTGCTGGACGGCATGATAACCGGCTATTTCAGGAAAGGGGGGATGCAGTTGCAATTTAATATCACGGACCCCTCCATTCTGCTGGATGCCAGGTCCAATCCGGAGAAATATCCGGATCTGGTGGTGCGGGTATCGGGATATTCCGCTTATTTCAATGATCTCACCGATGCGATGAAAGAAGAACTGATCAACCGGACCCTTCACTGCATGACGGAAAGGACCTGCTGCACGTAGATGAACCCGGCGCCTTCCAACAGCCCCGAGGCCGTTATTTTTGATATCCAGCGTTTCTCTATACATGACGGTCCTGGAATCCGCACCACTCTATTCTTCAAGGGATGCAGTCTCAATTGCGCCTGGTGCCAGAATCCCGAATCCATCAGCGGGATGCCGGAAATGACGTTTTACGCCGAGCGTTGTATCGCGTGCGGCGCGTGCGCGAACGCGTGCGCCGAAGGCGCCGTTTCCATGGATTCAGGCCGAAGAATCATATGGGAGAAATGCACGGCCTGCGGCGCGTGCGCCCGGGAGTGCCCTGCCGAAGCCCTCCGGTTGGTCGGCGCAACGTATAGCGTGAAGAAACTCGTCCGGGAGAGTCTTCGGGACAGGGAGTTTTATGAGGCCTCGGGCGGCGGTGTATCCCTTTCGGGCGGGGAACCGGTTTTGCACAGCCGGTTTCTCGCGTCGTTTCTTCCTGAATTGAAAACGCACGGCATTCATGTTTTACTGGAAACCGCCGGCAATTATCCTTTTACCTTGCTCAACCCCCTGCTGCCGTTTATTGATTATATCTACTTTGACTATAAACTGCCGGATGATGCGGCCTATCGGGTCCATACCGGGAAAGGGAACCAACGGATTTTAGATGTCCTGGGAGCTCTGGTGGACCAGGCGGCGTCGCTCACCGTACGAATACCGGTGGTGCCGGGAATCAATACCGGATTTCACCAGATAAAGATGATGGCCCACACGCTGCGCGCTTACGGCATATCCTCGGTGAGCCTATTGAAATACAACCCATTGTGGGAAGCCAAAATCCCCAGATTGAATACCCGGCAAAACGCACTGGGCATCAATATGAACGCGGTCGATGCGGTGGATTATGAAAATGTTATAAATCAATATTCCCAGTACCATATTAAGGCCTCGCTACCGTCATAAAAGTGACATGACAGAAAGGAACCGACATGGAAACCGGATGGGAATTTCTAATAGACATGTGCGTTATCGGCGGTCTGCTTCTGCTGGCGACCTTTATACGCACCCGCGTTCGATTTTTTCAGAAATACATGGTCCCCAACAATATTGTTGCGGGATTTCTCCTCCTGTTCATCGGCAATGAATTTTTAGGGCTGGTCCATGTCTCATCGGATCGTTACGGAAGTTATGTTTATCACCTGCTGGCCATCATGTTTATCGCCATGGCCCTTCGAAAGGGGGACGGGGTCTCGAGCCGGCCCATGGTGGCCACGGGCATCATCCTGACCATCGGCTACGGCCTTCAGGCATTTATCGGCATGCTGATCACCTATGTCGCCATCCTGTTTTTCAAGCCCGATCTGTTTCCCACATTCGGCCATTTTCTGGTGCTGGGGTTCGGGCAGGGCCCCGGACAGGCCTTTGCCCTAGGGAAATCCTGGGAAGGGCTCGGTTTTGAAAATGCCGGCAACATCGGCCTTACCTTTGCCGCCATCGGCTATTTATGGGCATGCACCTTCGGGGTGTGGCTCGTCTACTGGAATGAGAAACGGGATAAAGGCGAAAAACAGAATATCTCCGAAGAAGAACGCCTCGGCATTGTCCGGGATATGAGCAGGCAGGCCGAGGCCGGCAGGCTGGTCACCGCCACATCGGCCATCGACGGTTTTACGTTCCAGATTGCCCTGGTGGGGCTGGTTTATCTGACCACTTATGGGCTGCTGACCGGAATTGAAGCACTTCTAACGATCGTCGTTCATAAGGAAGCGGCTTTTTTGCAGTTGAAAAACACCATGTGGGGTCTTCATTTCATCTTTGCCACCGTCATGGCGATATTGTTTCGGAAACTGATCCTGCAGTTTCAATGGAGCCATATATTGGATAACGGATTGCTGACCCGGATATCCGGCTCCTCTCTTGATTTTATGGTCACGGCGGCCATCGGCGCCATATCCATTAGTATTTTCAGGCAATATCTCACACTGATCCTTATCACGACCACCGTCGGCGGCATCGCCACCATTTTATTCCTGATCCTGATATTCAAACATTCCGCCATACCCCACGTGAATGAGCGCATCGCTTCCATATACGGCACCCTTACCGGGACATTAAGCACCGGCCTGACGCTGACCCGGATCGTTGATCCCCAGTTCAAAACCCAGGTGGCCCAGGATCTTGTCTTCGGCTGCGGCATTGCCTTTCCCATGGCGGTCCCCGTCATCCTCAGCGTCATGATCCCCCTTGCCGGCATGACCAGCCCGAATCCGGGGTATTATTATCTCGGGACGATCCTTTTTCTCGGGTTTTATACGCTTGGGTTGTATGTGGCCCTGTATTTTGTATCCAAGGGGTTTCACCCGGGAAAATCGCGGGCCTGAAATGGATCACGCATTCATCATGCTGGCCGGCATCGTGCTGCTGGCCTACACGACCCAGGCCCTGGCGGGATTCGGAAGCGTCATCATTTCCATAACACTGGCGGCCCATTTCTATCCCATTGAGTTTCTGCTTCCGGTGGTGGTGCCTCTGGATATCCTGTTAAACATCTATATTATTTCACGGCACCACCGGCATATTCAGACACGGCTGCTGATAAAAACCATTCTTCCATTAATGATGCTCGGTCTGCTCATCGGCATCGGGCTGTTTCAACATATCCAGGGCGAACGGTTGAAAATGGCCTTCGGTATATTTGTTGTATTGGTCTCGGTGGCTCAGCTCATCGCCGTTGGCAAGCGCCTGGAGATGAAAACCGGCATGCCGCCGTGGGCATCCGGCCTGCTTTTTTTTCTGGGGGGCATTGTCCAGGGAATCTATGCGTCGGGCGGCCCCATCATTGTTTATGCGGCCGACCGTTCAAATCTTGCGAAAGCCGTCTTCCGGAGCACCCTCTGCGCCCTCTGGATCATCCTGAATCTGGTGCTGGTCGCCGCCTATGTGCTCACCGGCAAAATGTCGGCCGAGACATTTAAATATCATATGCTGCTTTTGCCGGTGGTCATTGCCGCTCTTTTCCTGGGAGAACGGCTGCATGACACCATCAATGAACATCAGTTCAAGATCTTTATTTATCTGATTCTCACCATGGCAGGCATGTCTATCATTTTCGGGTAATGATTCAGGTCAGGGTAACCAGAGCGACCGGCCCCGGAGGCAGTGCTTTGGATTTCCCAATAAATATTTGACTTGAGTCAAGGATTTTTCTTTTTAACCCTGACACTGTAAGAACCATGAATTTCAAGGACGAGGAAATCGAACATTCCGTATTAATTTAGATCCAACGCCGATGTCCGCGGTAAAAGCCTTTTTAGATTGTGATTGAGCTTTTTCAGGCTTGTTGCGAGATCATCAACATTAAGCATCCATTAAAAAGAGAAACCACCCAATGGTCGAATCAGACGGGAAAAACAGATTAGGCGCTCTGCCGGACTGCATTGAAATGACGGAGACCGAGCCGGGTTTCACAACCGAAATCAATCGTCGTTCCGGTGTCAATGTCGACCTTTGCTGGCAATGCAAGACTTGTTCCGGGGGATGTCCGTTTGCCGAATCCATGGATTATCATCCCAATCAGATCATCCGGCTGGTGCAGCTCGGAGTCAAAAACGCCGCACTGTCGTCATCAAGCATCTGGATCTGCGTGGGATGCCATACCTGTTCGACGGCATGCCCCCAGGCCATCGACATGGCCGCTGTCATGGATGCGCTCAGACAAACAGCCATCACCGAGGGGGCCGCCATCGCCGAACCCCATATTCATGACTTTCATAAAGAAGTGGTCAATTCGATTCACCGCTACGGTCGCACCCACAAACTGGAGATCATGCTGCGCTACAATCTGGCCCGAAGAAATCCGTTTGCGGATTTTAACCTTGGCTTGCGCATGCTGCAAAAACGCAAACTCGATCTTCTGCCTTCGAAGGTCCGTCGCATGCCCGATATCCGAAAACTTTTCAAGAAGAAAAAGGCCGCTTCCCATGCCGGATAAAAAATTTCTTGAGTTCAGCTATTTTCCGGGGTGCTCCCTGGAGACCACCGCCAAAGAAAACAACCGCTCCCTCTACACGTTTTGCGAACGCCACAATATCGCACTTAAAGAACTCGACGATTGGAACTGTTGCGGATCTTCTTCAACCCACAGCATCGATCATGATCCGGCAAAATGGCTGCCGACCCGGAACCTGGCGCTGGCTCCGCCGGGCCGACCGCTCATGGCGGCTTGTCCCAACTGTTACATGCGGTTGAAGCTTGCGCACATGATTCTGAATCAGAATGGTGATGACCGCGAGGAATACAAGCGGTTGTGGGGTCGCGACTTTGATCCGGATCTCCGGATTATTACATTTTTCGAGCTTCTATCGGACCTGGCTGAGGCAGGGGCTTTTGAAACACATAAACCCGGGCTGAAGGGGATGCGGGTTGCCGCATACTACGGCTGCATGCTGGCCCGGCCGCCCGTGATGCGGCATGAAAGAAATTTTTATGGACTGATGGAAAAAGTGCTCCTGTCATTGGGGGCCGAACCTCTTAAATGGGGATATTCGGCCCGATGCTGCGGCACGTTTCTGGCCGCATCCCGGCCCGACATCGCCGCGCGATCCGTGGCTGATATCATGGCGGGCGCCGAGCAGGTCCGGGCCGAATGCATCGTGACGGCCTGCGCCATGTGCCAGATGAACTTAGAAATCCGAAGCCGGCTGCCGGGCAAAACACCGGTGTTTCATTTTTCCGAGCTCTTGGCGTTATCTCTGGGCATCGGTGGCGGCAAGGGATGGTTTCGCCGTCATCTGATCGACCCCCGCCCCCTTTTGCGCGCCAGAAAATTGATCGGATAGTGCGCCATCATGAAATTGTCGCAGTCTTTTTAAATGCCTCGACGCTTCTCTTATAAGGTTATGGTGAATAGGGCAGCTGGCCGTATAAAGGCTTTTCGACTCGCATCAGCGCATTATTATTTGCTGGAAATACGTTTCAGGTCTGTCAACAGCGCCTCATATTCGTCCTCGTATGCCAGCAGTTCCATCATCATCGGCGGCTTTACGGAGTGCGCGGGAAGACGCTGTTTTGTTTCCCGGATCAAAGATTCAAGTTCTTCCAGCCTGCTTTTTATCTCTTTTGCCGTCAGCATACTGACCAGCGCCCCTTACCTGTTTTTGCCTATTGTCATTTCAACCCCGTCATTTCAGATAAACGTTCTGGATCTGCTCCAGAAGTTCATGAAATTCTTCATGCTTCCCGACACCGATGCGATCACGCTCAAGCTGTTCAAATGCTTCAAAAAGGCGTTCGTCTTCAGCGCCGTCCAGACGTTCTTCCACCATGACAAAAAGCACGTTATTTTCCTTGGCAATGTGGTCGGTCAGCAGGACGATATATTGATTGCCGGCCTCCTGAATGGCGGCAGCGGCGGATTGATCCCCGGTCTTCAGGATAGATACCGCCTCTTTGAGTTTCGCCACAAGCTTCCGGCCCTCTTCGTGTTCACAGAGCATGACACCTATCGGGCCGCCTTCACGGGCAATGCCCGCGGCCTCTATCGCCGGGAGCAAAAACTCCTCCTCTTTGCCGTGATGACATTTATCGATAAAAACGGTTAGAAATTCCATGACGTCAACAAGATGCTGGACAGAAATTACTTCGCCGCGCGCGGATTTATCCGATATGGCGCCGAGGATCCGCTATATCACTTCGATTCCCTGATGTTCTTTTTTAAGGTCGTCCGTTGCTTTCATTGATCCTCCCTCGTCCTGTACGCGTTACACATAGGTCCACCGATGGGCATTGCGGATTTTGATTTTTAAAGTAATACTTTATTCCCTTGCCTGATCATGTTGAGAGTTTGTAAATGAAATCTCTAAAAGCGAAATTCTCCGTCATTACAAAGCATAATGAACGACCGAAACCATCTGCCTGCTGACAGGAGACGACTTCGGTCGTTTATTTTTCACGCCACGTAATGACAAACAATAGGGGATACCGTTTTCGTCTGTCGGATATATACAGACCTTTCTATTTCCCAACCATCGTGGCTGCAATATCGTCTTCGGTATTGCCGATGGGTTTGATGTCGAATTTGGCCACAAAAGTTTCATATTTCTGGGCCGATGCGTTTAACGCCGTCCCAGATTTTGGCTGCTTTGGGCGTCACCGGGAGATATTTGAACCACGGATGGGATTTCATGTGTTCTTCATCCATTTGCAGTTCGCGGCTGTGATGGAGAATGGGGGGCACGATGGTTTTGATGTCCCCGTCAATATCTTTGGCGATGGTGTAGGCAGATGCCCGCACCGCCGTGTCCACGGCTTTCTGGCTGTATTGCTGGGATTGGGCCAGGGTGTTCAGTGCTTTTGTGGGGTTATGGAATCCCACGCTGTTTTCCGCGGACACCAGATCCCAGAAAAACTGCCCTTTCCGGCACCACCGGCGGGCCTCGATCATCAACGCGTCATAATCGGCGGGTTTTTCACCCATGTATTCCGAGGCCAGCCGGATGGCCTCGTGGGCCTTCACTGAGATGTCCTGGGCGATCAAGAGCTGCTCCCACACCTTGTGCTGGGTGAAAAGCACGCGTTCTTTCAGAAATTGGGGGGTCTTGTCCGTATGGCACTGGCGGCAGGCCTTGAGGTCCGGGTCCTTGAGAGGGGAGGTCCAGTGATGGTTGGATATTTTCTTTTTGCCGTCCATGCGCACATAATTCATGTGACAGTCCGCGCAGGTGACGCCCGCGGCCCCGTGCACGCCGTTGGACCAGGTTTCATATTCCGGGTGCTGGGCTTTGAGCATGGGGGTTTGGGAAACCGGATGCACCCAGTCCACGAAATTGCCTTCAAATCCCGGAATGGTGCAATTGCCCTGATCTTCGTAATAGGCATAGACATTTTCCGGGTCCAGGCCCTTGGCCCAGGGAAAGGTCACTTTTTTGGCCGGACCGAATTCTTTGTCGAGAAAATAATATTCCACATGGCACTGGCCGCACATAAGGGCGCGCTTTTCATTGCGGGGCAGATCTTCGAATGTTTTGCCCTGGGAGGCCAGGTAATCGGTGAGCGGCACGCTGTAAAGGCGCAGGTTCATGTTCCGGGGGTCATGACAGTTGGCGCAACCGATGGTGTTTTCATCGAGATCCACCTGCTCCCGCAGTACATTGAAATCCTGTGCCCAGAAATCATCGCCTTTTTCCTTCACGAACGCGGTCATTTTTGCGGTCTTGCAGTTCATGCAGGTGGCGGGCAGGCCCGCTTTTTCATCATAGCGGTTGAGACGATCGATGTGCATGATATCTTCCAGGGCGTAGGTATGGCCCCGGGCGGCCCGGTATTCATAGCTGAAGGCATAACCAAGCCACAGGTTTTTGAGATAGGGCTGGGCGTATTTGTAGCCTTCGGGAAGGGGGTTCACGTTGTCGTGCTTGCTGTAGGCCACGGACCCGCCGTATTCGGTCATGATTTCCGTTTCATTGTTGCGCTCATAAGTTTCATAATGGAGTGGGAATTCAGGCTTGAAAGCAGAATTGCGGATCTCATCTTCATTCAGGCTGGTCTTGAATTCCGGGGTCAAAGGGGTTTCGGAATCGGAACACCCGGAAAGGAAGAACATCACGCCGGCCAGGGCCAGCATCAGGATAACGGCTGGGATATTGATGATTGCTGTATCATTTGATTTACGCATCGGCGGCTTTCCTTTTGGCAATGGGAAGTTTCGGAGTATGAGGA
This sequence comes from Desulfobacteraceae bacterium, assembly GCA_003597945.1. Classification (GTDB taxonomy): domain Bacteria; phylum Desulfobacterota; class Desulfobacteria; order Desulfobacterales; family Desulfosalsimonadaceae; genus SURF-33. The sequence goes on along the minus strand of QZJS01000012.1, from coordinate 82 downwards.
ACATGGCGATGGCAGTCCGTACAATGGGATTTGGAGGTCATGTTTACGGTCTGGATGCCGGCCTCGTGGCAGCGCAGGCAAT
>QZJS01000107.1 GCA_003597945.1 Desulfobacteraceae bacterium | reverse complement strand
CGCGCCGAAGTAAACGGCGAGCACGTAGAAGGTGGTCTCGGTGGAGCCCTGAAGGGTGCTGACCAGGTATCCGACATAACTGTCGGGCCCGATGGCCGGATCATTAATAATAGAAGCCAGCACGCCGTAGGCCCCGGAGCCGGACAACGGCCGCAGGATGGCCATGGGCAGGGCCTCGCCCGGAAGTCCCACCATCCCGGTCCACGCGCCCAGAAACCGCACCATCACATCCATGGCCCCGCTGGCCCGGAACATGGCCACGGCCACCAGAATCGCCACCAGAAAAGGGATGATCCGAATCGCCACCTGAAAGCCCTCTTTGGCGCCCTCGATAAAGGTTTCATAAACCCGGACGCCTTTTAACATCCCGAAGAGCAGAAAACCGACCATGAGCGAAGGGATAATCCACGGGGAAACGGCCTTTCCGAACAGGATCGTCAGGGGAACCAGGGAAACCAGCACCATCAGGGCCAGAGCGCTGACCCATGCCGGATAGCCGGATGCGGGCGCGTCCTCCGAATGCATTGCTGAATCCTGATCTTTACCGACAATCGCCGGATCAGAAGCCGTCGGCAGCGACGCCGTATCCGCGCCGGATGCGGAACCCGCGGTGACAATAGGCGCGGCAACGGGCGTGGAAAACCGCGAATAGAGTTTTGCAGCCATGACGGCGATCAACGTGGAGCCCATGGTGGCAAAGAGTGTGGTGGGAAGGATCGCGGCAGGATCCACGGAACCGGCCGCGGCCCGCAGGGCAATGACTCCCGTGGGCAACAGGGTTATGCTTGAGGTATTGATGGCCAGAAACAGGACCATGGCATTGGTGGCCGTCCCCTTTTCCGGATTTAGTTTATCCAGCTCCTGCATGGCCCTGACCCCGAAAGGGGTGGCGGCATTACCCAAGCCGAGCACATTGGCGGACAGGTTTAAAATCATGGCCCCCATGGCCGGATGATCCGCCGGCACATCCGGAAACAAACGGATCATCAGGGGCCGGATGAGTCGGGCGATGATCCTGAGCAATCCCCCGGCTTCCGCGATCTTCATCAATCCCAGAAAAAGGGTCATGACCCCCACCAGGCCGATGGCCAGTTCCACGGCCCCGCCCGCCGACGTCACCATCTCTCTGGAAAGGATTTCCATGGGCGACGGCACGCCGAAATCCGGAGACCAGGCAAACTGCCTGAATCCGGCAAAAACAAAGGCGATCAGAACAATGGCGCAAAAGACAATATTCATTGGGATCAATCACTCATTCAAAAAGCAACCGTTGAATCATGGGCTTGACGGCCGGTTCTGCTTTTCCGCAGGGTTTTTTAACGGATTTACCACCGGATTTCCCGCCGGATTTTCGACCGGACCGGTTTGGGTCCCCTGATTTCCCGCCGTTAAGGCCGACGACGCCGGCGACTTCCCGATCCTTAAAATCCCCGGGGCCGGCATGTTCATCATAATCCACCACAAACAGATTTTCCTGCTTGCGAAAAACCCTTGAAGCCGGGGGAAGCCGCAGATTTTTCTCCTGGGCCGTCATCACGGGGAAGCCATAGTGCTGATTGGCATGTTTCATGGGTCCTTTTGCCTTGGTCCGGTTCTGGACAAAATCCATATGCGTCCGCAGCCGTTCATGGACATATTCCCGTGAAAGCGCGGCGCTGCTTTCCATCCGATTGGCAATCACGTCTTTAAAACCGCCATCGATTTCATAACCGATGCTATTTCTGCCGGCCGCAGCGGCAGCGACTAGGGTGGTGCCGGTTCCCGCAAAGGGATCCAGCACCGTGTCTTGCATCAGGGAATACATATGGATGAGCCGATAAGGGACATCGAAAGGAAATGCCGCGCTTCTGTCGCGAAGGGCATTGTCTTCCGTATTCTGGCGCGCGCCTTTCAGGTCCATCCAGACATCGGAAAACCACTGGTTCCGCTCTTCCCAGAAAAACGCGCTCTCCTGACGCGCCAGGCTTTCGGCGCCTTGTTCAAAGGTCCGTTTGTCTTTCTTGCGCACGATCAGAATATACTCATGCTCCAGGGTGACATAAGCGCCGGCCGGCAGCATGCCCGCGCCCATGAACTTGTTGGGCGCGTTGGTCTGCTTCCGCCAGATCACGGCGGGCAGCGGATTAAAACCTTTTTCATACAGATAGTTTAAAATCCGGACATGATTGGGATAAAGGGTGAACCGGTCATTGATTGTCCGGACGGCATCACCGATATTGATGCAGACGAACCCGCCGGTTTTGACCACCCGGAACAGCTCATCCCAGACCGGATCGAGCCGGCGATGCATCAGTTCAAAAGCGCGGTTTCCATCTCCCTGATCCAGGGCAGCGCCCACTTTCGGATCAGCAAGACAAAAAATTTCGTCCCACATGGCGATCATGGGATACGGCGGAGAAGTAACCACAAGATCGATGCTTTCATCCGCCACAGCCTTCATCCTGCGGGCATCGGCAAAAAAAATGCGATGTGTGGTTTCCATGAATGCGGGGCGCCCTTATAAAACCATTGAATCCGCTGCGCGGTATTATTGCGATGGCGATCTTTTTAATTGGGTTTACGACAGTGTCTCATGTTTCTTCCCAGTACTTCTGGGTACCCTTGACGATGCTGAGCACTTCGTCCATGTCATCGGTAATATGCATGATATTGAGGTCTTCAGGTGAGATCATCCCCTCATCCAGCAGACGGGCCTTGATCCAGTCGATCAGTCCTTCCCAGAATTTCGTCCCGAAAAGGATCACCGGAAGCGGTTTGATCCGATGGGTCTGGATCAAGGTGACGGCTTCGGCAAACTCATCTAAAGTCCCGAACCCGCCAGGCATGATGATATAGGCCTGGGCATATTTGATGAACATGACCTTGCGCACGAAAAAATAATTAAACTGGAGTTTAATATTGGCATAGGGATTCGGATTTTGCTCCCGGGGAAGGATAATATTCATTCCCACGGATTTGCCGCCTTTTTCCGCGGCCCCCTTGTTGGCAGCCTCCATGATTCCGCCGCCGCCACCGGTGATCACGGCGAATCCATTTTCCGCCATCATTGCCGCCATGGTCTCGGTCATGTGATAATACCGATGATCCGGCGCGACCCGGGCCGACCCGAAAATAGTTACCGCGGGGCCGAGATCGTGAAGTGCCTCCACGCCGTCAACGAATTCGCCTAAGATTTTAAAAAGCCGCCACGATTCACTGAACCGCATTTCATCAATGGGATACTGTTCTCTCATAAATCGATACTCCTGATGATAAAAAAATGTCCGCGGCGCCTGTTCCCGCGGACGGACGTGTATTGGATGACAGATGGGTTGAAAAACCGGCTCACGGCCGGTTATGGTCAGACGCCTCAGCTTCTGCCGTTAAATCCGACCGCCACATGGTCGCCGTTCACAATCACCGGAACCCGGCGCCGTCCGTCCGATAATTTCAACATGCGTTCGAGATTTTCCGGATTTTCCAGCACGTCGATATAATTGAAATCTGTGTTTTTTGATTTGTAGGCCTCACGAGCCGCGTTGGTGAACGGTCAGGTGCTTTTTCCATAAATCATCAATTTTTCCGGCATATGCTACCTTCTTTAAAGCTTTAAATAAAAAAATTACTTTATTAATCAATAAATTATAAGATAAAAATATTTTTAAACGATACCAGTCGACCTCCTGGATGTCAATCATTTAGTTGACAATTCCGGAATCGTCATGGTAGCCTTAAAATTTTAAATTGTAAAAATAAATATATATATGAACGTGTTAACCAACGACAATACAAAAAAGGTCACCGTGACCAATGAACTCGGCCTGCATGCCAGACCTGCGGCCCTGGTGGCCCAGTTGGCCCTCCAGGCGAAATCGGATATCTGGTTAATCAAAAACGACCGGCAGGTCGATGCATCGAGCATCATCGATATTCTGACCCTGGAGTGTAAAAAAGGCACCGAGCTGATCCTTCGTGCGGTAAACGATTCGGATATGGCCATCGTCGAAAAAATCGCAACGCTGTTTGAAAAGGGTTTTACGGAGTAAACAGGTTCATGCACGCAACAAGCACAGACGAAATCCGTTTGAAAGGCATTGGCGGATCACCCGGCATCTGTATCGGCAAGGCTTACCTGGTCGACAGGGAGGGCGTTTCGGTTGTTGAAAAGTATAACGTCAGCGCGGAAAATATTTCAAAGGAAGTCAATCGGTTTAAAAACGCAGTGGCCAATGCGAAAAAAGAACTGACAACCATCATCGCGGATCTGCCCGAGGACTTAAAGCAGCACGCCTATATACTGGAAACACATCTACTGCTGCACAAGGACAAAATGCTCTATGGAAAAACCATTGATATTATAAAAAATCAGGGAATAAATGCCGAGTGGGCGCTTCGGGAAGCCACGTCGGAAGCCAAAGAGATGTTTGCTTCCATAACCGATTCATATTTGAAGGGACGCGGTGTGGACATTGAGCATGTATCCGACCGGATCATGCGGAATCTCGTAGGCGCCAAGGATGTCGATATATCGGGCATTGACCGGCGGGTGATACTAGTGGCCCACAACCTTTCACCGGCGGAAACCAGCCAGATTCAGCTAGAAAAAATCATGGGGTTTGTCACCGACCGGGGCGGCAGGGATTCGCACACCGGCATCATCGCCCGCACCCTTGAAATCCCGGCGGTTTTAGGGCTCGAAACAGCGACCGTCATCATCAAAAATAACGATATACTAGTTGTTGACGGCGCCGAAGGGCTTGTGATCATCAACCCGGAAGATGAAACCCTTATCCATTATGAAATACTTGCCGAGAAATTCAAGGCCCAGAAAGCAGACGCCCTGCGCACTAGCGGGCGTCCGGCGAAAAGCCTTGACGGAAAGCTGTTTCGGGTCATGGGCAACATCGAACTGCCGGAGGAAATCGTTGCGGTCAAGGATCACGGCGGGGACGGCATCGGCCTTTTCCGGACCGAATTTCTCTATATGAACCGGGCCGACTTCCCGGATGAACAGGAACTCTTCGATAAATACAGGGAAGTCGTGGAACTGATGTCCCCAAAACCCGTGACCATCCGCACCCTTGACATCAACGGCGACAAAGCCATTGACGCAAGCCGGCCGGCTGAAGAAGCCAACCCGGCCCTCGGGCTGCGGGCCATCCGCTTCTGCCTCAAAAACAGAGACATCTTCAAAACGCAACTCCGGGCCATTCTCCGGGCCGCGGCCCACGGCAACGTGCGACTGCTGATACCAATGATCTCAAGCTGTGAAGAGATATACGAAACCCGACTGATTCTTAATGATGCGGCTGAAAGCCTTGAAAAAGACGGCCTGGAGTACAACCGGGAAATTGAATTCGGCATCATGATCGAAGTCCCTTCCGCCGTTATCATGGCGGACGCAATGGCCCGGATGGTTGATTTTTTCAGCATCGGCACCAACGACCTGGTGCAGTATACACTGGCTATCGACCGGGGCAACCGACATGTTGCGTATTTGTACAATCCGCTCCATCCGGCGGTCATCCGACTGATCAAGCAACTGGTGGATGTCGGCAAGAAAGCCGGAATCAAAACTTATATGTGCGGGGAAATGGCCGCCGGCATCACGCACCTGCCGATCCTTCTGGGCATCGGCATTTCGGAGTTGAGTATGTCGCCCCAATCCATTCCTCTGGTTAAAAACGCCATCCGGAAAATCAGCGTGGCGGAATCCAGGGCGTTTCTCAAAGACGTTCTCGCCCAGGCCACCACCGCCGATATCATCCAATTACTCGAAGATACCTACGGCGGCATCCTATCTGAAACCATATATGCGCCGCCTGCCCCGGACCTGAGTGGTGAAGGCGCATTAAATACGCAAGGATCCGATTCTATTGGCTAACGATCATATTAAAATGGTGACGGAAAATCGAAAAGCCCGTCATGATTATCATATCGAAGAAGAAATCGAGGCCGGCATGGTACTGCTGGGCACCGAGGTCAAATCCATGCGCATGGGCCGCGCCAACCTCAAGGACTCATACGGTAAATTTAAAAATGGCGAACTCTACGTTTACCAAATGCATATCAGCGCGTATCCCTTCGCGTTTTTCGACAACCATGAACCGCTGCGCCAGCGAAAGCTCCTGCTCAAGCGCTCTGAGCTCAAGCGGCTCTATGGTAAAATGCGGGAAAAAGGATTTACCCTGATCCCACTGAGAGTCTATTTCCGGGATGGCAAGGCCAAAATCACCATGGCCCTGGCCAGGGGCAAACGCAAATACGACAAACGGGAAGCCATCAAGGACCGCGAAATGAAACGGGAACTCGACCGGGCCCGGAAAAAGTGATTTTTCTTGTATTTTTCGCTATTTTGTTGACAATGCCCGGGACCGGGATTATATTTTTAACATCACACGTCGCGATACCCCTTATTTCAAGGGACCCTCCTGTCTGGGGGCGAAATGGTTTCGACGGGGACAAAGAAGCTTTGGTTGCATACCGAGTCCCGCTGACTCGTAAAACAGGCGGAACATAAACATAATCGCAGACGATTATAACTACGCCTTGGCCGCTTAGTCGGCCAACGTCCTTCCGGGTTTCCTCCTGCGGATCCGGTATGGGCGTCGACTTGCAGGATAGCCGTTTCTGATTGTTTGTTGCAGCAACGGTGAAACTCTAACAAAATAGCAATTCAAGTATCCCGCCTGAAGGAGACTTGAAGCGCGAAATTCAGATTTCAGGCTATGTATGTAGAAGCCATTGTGGAATGTTTTCGGACGCGGGTTCGACTCCCGCCGCCTCCACCATCTTACGCTCAATGTTTTTAATGGGTTTCGTACATTCGGCGCCTCGGCAACCCGCTTTTCGCCATCACCCGAAGCCACAACTCCCTGAGTTTATTCTGAAGAATCGGCCGGCCATCTTTATTTACAAAAACATAGTCACTGTCAACGGCCGCCGTCATGGCTTTTTGTCGGTTCAGGATATCGCGAATCGTTGAGGTAAGCGCGATTTGGCGATAGCTGCTTTCGGTCTTGAGGTCTTCCTTTTCCCGGTTACGCACCCGGCTCAACTCCACGCTGAAGAAATCTTCTTCAACTGCGGACCTTTTCAGCGCCACCTGTTCCGAAGGACGAAGCCCCGTATTAACCGCAAATTCGAAATAGGGACGGTACATAGCAAGTACGGCCTTTTGTGTCAAAATTTTCAGGGACGCAACACCGGAAAAATTCAAGGCTGCCTCCTGTTGCATAATACAATAGCTATTCGGCAAATCTCGGCATTATTTAGCCAATGCAACATATCTCATCGTGGTTTTTTAAAATACAACCCGACGCTATCCGTATTTTTCACCCGCTTCAACCCAACCCCCGCCAAACAATCACGAAATATCGTACCATGTCTTCCCCTGCTTCACCTTCACCAGCCCATCAACAGGCCATTCCGGAAACACGTCCAGAAAACCCTGCACCATCGCCGACACAAGGGCCTTCCCTGCGGCTTCCGCGTCCTTCTTTATAATAAATTGAAATTATAGTTATTTCTAATTATGCTATGGGCCAGATGCAGTTTTTTCAGGCATGCAAAACAAAAAATCACCTCATATATGGCAGTGCTTTTATTGATGCTGAGGGGGATCTGGATGGGAGAATGAAAATAAAAAGACTTCCTGCAGCGTTTTACAATCTGATCATCGGGGTCAGCTCAAATATCCTGACCATCGGTTTCATCCTATTTTTCATGCCGCATACAGAGCTGTTGCTGGGCACGGGCAATAGAATAGTCGCCATGCTGATCGGCCCTGCCTCAATGGTGCTGTTTACCGTTTTTCTCGTGCTTATAAAACAGCACTTGGAAAGCAAAACCGCTCTTTTAAGGAGCGAGGAAAAATATCGCCGGTTGGTTGAAACAACAAAAACGGGCTGCGTGATCATCGACGCGATGGGTCGTGTGGTCGACGCTAACACGGAATATATCCGGCTGACAGGCCATCAGATGCTGGAAGATTTGCTGGGGCGTTCGCTGACGGAGTGGACGGCACCGCATGACCGTGAACGCATGGCCCTTGAAATTCAGCATTGCATCAAGCAGGGGAGCGTTCGTGGTATTGAAATCAATTACAACTCACCTTCGGGTGCCCTCACACCGATAGAAATGAATGCAACGCTGCTTAGCGATTCCGAAAATTCCCATATTCTTTCCTTGTGCTGGGACATCTCCGATCGCAAAAAAATGGAGTCTAAAATTACCCAGGCCCAAAAAATGGATTCCATCGGAATTCTGGCTGGATGTATTACACATGATTTCAATAATTTGTTAATGGCAATACAGGGGCGGCTATCCCTTTTGGCTTTTGAAATGGCCAAAGAAAAAAATTTATCAGATTATCAGGAAAAAATTAAGAAAGCTGACACCTATCTGGTGCGGGCGGCGGATTTAACCGCCAATTTGCTGGGTTTTGCCAGAAAAGGGAAAATCGAGGTCATACCCACGGATGTCAATCAACTGGTTTCCCAACATGCACAGATGTTCAGCCGGACCCGGAAAGAAATTGCCATTACTCAAGAATTGTCAAAAGACCGGCTTGTCGCGGAAATTGATCGCCGCCAGATTGAGCAGGTGCTTCTCAATATTTATGTCAATGCTGCGCAGGCCATGCCTTATGGTGGCCACTTACACGTCCGGACAATTGAGATCTCCCTTTCAGATTCGGATGTTCTGCCGTCCAATGCTTCTCCGGGTGTGTATGTAAAAATTTCCATTACGGATACCGGCACAGGCATGGATAAAGAAGTCCAGACCAGAATCTTTGAACCGTTTTTCACGACTAAAGAAATGGGATGCGGGACCGGTCTCGGTCTTGCGTCCGCTTTTGGAATTATCCAAAATCATAATGGATTCATCTCTTTTGAAAGTGAAATAAAGAAGGGGACGACATTTCATGTGTTTCTTCCGGCTTCCCGAAAAACGCCAAAGGAAGAAATCCCGGCGGCTGAAAAAATCGTCATTTCGACCGGGACTATCCTTCTGGTGGATGACGAGGCAATGGTCGCCGAGGTGGGGGCAGAAATTCTCAATGCCCTGGGATATGAGGCACTGGTGGCTCTAAGCGGGCAGGAAGCCCTGGATATTTATGAGATCAATCAAGATAAAATCGATTTGGTGATTCTGGACATGATCATGCCCGGAATCCGGGGGGATGAAATGTTTGACCGGCTGCGACAGATCAATCCGAAGGTAAAAGTGCTTCTTTCCTCCGGATACAGCATCGAGGGCCAGGCCTCGGCGATTATGGCCAAGGGTTGCAACGGGTTTATTCAGAAGCCTTATAGCATGGCCGCCCTGTCCCAGAAAATATCCGAGCTTTTAGAAGCACATAAAGTAACTTCATAGAGATTTTAAAAGCCGGTAAGCAGTGTTCACTGTTGCCCAAATGTTGCCCGAATGTTCATTCCCGGTTAATGATAATTACCCGGATTTTTGCTGCTTCAAATCCGTGACCTGTAGGAACCGGGAAACCGAACGGTTGTTTTTTGATCGGTTGCATACCGCCGTTTTCGGATAAATCCTCCTAATCACGAAATTGAGGTCATCACATTTCGCGGCTTTTTTCGTATGGTCAGATTGTTTTATGTGAAAAGCCGACAGACGACAATTTATACCATGCGATCAGCATTGGAATCGCCGTCCTGATATTGGACCGGTTTGATGATATTATGTCCGGAAGATTGAGCGGGCTAAGGCCAGGGCTGGTGCTGGGGTTCGGGTTCAGGCATAAATAAAGGAGGGTTCCTTGCGGTTCCCTCCTCAATGGTGTCCCTGAATTTAATTGTCTCAGGCGTTTTTAGCGATATAATTCAAAACGCTTATGATATCTGTCTGCGTCTCATCATCCAGATGGCTGATCCGGCCAGCAATAATGAGAAAATGATCATTCCCCATTCGCTGATGGTGGGAATGGGCCTTGGGGCAGGGCCAGGACCGGCGCCCTCAAAATCAATCGCGTTTGCGATAATCGTGGAAAAAACAGCATAGTCAGCAGGATCTCCCCAGTAACCATCATAGGCGCTGTTGATGAACCAGATCAGCATGCCCGTATTGATGGTCTTGGAAAAAATGGCATCATATCCATCGCCGTTCACAGCGGCGACGGATATGTCCGGATCGGTGGATTTGATCTGGTAATATGCAGCACCTGAGTTAACAAAATTATAAGTCATGGGCAGGCCGGCCGCCAGACCGTGGCCGGGGTTGGTGACGGTAAGATGCGGAATGCTGCTGACCACCCAATTATAGTTGCCGGTATCATTTAGGAGAAGATAGGTGTTGACGGCATTGACCCATTCTAACCAGGCGCTTCCGCCGATTATGATTAACCGGCCGCCGTTGGCCGCAAAATCGGCAACATTTTGCACCGAAGCCGTGTTTACTTGTCCGCCGTCCATCCCAATAACAACGGTGTTGTATCCGCTCAGATCAATACCGCTCCAGTCACTGCCTGAAAAGATGTCAAATGCGACTCCATGATCGGTCAGCGCCTGTTGAACGGATCCGGCCGTGTCGGTAGTGGCGATATGAAGGAAAGGCGGTGCGGCGGCCTGCTTGGATTTGATTAGCTTGTTATCTTGCAATAAGGAATTTTCAGCTAATGGCGTCGATGTCGAGGCAAATGCGACAGTTGTCCCAATTAAAAGAAAAAAGGCTAAACCGAACAACAGCATTAAAGAAAAGTTAATCCGTTTCATTTGTGTCATTCTCCTAGTAATTAGTGTTATCAGGGTTTGTATTTGGGTGCATAGAATGATGTTCTTGAATTTTATTATGTCAGATGTTTTTATTGTTATAATTCAAAGTCCTATGATGATACCTGGCGGCGTCTCATCATCCAGATGGCCGAGCCGGCCAGTATCAAGGACATGATGATCATGCCCCATTCCGAGAGGGTGGGGATGGGGGCGGCCACACTGGCCCCTTGAGCCGTTATCTGCACATCATCAATGAACCAGCCGGCGTGGTTGACAACAGTCGAACTCATCATATGAAAACTGATGGTCACCGGTCCGCCGACAAAGGGCGTCAAATCAACTACCTGCTCCTCCCAAGCGGTCGGAGCGACAAAGTTGCCTCCGCAATGCTGGAATACAACAGCATCATTAACGTAGACCTCAGCCCAGTCCCATACTAGAAAAAGATCAAACCATTCCCACCAACTCAAGGTTGCGGTGGCCTGCCCCGTAAGATCGACTGTAAACGAAAGAACGCTGTCATCACTCTTATCCGTATTTATGCAAGTTTCGTAGCCTTGGTTGTTTCCCAGATTTTGGTAACAATCATTGAGCCGCGTGCCCCACATCCGACTTCCTGAATATGCGGCGGGAGGAGGATAATTGCTGCTGTCGCACGAAGAACCATCCCAGCTATAAATGCCCCATACCCAGTCACGACTGCCTGTCATTCCTCCATTATCCGCTTCAAAATCCGAGAAATAAATAGTGGTAGCCGGTGGCGACTGTAAACGTTTCGGCATTAATGGCTTTTGAGTTGTTTCTGGCGCTCCGGCGGAGGAATGAGCGGCTTCAGCTTGTAATTCAGCCTGAACCTCAGGATCGAGGGAATCCGCCAACCCTGAATATGGAAGCATCAACATAAATATGGACATTAAAATCAGCAAGTATGTTCTTGATCCTGATTTCATATGGCACCACCCCTTTTTCAATGATTGTGAAAAATTAAAGAAATATTATTGCCGAATGAAAAAAGCGCTAAATAATCAGACCGAAAAATAGTTGACTGTTAAAGTTTTTATAGCGATTTAAAATAGGATTACAGGATGTTAAACCGAAAACCAACATATCAAAATAATACATTAATTCAATAAAAAACCATAACTTTCCAAACAAGCTGCCCCCAACTTTTTGAACTTTAAGAGAAAAGCTTGCAAAAAATATGCCGAATTAAATCATTAGGCTAACTACCATAAATCGTGGAATATGATTTAACTGACGACACTGTTTGGCGGTTTATGAGAAGAAAAATCTGGCTATTTTGAGCCATTCTTGGTTAAATATAGCCAAGCCACGTAAACAGGGACGCTGACCTCTTAAATAAAGAAAGGAGCTGTCTTATGAACCGAATTATCACCTTATCAAAAAGCTTCATATTGATTTTTTTAATAGTATCTTTTTTTTCTATCCCCGCATTAGCTGCCAACCAAGCCGTCTTATCAAGTTCACGAGGAGTCGATGCTTCAGAATATCTCAGGCTAAATGGCGAATATATTATTTTCGTGCTGCGAGAGGAGATGTGGCAGGAAGCTGGACGTTTGTCTTTCGATAAAAATTTAAGGGATCGCTGTATCGATTTGGGCAAGTATTTATCAGAAGAAGAGACCGTGACAATCCGCCTGAAACAAAGAGGTGGGGGAGCGGCCCACATTGATGCCGTTCTTCTTGGCGTCAATGCGCCGGTTGACGTAAGGGGAATAAATGATCCGCTGGCTTTAAAAAAATTGTCCCAAAAAGACTATGATGTCATCGATGCCTTTGAAAAGGATATCGAGCTTGTTTTCAGCTCACAGGAAGATGCAGGCACCCTGACCTTGTCCGCCCGGGTTGAACCCGAAGTAATCAGCAAAACGCCATTTCACTTCCCTTTGTCAAACACCTATAAGCCGATGACCGAGACATCGGAATTTTATACCTACACGCTCATCCATAATACTTCGCGAATCCGGGCAAATGCAGCAGATACTTCATTTTTTAAAGAATACTCCATCACCGGTTCCGGCCATCCATCCGGATATACCTATGGCATGGTAAGCAATGACAAGGATAATCTCTATGTCAACATTGACTTTACCCCGGATAATACACTGGACGGGGAAAAGGATTACGCGAAAGTCTATGTGAAAACCGAAACGGATTTGAAAGAGTTCAAACTGTCAGTGCCGGATACAACCTGGGGACGCCCGGATTTTACATACACGAAGAATGTTGCCTATCAACACAAAGTCTATAATTTTATAATTCCGCTGAAAGAGATCGGCATTGAGGCTATTGCACAGGAGAAAGAAATTCTTTTGGCCTTTGCCGCCTATGGCACCGCGACACCTCTATCAACATATTTACATGAAGTCTTGCTGAATACCAGCCCATCTTCAGGCGGCGATGTCGAGGTTCAAGATAAAGACGGCCTGATAACGATTCCAAGTATCAACTACAGAGTCCGCATTGAGGTGGATCCAATGAATGAAGCCGTAATCGGCGGTTCTGTAATGAAGTGGAATGCCGGTATTTCCGATTTCGAGGTGACTGCCTGGCTGACAGGAGGTTATCCTATCGCTATCGGTCAGGGCATAAATGGAACGAATGCCGTGGAATGGGGCGCTAATCTCAGCGAGCTTGATGATTTGACCGGATCTTTTACTGGATATTTTCATTCAACCCGGGTCGATGGTCAGCCTGCTAGCGATTATACTCAGGCATTTACGCATACGCTTGCAGACAACAGGAAAATTCCCACGCTTTCCGAATGGGGGATGATCTTTTTCGTTACGTCATTAATGAGCACGGCAATCTGGTTTATTCGTAAACGTTCAAAAACCAATTTCTTGGCGGCAATAATGATTGTTGGAATGGTTGTTGGCATCGCCTGGGCCGCGACAATTGTACTCGACGGGGATGTGGGGGATTGGTCAGCAATAAGCCCAAAAGTTACAGATCCTTTCGATGATCAATCCGGAGATCCCAACGAAGATATTCGTTATGGATTTGTGGCAAATGACGAAACCCATATTTATTTCCGGGTGGACTACACGGGAATGATGGAGCCAGATTAATAAAAAATAATATGTCACTTCAGGGTGTTATTTTTGACATATAAAAGTATTTGTGTGGAAGTTGTTATTCTTTACTCGTTTTTATTCGGGTATTTCACCGGTGCATTTTGATATGATGAAGCCGTAGACTTGCAAATAGAGAGGCGGGGCCTGAATAACGCCCCCCCCTCTCTACGTTCAGGCAGTCATATGATATGCTTGTATTCGGTACCTTTCAAAATTCCCTCCGATCGCTTGATCATGAATAATAATTAAAATGTCCCATACCTGAAGGCACCGGACCCCGCAAACCAAGAGATCATGAATCAGAATTTGCTTCATATAAGCATCATAATTGCATTTTCTTTTTCGCACCTTCTACCCTGGTTTTTGTGGATTGTGCCTAAATTGTGACTATTTTTAGTCACAATTTTCAGGGTCTGAAATGCACCGCCGAAATAAGAACAATCCTCCTGGCAATCCCAGCCACAAACACCCACGCCCAACCAATCACCGGCAAAGTCACAGGAATCGCAGACGGCGACACCATCACAATGCTCCGACAACACGACCACACCCAGCACAAAATCCGCCTTTACGGAATCGATTGCCCGGAATCCCATCAGGACTTCGGCACCAGAGCCAAGCATTTTGTGTCTGCCGCGCCATAGGATTTGATTTTTGCTGAAAATTCTTGTATCGACAGGATTCAACCTTTCCATTATTATGCAGGGGTCTAAAAACCTCTGCTGCTATGGCTGAGACGATGACCAAGGTATAAAATAACCTCTCCGTCTGTTATATATAATATTAAAAAATGATTTTTTTCAAATATTTAGCTTCAAGAATCGGTCTTTTTATGATGATTGCCGGATGTGTAATAGGCAGCGGATGCGCGTTGTCGCCTTCCACAAGATGTCTGGGCGAGGTTATGGAAAAGGAAATTCGAAAATCAGATGATCTGTATTCTATATACCGTTGCACCGCAGGAGCCCACCGGGGGGATTCCGTAAACTATCTGGAAAATACACTGGCTGCCCTCAAGGCAGCCAACGATAATCCGAAATATGCATTTGTCGAATTTGATGTGCAGTATTCAGCCGACGACAAAATCGTTGTGTTTCATGACAAACGGCTGATGCGCTTATTCGGAAGTCTTCGGTCTGTGGGCGATACGCCGTTTGCGGAACTTCTCGAAATAAGCGACGGTGAGATCGCAGCATATGATGCGGTCATGGATGTGGTGACCGATAAAAAAATCAATATTGAAATCAAGTCCCAGGGGGATGCGGATGAAGATGCCGCGCTTGCGGATGCGCTTATTGTCGACATCAGAGCACGCGAGCGCGTGGATGACGTCATGATCAGCTCCATTTCCAGTTCGGTACTCCAATATATCAAACGGACATATCCGGATATCTGCACAGGTCAGATTTTCTGGTTGTCTGCGTCAACGTTTCTGCATTTTGATGTGCTCACTGAAATGCTGTACAAGGAGATCACCGCCACCCGGGCGGACTATCTCATGCTCCATGTCGCCAATCTTCGAAACATAGAAGGTTTGCTCAAACTCAAACCGCCCGACAAGACCATTGTGTTCTGGGATTTTGACGACGCCATGTATGTGGTTCACAAAAATTTTTCAGACCGCCTCTGGGGTCACTCCGCCCTCCGGACGGGGTATGATCATGCGCGGTACCGGCTCTTCTATCCGTTCTTCTGCCCTTAACGGCCGTGGGCAGCGCCCTTAAATTTTCTGATGATATGTTGTTAATCGCCAATGATGTCAAAAGTCGCTTTTAAATATAAGTTCAGGGTCGTACTGGCATGCCTGCTGTCGTTCTGCCTGTCCCACGCAGCGGCCGAGACGCATCGGCCGGATATAAGGGATAACATCGGAGCGGGCTCCGATAATGTTGTATATATCCTTGACGCGACCAGCGTCCCCTCCGCCTTTCTTCTCGCTGAAAAGCGGAACCGGCTGAAGAATGTTGACCACCTGACTTTCCTTTGCCACGGACAGGCGCATATCGCTTTCGACAGCGCATCGTATTGCTTTTGCTCCCATGAATATAACGATTTCATCACCGCTACGGACCTTCCCGCAGTCCTCATTCGGGCGCCTCCTTTCCACCATGCGTGACTGGATATTTTATAGGCCATAACTATCTGCAATCGTATTGCATTTTGTATCGGCTTAACGCAAATTAACCGAACGGGTTGCATCGTATCGTGCGAAAGGAAATCTCATGCGGAATCAGCACTCCAAACTATCAGATCCCCTGGAAATCAAGCCCTCTTCAAAACCTGGAATAGACTACGCCCCCGGGACATACACCCTTAAAGAAAGCATCCTGCTTTTTGGGAAGATGCTGGCCATAGCTGCATCCATTCTGGCCTTGCTGTGGTTTGTATAAAAACGATATTTATTTTGCAGTCTGCCAGACCTCCGGAAGGCCGGAGCGGATATGAAGATTCCGCTGAGGGAAAGGAATCTCAATGCCGGCCTGTTTGAGGGCCTCGAACAAGGCAAAGTAAATCCGGCTGCGGACCCTGCCCGCCGTCACCTTCCGGAGGTCAATCCATATTAACAGTTAAAATAGGAGATCCTGGCGTTTTTTTCTCGCCCGGTGGGACGCATGAGTAAAACGTGCGGATTCATGGCGGGGGCATTCGGCTCAGATCATAGCTGAGTGTCATTCTCATTGACACGTTCCGTTGAGAATATGTATCATCTCCAAGTTGTTATGAAGTGGGAGGGAGAGTTCCCCTAAATCAAGGGGCGCTTGAGCCTGCATACCCTGCAACACCCGGAGGATTTTCATGCCACGGCTAACTGAACAGGAACAGCAGGAAATTATTGGTTTCATTGAGGCAGGTAAGCCCCTGCCGGAACAATACCGATTTGTACTCTTTGATGAAAAGCCCGAAGCGGAAGAGCGATTTCGCCTGATCACAGAAAGCATTTACGATTGTGTCTCTTTAGTGGATACAAGCGGTGTATACCAATATGTGTCTCCCTCCTACAGAAAAACCCTGGGATATGCCCCGGAAGAATTGATTGGCGGAAATGGATTCAGCATTACCCATCCGGATGACATTGAACGGGTTTTCAAACTCTACATTGAACGCATGGAGAAGGGTTATAACGAAATCAAATATGAGACGCGGCTGCTTCACAGGGATGGCCATTATGTTCCGATGGAGGTAACGGCGCTGGCCATAAAAGATCCTCAAGGGAAACTGACCGGCGGCGTCCTTGTCGCTCGGGACATCACCGAGCGCAAGCAGGCCGAAGCGTCGCTGCAAAGGCAGCTAAGATATGAACAAGCCATCGCCCTGGCCTCTACCTGTCTCCTTAATCATGAGGAGACTCCTTACAAGGTACTCCACGGTGCCATTGCCTGCCTTCGCGAAGCGACGGACACATCAAGGGTCTATATCTTCGAGAACTCCGACGATCCTGCCGCCGGGCTTTGCGCCAGCCTGACCCATGAAGCATGCGCACCGGGCGTGCCGCCTGAGATCGACAATCCCCTTCTGCAACAGATGCCTTATTCCCCAGGCATGGCGCGTTGGCGCGAACTGCTCTCCAACAAAAAACCGGTTTGGGGTTGCGTATGCGATTTCCCAGAAAGCGAACGCGCCCATCTCGAACCGCAAGGAATCATTTCGATAATGGTCCTGCCGCTGTTTAGAGGGGGACGATGGCATGGTTTCGTCGGTTTTGACGAAACGCTCACGCCACGCAAATGGCAAGCTGCTGACGTGGCGTTATTAAAAACCGCGGCGGATATGATCGGAATTTTTATGGCCCATATGCGCATCCAGGAGGCGCTGCGGGAAAGCCGGGAGCGTTATTACGGGGTTTACGAGACCGCGCCCATCGCCTTTGTTTTGTGGGACAGGGCATGCCATATAACGGATTGGAACCGCCATGCGGAAAAGACCTTCGGCTGGAGCCGTGAGGAGGCCCTGGGTCGGAATTTTTTTGATTTAATCATTCCGGAATCAGCACACACTTCAGTGGAGGATATCGTGACGCGACTGCTGGAAGGACTAATGCCCAGTCGCTCTATAAATGAAAACATCACAAAGGATGGCAGCATCATCCTGTGCGAGTGGAACAACACCATTCAGTATGACAGCCGGGGCGAGGTTGTCGGCGTATTATCCCTTGCACTCGACATTACCGAGCGCAGGCGGGCCGAGGAGGAACGGCAGCAGTTTACAGCGACGCTTGAGGCTCGCGTTCAGGACTACACGCGGGAATTAAAGACGGCAAACGCTTCCCTTCAAAAAACCACCATACAACTGCGGGATCTCGCCAGGGAGATGATCCAGGTTGAGGAACGTGAGCAGAAACGACTGGCAACCGTTTTACACGATGACCTTCAGCAGCTCCTGGTCGCATCAAAGATGAAGATGCACCGCCTTGTCGCTGACGCCAATCCGCCTCAATCAAAAGTTGAAATCCTTGAGCTCATCGACAAGTCCATCGCGGTTTCGCGAAGTCTTGTCATGGATCTGAGCCCGCCCGTATTGTGGGAAAGGGATTTGATGATAAGTTTGCAGTGGCTGGCGCGCTGGATGCTTGAGCATCACGGCCTGACCGTTGAGATTTCGGGGCCGGAGGAATATGAGGTATCGGATTCTCTTAATGTCTTGATATTTCAGGCTGTGAGAGAGCTGCTTTTTAATATTGTCAAGCATGCCGGAGTGGATCGGGCATTTGTCAAGGTGGATCATTTCGCAGCAGACCTGCTCAGGATCATCGTCAATGATCAGGGCCGTGGTTTCCCCCCGGACGCTTCCGAAAACTTCGGTTTGTTCCGTGTGCGCGAGCGCCTTGGATACATCGGCGGCACCATCCAGGTTGCGAGTAAATCGGCGCACGGAACACAGGTTATTTTCACGATTCCCTTAAAGCCGACCGTCGTCGCCGAAGCCGTTTCAGTTGTTTCAAATAACGTCATTGAACCATCAACTGCGAAAGATATCAGACAGGTGACATATCAGTTACTGGTGGTGGACGACCATGCGGTGCTGCGGCAGGGATTGGTGGAATTGCTGGACAAAGAGGATGACATCACCGTGATCGGGGTAGCGGCCGATGGTCATCAAGCCATTGAAAAAACAAGACTGCTTCACCCTGACATTGTCCTGATGGATATTTCCATGCCGGGGATGAGCGGCATTGAAGCAACGCGTATTATTATGGAGGAGATGCCCGAAACTTGCATCGTCGGCCTTTCCATGCACGATCAGGCAGAGATGAAAAAGGCGATGCATGAGGCCGGGGCAAAAGCTTATGTGTGCAAAGGCGAACCGATAGAAGATCTCATGGCGACGATCCGGAGCATGAGACCGAAATGGGGTCATATATGACCAGCGGTTAAATGTGACTCTTTTTATCAGGTTGTTAATAACGGCCCCGTCCAGAGCCAGACAACCGTGACATGGTGCTTTGACGAAATACAGGCTGTGCAGGGCTGGGCGATAGCGGCTTAATGTGTTATACTGATCTCGCCACAAAAACAGCCGGATCAGCATCTCAAGATTTAAATCCTTGGCCAGGGCGATGCCAAGGCATTATCAAAAATTTTAAACGGCATCTCAGAAAAAAGATTGACCGAAGTCAAATCTCAACGGATACATTGCTTGCAACACATTCAGCGGGTGAAAAATTGTAATGAATCAACAACTCGAATGCCATCCGAATGCAGGCGCGGTGGATCAAAAGGCCGCGTTACGCATTACAAACCTGTGCAAGACGTATGGGAATAAGCATGTCCTTAAAAAGGTGTCGTTTGAGGTTCCCAAAGGAGGAATTACCGGATTTTTGGGCCCCAACGGCGCGGGCAAGTCGACCACCATCAAAATCATCGCCGGCCTCGTGGCGCCGACATCGGGAAGCGTTGAAATCGAGGGTGTGGTCATGGACGGCAAATCCACGGAAATCTTTCAAAAACTCGGCATCATGTTTGAGGCCCCGACTTTTTATAATTATCTGACGGCCCGCCGGAATTTTACGCTTTTAAGCCGGCTGCAGTCCAATAAAGCCGTTGATATCGATCATATTTTAAAAATCGTCGGATTAACCCGGTCATCAGATATCAAAGTGGGCGAATTTTCACAAGGAATGCGACAGCGACTGGGAATCGGTCAGGCCCTTCTGGCCCAACCCGAATTTCTGATTCTGGATGAACCCACCAACGCACTGGACCCCCTGGGCAGAAAAGAAATAAAGGATCTGATCCGGCGCCTGGCCCAGGAGGAAAAAATGACCGTATTTATTTCTTCCCACATGCTTTCGGAAATTGAACAAATATGCACGCATGCGGTCATCATTCACGAAGGCAGAATTCTGGCCGCGGCCGATATCGATACGCTCCGAAAAAGCGGCATTCAGACCCTGGAAGATTATTTTCTTCAATTAATTGAAAAGGAAAATCAATGCTGAGGCACTCCTGCCCAATGATGCTACTCGCCTTTCTCCTGCCCTGCATCCTTTGTCTGCCGGTATCATCGGACGCGAAATCGAATCAGGATTTTTTTACCGTTTACGAATTACAAGTTGAAGGCGACTATATCGATTACCTGATCGAAGATTTAAACGGGGACGGCTTAAATGACGGGCTTTTTTTTCATTCCGCGCGCCAGGGCCAAACGGTCTCCCGCTGGTTTTCCGTTTTTTATCAACACCCGGAAGGTTTTAACAAGCAGGCGGATTATCAATTTGAAGTCGATCCCGATGCCGTGGTGTATGATCTGGCCGATGTGGATGCAAGCCTTGGAAAAGAAATCCTCTTTTTTAAAAGCGAGGGTCTCTTTTATTACAAAATGATTGAGGGTCGCTATGATCCGACCCCCATTCCGCTTTTTGAGACCGCATCCATTTTTAAAATTCCCGACAAGCTTTTTTTAGAGCGGTTGGATTTCGCGCGTGATCTCAATAATAGCGGGACAGAAGAGATCATGGTTCCACAATTCCATCATCTGTTGATTTACAGCAAGCAAGCCGACGGCGCCTACAAGATGACCGCGAAGCTGGATTGCCCTGTGCTAAACAGCGTGACGTCGTTAAATGAAGTGAGCCGCTATCTGATTTCCACGTTTCTAACCCCCGGCATTCTTATTGTGGATTACAACAAGGATCAACGCCGTGATATCGTCACCGTCCATAATGAATATCTCAAGGTTTTTTTTCAAAACAGCGCCGGAGAATTTTCCAATGCCGATTCCGCAATCGTTGATTTTAATTTCATCCTGACCCAGGCATATGCCACAAAGCTTGGAAACGGCAACATATACCAGCGTGATCGCTTTGAGGATAAAACAGGGCTCACCTCTCTTGCCGATCTCAATGGCGATGGCCTGCTGGATATGGTCATCGAAAAGTTTTCCATGAAAGACGGCGCCTTTAATCCCAAAAAGCAGTTTCAAATCTTCTTCGGCCGCCAGGATCTGGAAAATCCGCAAAACGGCGGCATTTTCAATGAAACCCCGGACCATATCATCGTTAACCGCGGGTTCCAGATTCATTGCAAAGTAGGCGACTTAAATAATGACGGCAAAATGGATATCTATATCCCGGTTGTCGAAATCGGGGTGTTTAATTTTATTACGATGCTGCTTACAGGCGATGTCGATGTAACGGTGCTATGGTATGTCATGGATGAATCGGGGCGGTATCTCAAAAAGCCCGATTTCGAGCTGGGGGTTAAGGTTGAAATTGATACGCGCCGACGCAAAATTCCCGTTTCCCGCATAGACGGGGATTTTAACGGCGACGGCCGCAACGATTTCATGCGTGCCCATGACGGAAAACTGATGATTCACTATGCGCCGGATGACGGCAAGCCGAAGGAAACGGCGGATGTTGAATTTGCCATCGAATTGCCCGACAATGGGCAAATGGTAAAACCGCGGATGGTGAATGCCGATGAAAAAAGCGATGTGGTCATGGTTTTTTCGCCCAATGATACCGCAGCGGAAAAAGGCAAGGTTCTGATTCTTATAAATAATTGACCCGAGACAACCCGCCGGGGGCGTTTAAGAGAAAAATATGTCCAGATTAAAGATATTAATAGCAAACGAATTGGAAAAAATGGTCCGGAAGCGGACTACGCTTTGGATTGCGCTTATTGTTCTGGCAATTCAAATCGCCGCCGCTTTTTTTGAGCATTCCACCCGCCTTGCCAATGACGATTTGGGCACGGGCTTCCAGGTAACGGTCTTTTCGCTTAAAATCAGCCTCCAGTTGCTGGCGTTGATCCTTCTGGCGTTATCGTCAATGACCCTTTCCGAGGAAATCGCCACGGGAACCGCCAAGATGATTCTGGCCCGGGGCGTTAAACGCCGCGATTTCATCTTAGGAAAATTCATCGCGCTGGTTTGCATAAGCATCGTGCTGGTAGTGTTTTATCATTTAATCGGCCTTTTGCTGGGGCATTTTCTGGGCGGCCTGACGGCCATCAGAGAAGGGGATTATATCTTATTTACCGCCAGGGAACTTGCCAGGGGGTTTTCCGGCGGGATGCTTCTGACCCTTTGCGCCACCATCGCCCTTGTTGCCCTGGGCTGTTTTGTATCCATTCTAATTAAAGGGTCCGGCGGCGCCGTGGGAACAGGAATTGTCATCTATTTTTTTATGCAGATTCTCTCACAGATGGATCTGTTTCAGAAGTATCTTTTCACGAGATACCTGTTTCTTCCCATAGACAATATGACCCGGATGGCGGAAGGTATTTATGTGGACTGGGCCAGACACGCATGGTGGACCATGGGCGTTTCGTCCGGCTCAGTCCTCATCTTTCTCGTGTTAAGCATCATTATCTTTAACAAGCAAGATGTCTGGTGTTAAAATTTAAAACGTCAAACCGGGTTGCACAATAAATGAAAATTTCTTGAACATTTTAATAACTCGCTGTAGAGAGCATGCGAATATAAACACGTAAAGCAGCAACACTCTAAAAACTTATAAAAAAAATCACTCTTGTCCAAAAACCATTTTACAGTAGTAAAGCGATAAATTGAGGCCTTGAAAAAAAATCCTCCTTGGGGATATTGTTGTTTCACCACAAA
>QZJS01000109.1 GCA_003597945.1 Desulfobacteraceae bacterium | reverse complement strand
TTTATTTTGATTTTGATTTTGATATGCAAATGCCGATAAAAGACAAAAAACTAAAACCCATCCTGGAAAAAATCCAGGCCGGCGCCCGGCTGGACCTGGCTGACGGCATGGCCTTATATGCCAGTAACGACATGACGGGCATCGGCAGCATAGCCGACGCCGTCCGCCGAAAACGCCACGGGAATAAAGCGTTTTTTGTCTACAACCAGCATGTCAATTATACCAACGCCTGCATCAACCGATGCAGGTTCTGCGCGTTTTCCAAAAATGTCGGCGATCCTTCGGCCTTTACCCTGTCCATAGAAGATGTCCGCGAAAAACTGCTGGCCCGCATCGATGAGCCCATCACGGAAATCCACATGGTGGGCGGCCTGAATCCGGCCCTTCCGTTTGACTATTATATTGAGCTGCTCGAAACCATCAAGGCAATCCGGCCGACCGCCACCATCAAGGCGTTTACCGCGGTGGAAATCGATTATTTTTCTGAAATTTCCGGTGTGTCGCTTGCCGAGACCATTGCCGCGCTCAAGCAGGCCGGGCTCGGCATGACCCCGGGGGGAGGGGCCGAAGTCATGAGCGACCGGGTTCGGCAAAAACTGTTTCCGCGTAAAATCAGAAGTGATCGTTGGCTTACGGTCATCACCGAACTTCACCGGGCCGGACTGACATCTAATGCCACCATGCTTTACGGCCATATTGAAACCATCGAAGAGCGCGTGGTCCATCTGATCCGGCTGCGGGAGCTACAGGATAAAACCGGCGGGTTTTCCGCCTTTATTCCCCTGGCGTTTCATTCCGCCAATACGCCCCTGGATTATATTCCAAGGACCACGGCCTTTGATGATTTAAAAACCATTGCCGCGGCCCGGCTCATTCTGGATAATTTCGAACACATCAAGGCCTACTGGGTCATGATCGGCGAAAAGCTCGCTCAGGTTGCCCTGGCCTATGGCGCCGACGATCTGGACGGCACCATTATCGAGGAAAAAATCACGCACATGGCCGGCGCCACATCCGCAAAGGGCCTGACCCGGCAGCAGATGCAGGAGATCATCCGGGCCGCAGGCTTTGAACCGGTGGAGCGGGATTCCTTTTACCGGCCGGTTAACACATGATGCAATGGTAAAAAGTCGGATTTTTCGCTTTGAGCGTCTTTCGGGGCGCGATTTTAGCAGATGCTGAATGGCAAAAACTCGTCGCAAGCTCCTCAAACAGTTTGCCATTCTTAACGCATCCGCGAAAATCGCTTTTTTCCCCGAAATCCACGATCTCACTCAAAATCAACTTTTCACCATGGCATCAACACATAAGAAAATATTATATGATTCAATTGGAAAATATTAAACAGAAAATCGAAAACAGCCGGCGCGTCAGCCGGGAAGAAGGATTTTTTCTTCTGGAATCGGCCGGCCTTCACGATCTGGCTTTTCTTGCCGATGCCATCCGGCGGCAGCGCCATCCCGAACCAATGGTCACCTTTGTTTCCGACCGGAACATCAATTATACCAATATCTGCGTTTCCGGATGCCGGTTCTGCGCGTTTTTCAGGCCACCCGGTCATCCGGAAGGATACGTGATCACCCGGGCCGAACTGGATCAAAAGATCGAAGAAACCCTGGCCCTGGGCGGCACCCAGATCCTGCTACAGGGCGGCATGCATCCGGATCTTGATCTTGATTATTTCCAAGATCTGCTGGGGCATATCAAGTCGAAATTTTTAATTCATATCCACGGGTTTTCACCGCCGGAGATTTTCTTTTTGTCCGAAAAACAAGGGCTTTCAGTTCAAGATGTCATCAAGCGGCTTCATGCGGCGGGACTTGATTCCATTCCCGGCGGGGGCGCCGAAATTCTGGTGGATGCGGTCCGGCAACAGGTATCGCCGGGAAAATGCTCCGCCGTCGAGTGGCTGGATGTCATGCGCACGGCCCATCATCTCGGCATGCGGACCACTGCCACCATGATGTTCGGCCATGTCGAAACCCGGCAACAGATCATTGAGCACATGGTCGCCATCCGCGAACTTCAGGATGAAACCGGGGGATTTACGGCCTTTATCCCCTGGACCTTTCAGCCGAACAATACCCGTATTGACGTGACCCCGGCGGGCGCGGTCGATTATCTGCGCGTTCTGGCAGTCTCGCGAATCATGCTGGACAATATCGACAACCTCCAGGCCTCATGGGTCACCCAGGGGGACAAAATCGCCCAGTTGGCACTGACTTTCGGCGCCAATGATTTCGGGTCCACCATGATCGAGGAAAATGTGGTTGCCGCCGCCGGCGTGCGCTTCCGCCTGCCCGGATCCGAGATCGTCCGCTTAATCGAAGACGCCGGATATCAGGCCCGGCAGCGGGACTGCTTTTACCGGATCATTGAGCCCGCCGCGGCAAAGCCGGCTGTTTCTTCAAGCGACCCGCCGGGCGTGGTTTCATCAAATGCCGGGTAACATGCTGCGCCCCATGAAACCCGTCACCCACCGGGCCGCCTGGGTCATGGCCGATCCCTGGACCCTGATTCCCAATGGATATGTTACAGCAGATGTCGGCCGCATCCTTGCGGTGGGTTGCTGGGGGCAGGGCAGGGCGGCGGCTGACACTGATTCCGGACACATCATCGATCATGGCCCGGGCCTGCTCATGCCCTGCCTAGTCAATGCCCACTCGCACATGGAACTTTGCGCGCTTGGCGGCAAAACCGTTTCCAACAGAGGTTTTATTGCCTGGGTGGAATCGGTCATCGCCCTTAAGGCCGATATTGCGGACACGGATCTGATCAAAGCGGCCCGGGAGGGATACGGCCGGTCCCTGACCGAAGGGGTCCGGGTGCTGGGCGATATCTCCACTTCCGGCATCACGGAATCCGTTTTTCATGAACTGCCGGTGCTGGGCGTCTTGTTTCGGGAATATCTCGGCAGCGCTTCGGAAGATCCATTGTGTCGGCGCATCGGACCTGCCAAAACCATCTCCCTTGCCGGTCACGCGCCCCACACGACGGCTCCGGATCTGCTTGTCCGCCTGAAAAACATCACACGGCGGCAGGGCCTGCCCTTTGCCATTCATCTGGCCGAATCCGCCGCGGAAATGGAATTTATTGCCGTCGGCGCGGGGCCCTGGGCCGATCTGCTCCGGGCCCGGGAAATCGATTTTTCCACATGGCGGTTTTTGCGACAATCTCCTGTGGCATACGCTGATACACTTGGCTTGCTGGATGATGCCACACTGGCCGTTCACCTGGTTTATGCCGACAAAAATGATATCGGCTTGCTGGCGGATCGACATGTAAAGGTCTGCCTCTGCCCCCAGAGCAATATGTCCCTGCACGGCCGCCTTCCCGATCTGCCCGCCATGCTGAACGCCGGCATCAAACCCTGCCTCGGCACCGACAGCCCGGCCAGCAATCCTGATGCGTCAATCTGGGCTGAAATGGCATTTCTGGTAAAATCCTTTCCCGGCATCGCCTCCTCGGAGGTGCTGGCCATGGCCACCTGCAACGGGGCCGCTGCCTTGGGACTTGGCGATCTTCTCGGCCGCCTGAAACCCGGCTTTATGGCCGACTTGATTTATTTGCCGATTCATGCAACAACCCCGCAAACAATAATGGAATCCCTGGTGCATGACCGGCCTGATCCTGATTTAATATCGCATATATAGCATATATAATTGAGCATATAATGGACGAATTACGAAGGCTTTCCGCAAATTCAAAACCAATGGCGCGCGTCGGCCGGATACAGTATATCAACGTGAATCCGGTCTATTATGATTTTGGTTCTTTGCAATCTTCCTTTGACGCGGAAGTGATCTCCATGCCCCCGGCCGATCTGAACCGGATGATGGCCCAGGGCCGCCTGGATATCAGCTCGGTGTCGTCATCGGCTTATGCGCGGAATTTTGATGACTGGCTGATTCTGCCGAACATGGCCATTGCCTGTTTCGGCAAAGTCATGAGCGTGCTGCTGGTCAGCCGCCATCCCTTTGAGGATCTGCAAGACAAAACCGTCACATTGACCCGTCATTCGGCCGCTGCTGCAGACCTGATCCAATATCTGTTCGCCCGTCGAAACATTGCGCCTTGTTTTGTAACCGGCACCGTGCTGCATCCGGACGATCTCGGCCCGGAAGACGCCGCCGGGCTGGTGATCGGGGATGCGGCCTTGAAACACCCCTGGCGGGAGCGCTTTCCGTATACCTGGGATTTGTGCGAGGAGTGGAACACTATTACGGGTCTGCCCTTTGTTTTTGCCGTATGGGTGGTCCGCCGGGGTTTTGCGGAGCAACAACCCGAAACAGTTGCCGCCATTCTCGATGAACTACTGCGGTCCAAAGCCTTAGGACTGGAAAACATCCCGGCCATCGCCGAAGCCGCAGCCCTTAAACTCGGGATCAACGTGGATTTAAGCAAAGAATATTATGACTGCATGTATTATGACTTCAGGGAACCCGAATGCAAAGCCTTGACCGCCTTTTATGCCGGTCTTTACGAGTACGGCATCATTGCCCGGAAACCGGAAATGCGGTTTTTTGAGGATAAAATGCCCAATCTATAGCCAATCTATAGAAATTGACAGGCTATTAGAAATCCAGTATTATGATTATCATAATTAATATAAAATTGAATTCCAACAGAATGCTGCTGTGAATATTATTTTTTCACGACATGCCAAAAGAAGAGCCGCGCTTTATAAAATTTCGGAGTCAGTGATTACTGATATATTGGCTGCGGTTCACTTTATGCCGGGCGAACATCTGATAATTAAAGAACTGGATGGTTTCGATTATCCGCTGAAAATAGTTATTTCTGTTGAAAATGACGATGTGACGGTAATAACAACCTATCCATTTAAGAAAGGATGGAAAAAATGAGAGTTTATTATGATTCCAGGGTTGATGCCGTATACATCCAGCTTGGGAATCAAGACCCGGATGGTGTTATTGAAATTTCCGAAGGGGTCAATCTGGATACGACATCTGAGAACCAGATCATCGGCATTGAAATTCTGAATGCATCAAAAAAAATGGATATCAATACCATTCTTTCTTACCAGATTGAACTTGACAGAGAATTGATTTCAAAAATCGCATAGGGGAGCGGAACTGTAAAAGACCATCAATCGGCCAGAACAGGCAGATCGATGGCAGGAACAACGCCTTTTTGACGGGCAAGATCCAACAGACCGTGGATGGCGGCAATGCCTTCGGGACCGAGATCCAGCGAAAAATCATTGACATAAAGCGCGATGTGCTGGCGGATCACCTCATCGTCTAATTCCCGGGCATGGGATCGGATATAGGGCATGGCGGCATGCGGATGGTTGCGGGCATGGATGAGGCTTGCACGGATGGCATCACTCACCTGCCGGGCCGTCTCACCGCCCAGAGCCCGGCGGATGGCAATGCATCCCAGGGGAATGGGCAGACCGCTGACCGACTCCCACCACTGACCCAGGTCCGCAAGGCAGGTCAAACCGTAATTAGGATAGGTGAACCGGCCCTCATGAATGATGACGCCGGCGGCATATTCGCCGGATTGCACGGCGGGCATGATATTGTCAAAGGTCATGGCGGCGACTTCGGGCCTTTCCTCCATAAATAATGCCAGGAGCAGATTTGCCGTGGTCCACATGCCGGGCACGGCGATTTTTTTCTTCGAAAGCGACCCCAATGTCGCGCCTTTTTGGGCCACCAGCAGCGGTCCGCATCCCCGGCCTAAAGCCGCGCCCACCCCAAGCATGCCGTAAGTCTTTGAAACATGAGTAAACGCCGCCACTGAAAGTTTGGTTATATCGTATTTGCCAACGGCGGCGGCCTGGTTCAACTGTTCCACGTCCGCCATGGCAATGTCGAACGCCAGACCCCCCGTATCAATGCCGCCGTTGGCCAGCGCTTCGAAAATAAAGGTATCATTGGGGCAGGTGCTGTAGGCCAGACTCAGTTTATTTTGCTTGGTCATAGTGGTTATAAGCTAAAGATTTATCGTATAAATGCGATGTTATAAATATAACTTAATGCTTTAATTATTATAATTTAATAGTTTGAATAAATTCATAAACTGCCATGGAAGAATTTTTAAACGCCAAGGGCAGGTCCCAGTTTTTTCTATCCCGATAACCCACATGATTGGCCGCGCAACGGATCTCAACAAAGGAAATGCCGTAGCCCGCTGCAACATGTGCCGCGGCGGATCCTTCCATCTGCTCCATGATCGCACCATAAGCGCCATAAAGGTGTTCTGCACGGTGATTGGTCGCGGTAATGGTGGACACCGTGACAAAGGGGCCTTTTTGGACCCGGATATCAGTTGCGGCAAAGACCCGGCCCAGGTGATGATATGCAACGTCGGTCCATTGCGCGTCCACGGGATAACGATTGAAATATTCGGCGTTATCGATTTTCAGGACAGGGAAGGGGAGGTCGCGGATCATGGAAAAATGATCTCCGGTCCCGGATTCAAGGCCGAGCTGGACATCTATTTCTTGTGTGGCCACGCCGATATCGCCGATCCGTAGTCCGGAGGCTTTAAAAGCGCCGGCGCATCCGGTCTGAATGATCAGTCCGGGGCGTCTGCTCTCAATTGCGGCCGCGAGGGCGCAGGCCGTATTCACCAGGCCGGGACCGGTGACCAGCAGCATCACTTCTGTTTCCCTGATGCGGCCGGAAAGGAGCTGTCCGGCAAAACCGGCACTGCCCTGGGAAGACGCCTCCATCCGGGATCTTAATCCATCGACTTCCCCTGGAACGGCTGCGGATACGAGAATATAGGGCGTATGTTTCTTCAATATCCGCGGCTCCAATTAATTTACGGATAATCCCACAGTATTATTGAGGCGTGGCCATGTCATGGTGTTAAATTTCATTAGAAGCTATTTTAACAATGAAACGGCCGGCCCGGATGAAATCAGGACCGGCCGTTCCTTTTGCCTGGATGAAAAACGCTTTGCTTATTCTTTGGCGGCGTTGGCGGCGTCGATGATTTTCTGGGCCATCTGGGCCGGCACTTCATCATAGTGGGAAAATTTGAGGAAAAAGATCCCGCGGCCGCCGGTCATGGATCGAAGATCCGGCGCATAAGTCAAAACTTCGGACATGGGGACATTGGCGCGAACCACCTGGTTCTTTCCTTTTGAATCCATGCCCAGGACCCGGCCCCGCCTGCCGTTGAGGTCTCCCATGATATCGCCCATAAACTCATCAGGGGTAATTACCTCGATCTCCATAATGGGTTCCAGAAGAACCGGGGAAGCCTGCTCAACGGCTTTCTTAAACGCCAGAGAACCGGCGATTTTAAATGCCATTTCAGAAGAATCCACCGCGTGATAGGAACCGTCATCCAGCGTAGCCCGAAAATCGATGCAGGGATAACCGGCCAGCACGCCCCGGACGCAGGAATCAATGATGCCCTTTTCAACCGCCGGGATATAAGTCCGCGGAATGGAACCGCCCACCACCTTGTCTACAAATTCGAATCCGGAGCCCCGGGGCAGAGGCTCGAACTGGACCCAGCAGTCGCCGAACTGGCCATGGCCGCCGGTCTGTTTTTTGTGCCGACCCTGGACCCGGACCGCTTTCTTAATGGTCTCCTTGTAAGGAATCTTAGGAAGGGTCAAGGTTGCTTCCACATTATATTTGCGCTTGAGTTTTTCAAGGGTGATTTCAATATGGATCTGCCCGGTTCCCGTGATGATGGTTTCACGGGTTTCGTCATTGCGCTCCAGGCGGATGGCCGGATCTTCTTCCATGAGTTTGGTCAGTGAAGAGAAAATTTTATCTTCATCGCCCTGGCTCTTGGGCACAATGGCATAAGATACGGCGCCGTCCATGGGCTGGGCTGCCGTATATTGGATCTTTTTGTCCGGATCGCACAGCGTGTCGCCGGTCTTGGTTTCCTTTAACTTGGCAACGGCCACGATATCGCCGGGGCCGGCGCCGCTGACGGTTTTCTGCTCTTTGCCGGCCAGTTGAAGCAACTGGGAATAACGCTCCTTCACGTCCCTGTTGGCGTTATAGAAAGTGCCGTCACCGCCCAGCTTTCCGGAGATGACTTTAAAAATCGTCAACCGGCCCGCATACGGGTCGGCAATGGTTTTAAACACCAAAGCGGAAAAGGGCGCGTCCGCATTGTATTCGCGTTGGGCCTCGGTTTCCGTGCCGGGAATTACGCCGGTTTTGGGCGGCATGTCCCCGGGAGAGGGCAGAATATCCACCATGTAATTGCAGAGAAGATCCATTCCGATATTGTTGACGGCGGATCCGCAGAACACCGGCACAAATGTCCGGTTGAGGGTGCCTTTTCGCAGCGCGGATTTCAGCTCATCGTCTGTGAGGGTTTCTCCTTCCAGATATTTTTCAATCAGCTTGTCATCGGCTTCCGCGATATTTTCCACAAGCTGTTCGTGCGCTTCGGCCACGGCATCTTTCATGTCGGCAGGAATATCGCAGGCAGTGGCCTTGCCGTCGGAATAGGTATAGGCTTTTTGCTGAACCAGGTCCACAATGCCTTTAAAATCGGCTTCCTTGCCAATGGGAAATTGCATGACAATTGGCTTGGGTTCAAAAATATCAGCGGCTTCCTGAAATGCCTTCATAAAATCCGCGCGCTCCCTGTCGAGCTTATTGACGAAAATAACGCGGGGAAGTTCAAATTCATCGGCAAAGGCCCATGCCTGTTCAGACTGGACCTTGACGCCGTCGATGGCGTCAAGGACCACCACCAGACCATCGGCTGCCTGCATACAGAGCCGCGTATCCGAGAAAAAGTTCTGATCTCCGGGGGTATCAATGAGGGTGATGATGTGTTTTTTCCAAGCGACCGGGTGAAATGCCGTGGATATGCTCGATCCTCGTTTTAATTCCTCGGGTTCAAAATCCATGACCGTATTTCCGGCGGTTACGTTCCCGAAACGATTGGTCGCTCCCGTGTTAAAAAGCATTGCTTCCGCCAAAGACGTCTTGCCGGCTCCACCGTGCCCGATAAGGGCAATGTTTCTGATTTTATCTGTCATTTCAGTCATTCAGCTCCTTTCTGATAGATTAGACCCGCGCGTCAAAACCACAATTTGAAATCTTTATCCGTTTACACTAAAAAAATCAATATCAAAACCCCCATGCAATCTCTTTTTATGTCGCGTCCCCGCCCAATTCGGCAAATTCTGATGAAATCACAATCAGGCCGCTGCGCCGGTATCCCCGTGCAGCAGACATACGCCATATATCAGAAACTCCCGGTTGCCTTTGGGACCGGTGATCGGCGACGGCAATACTCCTGTGATATTGATTCCGAGCGTTTTCAGAAAACCCGACAAATCATCGATCACCTCCTGGTGCAGCATGGGATCACGAACCACGCCGCCTTTGCCGACCATTCCTTTTCCCACCTCGAACTGGGGCTTGATCAGAGCCACGATTTTTCCTTCGGGTTTGAGAAGTCCGAGGACAGCGGGAATAACGATCTTTAATGATATAAACGACACATCAATGGTGATCAGGTCAAAAGGCTCCGGAAAAAGATCCGCTGAAGCATGACGGATATTGGTCCGTTCAATGGCAATCACCCGGGCGTTGTTTCGAAGTCTCCAGTCAAGCTGGCCGTAGCCGACATCAACGGCATATACCCGTTCCGCGCCGTGCTGCAGGAGGCAATCCGTAAATCCGCCGGTGGACGCGCCCACATCCAGGCAGACAGTCTCGGTCACATCAATGCCGAAAGCATCAATGGCATGAGCGAGCTTGAGACCCCCGCGACTGACGTAAGCCGGCGCCGGATCGCGGTTGGTGATCACGGCGTCAATATCGACCTGCATGCCGGGCTTATCGGCCGGCCGTTCATTGACCAGGACTTTTCCCGCCATGATCAATGCATGGGCGGCCTGGCGGCTTTGGGCAAGACCCTTTTCATATACCAGCAGATCAAGACGTTTTTTCTCTTTTGCCGTCATAGAAAAGACAGATGCGGCTTGTCTGACAGCATGGCCCTGACCGCGTGAACGATGCCGGCGGCATCAATATTATACTTTTCGCGAAGCAGATGCTGGGGGCCGTGCTCCACAAACAGATCGGGAATGCCAAGGCGCGTCATCTGAATCCCATTGCCGGTCAAACCCGCGTCATTAAGCAATTCGAGCACGGCTGATCCGAATCCGCCCTGACGCATATTTTCTTCCACGGTGATGATCCGGGGAATTCGGGAGACATGCTCTATGATGAGTTCGGCGTCTAATGGTTTGACGAACCGGCTGTTGATGATCGTTGCATGGATCTGATGCTGTTCGCGCAGTTCATGTCCGGCTTTGACGGCTTCGGCCACGGTGCCGCCGATCCCTAAAATCAGGATATCATCGCCTTTGGCCACTACTTCGGCTTTTCCAATGGGTATGGGGGTGATCTCGGCTTCCATGGCTACGCCCAGGCCCGTCCCTCTGGGATAGCGGAAGGCAATGGGACCGGGATGGTTGATGGCCGTCAGTATCATGCGGCGCAGCTCGTTTTCATCTTTAGGGGCCATTACCACCATGTTGGGCAGGGATCTGAGATAACAGAGATCGAACAGGCCATGATGGGTATACCCGTCTTCGCCCACAATGCCTCCCCGGTCAACGGCAAAGGATACGGGAAGAGATTCAATACAGACATCATGGAGGATCTGGTCGTATGCCCGCTGCAAAAAGGTGGAATAGATCGCGACCACCGGTTTGAATCCCTCGGTGGCAAGCCCCGCGGAAAAGGTAACACCGTGCTGTTCGGCAATTCCCACATCAAAAAACCGGTCCGGAAACGCCGCGGCGAATTTGGACAGGCCCGTTCCTTCGGGCATGGCAGCGGTGACCGCGATGATTTTTTCATCCTTTTGGGCCAGGGCGACCATTGCTTCACCGAAAACCTCAGTGTAAGAGGGGAGGGCGACTATTGGTTTGCCGGCTGTCGTCTTGACGCCGCCGGTTTCAACTTCAAACTTGCCGACGCCGTGAAAATAGACCGGATTTTGTTCAGCCGGTTCGTAGCCTTTGCCTTTCTGGGTGGTGACATGCAGGAGCACCGGCTCACGAAGAATCTTGATATTGGTGAGGATATCGATCAGATGATTGAGCCGGTGGCCTTTGATGGGGCCGAAATAATCAAAGTTAAAGGACTCGAAAAGCATGCCGGAGGTGACCAGGGTTTTAAAGGATTCTTCGGCCCGTTTGGCAAAGTGATAGGCATCCTGGCCGATGCGGGGCACCGAACGGATCAGCTCGCCCAGATCCTTTCGCAGATTCTGAAGATAAGTGGCGGAAAAGGTCCGGCTTAACAGGGAGGAGAGGGCGCCGACATTGGGAGCGATGGAGAGTTCATTATCATTTAATATAACGATGAGATCGTCATGAATGTCGCCGGCCTGATTGAGTCCTTCAAATGCCAGCCCGGCGGTCATGGATCCGTCGCCGATCACGGCGATGACCTTGGCAGGTTCGTTTTTGAGCCGCTTGCCGCAGGCAATGCCCAGACCGGCGGATATGGATGTGCTGGAATGGCCGGTGGTAAAGGCGTCATAAAGGCTTTCACTGATTTTTGGAAATCCTGAGATGCCCCCCATCTGTCGGATCGTCGGAAACCGGTCTTTTCGGCCGGTGAGAATTTTGTGGGTATAGGCCTGATGACCCACATCCCAGACAATCTTGTCTTTGGGCAGATCAAACACGTAATGCAGGGCCAGCGTCAGTTCCACAACCCCGAGATTCGACGCCAGGTGGCCGCCGTTTTTAGAAACCGTTTCAATGATGAGTTTACGGATTTCAAGGGCCAGTTTGGGCAGGGCCGATCGCGGAAGCCGCTTTAAATCAGCCGGTGAATGGATGATGTCCAACAGGCTCAAATTAAAATACTCCAAATTATTATATATAAGATGCTAATTACCGCTTTCGGCTAATCACATAAGATGCAAGGGCCGAAAGCGCATCCGCCTTGGTACCAAAAACTTTGATGGCTTGCAAGGCATTGTTGATTAGTTCATCGGCAAAGCGCTTTGATGGTTCAAGTCCGATAATTCCCGGAAATGTTGATTTATTCCGATCCCGGTCCGTCCGCACGGACTTTCCCATTTTATCCGGGTCTCCTTCGACATTCAAGATATCATCTGCCACCTGAAACGCCAGTCCGATGTGGCGGGCATAAGTGTCCAGATGCCGGATCTGGTCCGGGGTTGCTCCGCCAAGTAATGCACCGATAGTGATGGATGCGGAAATCAGGGCGCCGGTTTTAAGACTGTGCATGCGTTTGAGGGATTCAAGATCAAGGGTTTTGCCTTCAGCAATCATATCCTGCACCTGGCCTTCAATCATCCCTTTATAACCGGCGGCACGGGATAAAATGCCGATGATTTGAAGTAAAATATCGGGCTGGACGACGGCTGCCAGGACCCGCTGGGACGAAAGGGTTTCAAATGCCAGTGTTAGCAGTGCGTCTCCGGCCAGGATGGCCGTGGCTTCATCAAATTTTACATGGCATGTGGGCTGGCCCCGGCGCAATTCATCATTGTCCATGGCGGGCAGATCGTCATGAATCAGGGAATAAGTATGCACCATTTCAATGGCGCACGCCGCCGTCACCATGGCATCATGAAACGGAGGAAACCCGATATCAGACCGGATATCAGAACACTCGACGGTTTCAGCCGCAGCCAGGCAGAGAATGGGCCGGAGACGCTTGCCGGGCGCCATCAGGGAATAGGACATGGCCCGGCACAGGCGGGAATCGTCAAACTCACGTTCAATAATGCCGGCAAGGCTTTTATTGATAATGTTGCGCTGATCCGCAAGAAATCTGGGAAGATCAAAGGATGTGGAACCAGAAGATCCGGAAGATGTTGAAGAAGGATTGCTCACTCAATCATTCTCCTGCTCGTTTCCAGATTCAAAAAACGTGTTTTCCCGAATAGTTCCATCCTGATCCTTCAATAAAAGGTTTATCTTTTTTTCCGTTTCATCCAACTTTTCAAAGCAGAACCTGGAGAGGCGGACCCCTTCCTCAAATGTTTTAATGGCTTTTTCAAGGGGCAGGTCCCCGGATTCCAGTGCCTCTACAATGGATTCAAGCTGGGCCAGGGAATCTTCAAACGTCTTCTTGGCCATCGATGGTTTTCCTTTCAACTCGACAGGTTAGGCTTCCTTTGGCAAGCAGTACCTCAATGAGTTTTCCGTTAGGGACCGTTTTTGCATCCGTGATGATTTTTTTTTCCGGAAGCAATCGCGCGATGCTGAAACCACGGTCTAAAACCGCCGCCGGGCTCAGGGCGTGGAGCTTGCCGTTAAGGGCCTGAAGTTCCATTCTTTTTGTGTTTAAATGCGTTGCCTGCTGCAGGATCAGGCGATCCATGCACCGTCTGACGGCATCTCGATACGCCTGAACGCTTTGCCGGGGATCACAGGCATTCAGACGATGTGCCTGCCAGGACAATCTTTCCCTTTTTACACGGATATATTGCTCCATCCGGCGATAAAGCCTGGCGGTGATATCATCGACCCGGAGTCGGAGATCATCTGTTTTTTTCTTTGGATGTACCAGTCGTCGGGTCAGTTTATTCATATATTGCAAATGATTCTGCATGATCCGCCGGCATCCGGATTCCAGCCGGCGGCGCAGCAGGACTATCCGATGCTTGAGATCGGATTTAACAGGAACCACCAGCTCGGCGGCCACCGAAGGGGTCGGCGCGCGCAGGTCGGCGACAAAATCGGCAATGGTAAAATCCGTTTCATGGCCCACAGCGGATATGACCGGAATGGCTGATGCAAAGATGGCCCGGGCCACGGATTCTGAATTAAATGGCGCAAGATCTTCCAGGGAGCCGCCGCCCCGGGCGATGATGGCCACATCTGCGTTGTCGCGTTGATTGACAAAGTCTAATGCTGCGACGATATCGGCCTCGGCCCCGGGGCCCTGAACCCTGACCGGATAAATATCAATGGCGATATCTGCATACCGGCGGTGGATTACCCGGATCATGTCATGTACCACCGAACCGGTGGGCGAGGTGATCAGGCAGATCCGTTTGGGAAGAAATGGAACCGGTTTTTTATGGATTTGGTCAAACAGCCCTTCATCGGTCAGTCTGGCTTTTAACTGTTCAAAGGCGGCCTGAAGGGCTCCGATGCCCGCGGGTTCTATAAATTCCATAATAATCTGATAAACCCCTCGGGGTTCATACAGGCTGATCCGGCCGAATCCGGTTACCTTCATGCCGTCTTCGGGCATAAACCTGAGATTGCGGTTCTGGCCCCGAAACATCACGGCATTGATCTGGGCATCCGCATCCTTGAGCGTAAAATAATAATGGCCCGAGCCGGGCACCCGAAAATTAGAAATTTCACCGGTGACCCAGATCAGGGCGAATTTCTGTTCCAGAAGCGTCTTGATGGCTGTGGTGAGTTGGGAGACGGTATAGATGCGGCGTTCGCCGTCGCCGTTGATGTGGTTATTGGGGTTCATTCACGGGTCCGTATATATTGTCGGATGTTGATTACTTTTTTGCTAACACAAACCGATCCGGCATTCAATCCCAAATTCAGTCCCGATGATAAGATGATGCGCGGAATCGATTTCCAGGCCGATAATATGGAAAATATCAGGCAATAACTGTGAAATCGGAATACGGTGATTCCGGCGCCTGAAAATTGATAAATTTATAACGTCTGATAATGAATATTATGTAAACTTTTTTATGAAACCATAAAAATGGGGCATTGGCCTTGTTGCGGAATTTCGCACTACCCCGGATACACACTATAGGGTTTATATTTTAATATATTGATATTATGTTATTAATCAGTCAATAGCCGTTAAAAAGACTGAGCCAAAATCAAACAGTGCCGCCGTCAGCAGGTTTTAATATAGCGATAAATGGTGTATTCAGACGAGACGCCGTCGATGGAATTGATGTCGGCTTCTATTTTCTTCCGCTCATCGCTTTCGATCCATGCCAGCCAGTCATCATGTGAAAACCATGAGCTGATCGTGGTGATCTCATCACCCCTGTCAATGGCTTTCAAATATTCGCCGGAAATATAACCCGGCTGCTCAGGAACGCGTTTTCGGATTTTACGGATTTGCGCCAGCAATTCTTTTTCTTTGTCTTTCGGGTATCTGCGTTTGATGAAAACTTTAATTGCCATGATAAACCTCCTTATAAAATTTACAGGTTTATATGGATAAAAAGATGAGAACGTGGTGACTTGAAATTATAATGACATAAATCAACCCATATGTCAAAAATTTCAGGTGTTGCGTGTCAGGTGTTGCGGGATCGATCGAGGAATTTGCGCACCGCCGGGACAATATAGATATCATCTAAAGAAAAATCCGTCAGGCAGTCGCCGAGCACGTCGACTTTTTCACGCACCGACAAATGCTTGTCCATGATGAACCGTTGTCTGCCCCTGACACGGCACAGTCCGCTTCTGGCATTGATGCCGGTGGCCCGGAAATTGTGTTCTGATACCGCGATATCGATTTTTGCGGCGATATCTTTAAGGTGTTGATAAATTTCAGTCGGTTTCATACCTGATATAATGATCTTTTCGAACCGGTCCCCGATTTCGGACCTCTCTGGTCCGGCGTGGACCGGAATTGTGAACCTAAAACCCTTGCATATCCCGGATGCAGGTGTTATTTTTTTACAAAAATTTTAGTTTCAACCGGTTAAGCGGTTAAGTTTAATCAAAACGTTTAAAATTTCAGGAGGTTTTAATGGCAGACACGTTTTCCGTTCAGCGCAACGCCGCTGATGCGCAAACCCAGATCCGCGTCAACAGTTTTATCCAGAGCGTTTACAACTGGATGGGCATCGGCCTGGGACTTACCGGCGTTATCGCTTATTTTACCGCCCACAGCCCGGTTATGCGGAGCCTGATTCACGGCAATCCCATGCTCTTTTTCGGCCTGATTATCGTGGAACTCGGCCTGGTTTTTTATCTGAGCGCCCGGGTAGCCAAGATCCAGGCATCAACGGCAACCGGCCTTTTCGTGCTCTACGCCGCATTAAACGGCTTAACTCTTTCATTTATATTTCTTGTATATACGGGATCATCCATCGCATCCACTTTTTTTGTCTGCGCGGCCACCTTTCTGGCGTGCAGCGTATACGGAATGACCACCAAGCGGGACCTGACCTCTCTGGGCGGGTTCATGTTCATGGGGCTCATCGGGATTATCATCGCTTCGGTGGTCAACATGTTTATCGGCAGCTCCGCCATGGCCATGATCATCAGCTATATCGGCGTGTTCGTGTTTATCGGTCTGACCGCCTATGATACCCAGAAGCTCAAGCACATGGCCATGACTCAGCCCGCGGATCTCGAGGCGGGCGTGATCCGGAAAGGCGCGATCATCGGCGCACTCTCCCTTTACCTGGATTTCATCAACATGTTTCTCATGCTGCTGCATATCCTGGGCAACAGGGAATAGCTCAGCGTTATAAGCGTTATAAATTATTGTTATTGTGGTGTTGTAATGGGTACAGATTTTGAATCTGTACCCATTACAAAAAAAATAAAAAATCAGAATGTTAAAATAATATAATTTATTTTTTACTTTAACTTATTTTCAATAACATCTATTAATTCAATACAATACCGTTTGATCTCATCTGCATCCGGCCCTTCCACCATCACCCGGCAGAGGGGTCGGGTACCGGAATAGCGCACCAGCACCCTGCCCCGGTCTTTGAGTCGGGACTGCACGGCTTTAATGGCGTCTGCAATTTCCGGAATACTGCTTAGATCGACTTTGCGGGTAACCGCCACATTCATCAGGACCTGGGGGTAAACCATCATAATCTTGACAAGTTCAGAAAGGGGCCGCTGTTTTTCCCGCATGATCTGAAGCAGGCGCAGGGCCGAGAGAATGCCGTCTCCGGATGTGTGAACATCCAGAAAAATCAAATGGCCTGAATCTTCTCCCCCTAAAATCGACCCATGGGTCCTCATTTTTTCCAGTACATACCGGTCCCCTACTTCGGCGATCATGTGACGGATATTTAATTGCTTTAACGCCTGGTGCAGACCCGCGTTACTCATGACCGTGCTGACCACCAGGTTGTTTTCCAGTCGGCCGTTTTCCTTTAAATATTGCGCGCACACCGCCAGGATCTGGTCGCCGGTGGTCTTGTTGCCGTTTTCATCCACCGCGATCAACCGGTCCCCGTCCCCGTCAAAGGCGAATCCGATGTCGGCGCCCTGCTCCAGAACTTTTTCCTGTAAAGTTCTGGTGTGCTGGCTTCCGCAATTCGCATTGATGTTTCTGCCGTCAGGATCGGCAAACAGGGTCGCAACCTCAGCTCCGAGTTCCCCAAACAGACGCGGCGCCACATGATGCGTCGCCCCGTTGGAACAATCCAGCACCACCTTCAGACCTTTTAATGAAAAATCTTTTGGAAGGGTCTGACGGAGAAAAGCCGCATACACCCTATCCGGTTCGGTCATGCGGATGACCGGCCCGATATCGTCGGTCCGGTCGGATCGGTTCATTGCTGTCGTGTGATTATCGGCCAGAAGCGCTTCGATGTCGTCCTCCTGTTCATCAGACAGCTTGAAACCTTTTGAATTGAAAATTTTAACCCCATTATCATGATAGGGATTGTGGGACGCGGAAATCATCATGCCGGCGTCAAACCCCCCGGCTACCGTCAAATGGGCCACGGCAGGCGTGGGAAGTACGCCCCCAAGGGACACTTCTCCATTAGCGGAACAGATGCCGGATGCCACCGCGCATTCGATCATATCTCCGGAAATACGCGTATCTCTGCCGATCAGAATCCGGACCACCGGCCCGTTGTCGGATCGCAGCATGCGAGTCACGGCCCTGCCAAGCTTGACCATCAGTTCCGGCGTGATGGGATATTGATTGGCAATGCCCCGGATACCGTCCGTGCCGAACAATCGCTGTTTCATGAAAGGGTTTCCTTTTCCAACGGGCCAAAAGATGGTATCTGGGATAACGATTCCCGGACCGCGCTGTCTATTATCTGTTGCAACCATTGTGTCCCATTCAGACGGGATTGCTCGTCTATGTCGTGGATCACCCTGAGATAATCCGCTCCCCATTTTTGCCGGGCGTTCCCGACAGCGGTTAAAAATACCTCCCCTGCGCGGTCGTCGCCGTTGCTCATGCTGTGTTTTTCAATTACTGCCGCGATCTCAGGCCATTGCCGGGCCAACTCGACTGCCGGGGATGGCCCCAAGCCATTGTCGGTGTTTTCATTATCGGCATGATCTGCTTTTTGAACAAATTCCTCCAGCCTTTTCATCCGCTCGGCAATACCGGCCGCCAGTACGGCCAGGAGACCTTCGTGCAATGCGGCCGGACAATCATCGGAGACAAACTGACCCCGGACATGGATATACCATTGCTTAAGGGCTAAAAGATTGCCGATATAGATCAGGTTGTTGACGGCAATCCGCCGGATGTTCCGGTAGGCGCCGGGCCTGTAGGCGATATTGCCCCCCCGGGCCGGGGCTTCAAAGATCAGTCGATTGGAGCGGAGCTCATCTTTTCTGAAAATCGTGCCCGCGGCAATGGTGATGCCGAATCCCAGGCGTGCCGGACCCACCAGGCCGCCCTGCCCGCCCAGAAAAATGGGAGGCTGATCCAGCATCACCCCCCGAGGAACATCGCCGATTAAAGTCGGCGTTGCCTTATCCTGTTGTGGGGTGAAATTGAAATGAATATATGAACTCCCCACTTCGCTGTGATTTTTCCGGCCGGTGCCGCCGCTCATCAGACAGTCGCAGAAATTGATCTGGGAGCCGAGAGCGACATAAGGAAACAGGATGGTCTGCTTGATCCCCACGCAATGGCCGGCGCTCGCGTACTCCTCAAGAATACATCCCTCGCGCACATGCGCCCCCGAAGCCATTGATACACCTTTTAAAAAGACGGCCTCACGGAAAAATCCGCCGTTTAAATGCACCGTCGGGCCGATGTAACAATTTTCCACGGTAACGGGCTGTTCATAACCCAGGATCGCGTTGTCTGAAATCAAGGTTCGGCTTCCAATCAGACGGGTCCCGCCATGAAGAACAACACCGTTTCCGGAGATCCGCTCAGGCTGGATATCTTCTGCAATATCGACGCTGTCCGGGTTGGGCATGCGTACGCCTTTTTCCAGCAGCGCGCGTTTTATTTGGGGCATCTCCTGGGCCATGCGCTCTCCTTAATTCCTGTTGTGCGATATACACAACAGGCTGCAACAAGCTTCATGAAAAAACCGCA
The DNA here is from genome assembly GCA_003597945.1 of Desulfobacteraceae bacterium. Lineage (GTDB taxonomy): Bacteria > Desulfobacterota > Desulfobacteria > Desulfobacterales > Desulfosalsimonadaceae > SURF-33. The sequence continues at coordinate 3,695 of QZJS01000109.1, read as the reverse complement.
TTGCTTATCGTAAACGACGAAGCAGCGTAGAAGCCAGCTTCTAAATATATTTTTTCCATCGCCGACAATCAGGCAGAAACATTAACCGAATCGTCGCTTGCGATCAATAAGATATTTTGATAAACATCAGGCATGACGGAACTGTCCGTATTATGGATGCTCATTAAAAACGATGATGGCTGCTCTTATAAATCAAAAAATTGATGCCATGCAAAAGTCCTTTGCCCACCTGATGGGATTTTTTTGCACAAAACGTCAAAATGATAGGAATTAAACATGACCGCCACTACCCGCTATCGCCTCCTCACCCGGGGAGACCTTGACGGCCTGATTTGCGCCGTATTATTAAAACATCTCGATATGATAGATAAAATTGAATTAATCGATGATCCGGGGTTGTTGCAGCAAAATAAGATCCCGGTAAGCGCGCGCGATATCATCACCAATCTTCCATTTGTTTCCGGTGTGCATCTGGCCATTGACCACCATGTTTCCGAAACCCTCCGGATCGATGAAAACCCCCGGCGCATCATCGATCCCACTGCCCCTTCCGCGGCACGGGTAGTCTATGAGCATTTCGGCGGCAAATCACGATTTCCCGGTTTTTTTGATGAGATGATGGCCGCGGTGGATAAGGCGGATTCCGGGAAATTTACAAGGGATGAAATCTTAAAACCCGAAGGCTGGGTGTTGCTGAATTTTTTAGTGGATCAGCGCTCCCATATCGAAGCCTGGGGAAAATTTTGTTTGCCGGAAAATCAGTTTAAACTCCAACTGATTGATCTTTGCGGACAGATGCCTGTCCATGATATCCTTTTAACATCGGACTGCCGGGAACGCGCGGAATGTTATTTCGCGTTTCAGCGGCAATACGCGGACATGGTGAAGTCTTCAGCCGCGATTCACCGCAATGTGATCGTGCTCGATTTTCGAAATATTGAAAAAATTTATCCGGGAAACCGTTTCCTGCCTTACGCGTTTTATCCCGAATGCAACCTCTCGCTGCTGATCCGGTATGACCGTAAAAACCATAAAGTGACATTTTCCGTGGGCAAATCCATTCTCAATACAACATCTGATATCAATATCGGCACGATGCTGCTGCCCTACGGCGGCGGCGGTCACGCGGCGGCCGGCGCCTGCCGGGTGGCGCCCGACAAGGCCGAACAGATTCTGACGGAATTACTCGGCAAACTGATTGAATGAGGAGAAAAAATGATGAGCCCGCAATCTTTGACATCCCTTCCGACCTGGCAGTCCCTCGAATCCCGGGCAACAACCATGGACCTGCCCGACAACCATCTGAAGCATCTGTTAACGGACCCGGACCGGCTCAGGCATTTTTCCATTGATGCCGCGGGACTTTTTTATGATTTTTCCCGCCAGAGAATAAACCGGGAAATTTTTAATCTTTTGATGGCGCTTGCCCAACAGCGGCAGATAAAAGCAAAATTTAAGGAAATGACCCGGGGCGCGCATCTCAATCTCACTGAGGATCGGGCCGTTCTGCACACGGCCACGCGAAAATTTGCTCCCGGGCCGGTTATGGATCAGGGCGAGGATGTCATGCCCGATATCGTTCGCATCCGCGATGATATCCGAAAATTCGCCGACGGCGTTCATTCCGGACAGATCCGCGCGGAAAAAGGATCGATGTTTAAGGATATCGTGGTCATCGGCATCGGCGGCTCTTATCTCGGCACGGAATTCGTGTCAACCGCCCTTTCCGGACTTGCCGACAAGGGAATCTCCCTACATTTTCTCTCCAACGTGGATATCGACAACTTCGGCAACATCGCCTCCCGCATCCTGCCCGAGACCACTCTCTGGGTCATCATCTCCAAAAGCTATACCACCACCGAAACCAATGCCAATGCCAACCAGGCCTATGAATACCTTAAGCAACACAACCTGGATCCCCGGAAACACGTGATAACGGTAACCAGCAAGGGAAGCCCGGGTGATGACTTGTCCAACCCGATGCTCGCCACATTTCATATGTTTGATTATATCGGCGGACGGTTTTCCGTCACATCAGCCGTGGGCGGCGTGCCCCTTTCCCTTTATCTCGGGTATGACCGGTTTGAGCGATTTTTAAAAGGCGCCGAAGAAATGGATATCCATGCCGAAACCGCGCCGGAAAGCGAAAATATTCCCTTGATCGCCGCCTTGATTTCCGTCTGGAACAACAATTTCCTGAATTACCCGGCCTGCGGGCTGATCCCCTATTCCTCGCCACTTTCCAAACTCGCCCCCCATATTCAGCAGTTGTCCATGGAAAGCAACGGCAAATCCGTCACCACCGGCGGCCAACCAGTGGGGGTGGATTGCGGCAATATCGTTTTCGGCGAACCCGGCACCAATGCCCAGCACTCCTTTTTTCAACTCGCCCATCAGGGCCGCGCCTTTCCCATTGATTTTATCGGGGTTCAAAAACCCCATTACACCAAGTTTCCGGCTACCTACAAAGGCGTCACCAACCATCAGGAACTCTGGGCCAATCTCATCGCCCAGCCCCAGGCTCTGGCCCTTGGCAGTCAGCATCAAAATCCGGCCAGATCCTTTCCGGGCAACCGACCGAGTTCAACCATTGTTATCAGTGAACTGTCGCCCGAAAACATCGGCCGGCTCCTGGCGTTTTACGAGGCCAAGACCGTGTTTGAAGCCTTTGTCTGGGACATCAATCCCTTCGACCAGTTCGGCGTGGAACTGGGAAAAGTCATGGCCACCGACATCCGCAAACAGATGGCTGAAAAAAATAAAAATCCGGGATATCAATTCGATGTCCCGGATCCGATTCAGCGGTATTATCTGGAAACTTTATTTTAACAGAATCGCGAAAAGTCGAACAATCAAATTTTTGCGAATTCATCTTTTTAAAATCGGTAGATCATGGCACCCCAGGTCAGGCCCGCGCCCAGGCCGCAGAAGATGACGGTGCTGCCCTTGCCCACCAGTTCCTGTTCAAGGGCTTCATCCAAGGCAATGGGAATGCTGCCGGCGGTGGTGTTGCCGTACCGCTGGATGTTGTTGAATATTTTCTCATCCGGGATTTCAAGGGTCTTCTGAAAGAATTGATTGATCCTCAGATTAGCCTGATGGGGAAAGAACATGTCGATATCGGCAAGGGTCAATCCGGCCCTGTCCAGCACGGTTTTGGTGACTTCCGGAAGCCGCTGTACCGCGAGTTTAAAAATCGTGCGGCCGTCCATGCTGGGCCAATGGCGGGCATCGTCGATCATCTCATGCGTGATCCGGGGCATGAGCCGGCTTGCGGGCGCCTCTACCATCAGCGATTCGGCGTATTTTCCTTCCGCATGCAGATCTACGGCAAGAACGCCGATATTATCCTCGGTTTCCACGCCCTCCAGGCAGACCACGCCGGCCCCGTCTCCAAAAATCACCGTCACATCCCGTCCCCGGGTGGACATATCCAGCCCGGTGCTGTGGACCTCGGCACCGGCCAGCAGGATTTTATTTGCATAACCGCTTTTAATATAGGCATCGGCGATCTGCATCCCGTATAAAAATCCGGTGCACTGCTGACGGATATCGATGGCGGGGGTTGAAGACAGGCCAAGCTTGGCTTGAAGCAGGCATCCTGATCCAGGAAAAAAAAGGTCCGGGCTCAAGGTGCCGAAGATGATCAGATCCAGATCTTCGGGCGCCCATCCCGCGCGTCCAAGGGCGATCCT
>QZJS01000085.1 GCA_003597945.1 Desulfobacteraceae bacterium | reverse complement strand
CAGGTAAATAAAATGATCCATATGCTCGGGATTCTGGCTGTAGAAGACCACGAAAACCTCACAGAGAAAAAAGAACACATTGGCGATGATGCCGTAGGTAACGATTTTCGCCAAGGTCTGAATCTGTTCCCGGCCTGGATCAAAATTCGTCAGTTTCCGAACGAGCAGACAGAGAAGGATCAGGAAGGCGGGGCCGGCGGCAAAGGCGGACGCCAGAAAACGGGGGGCCAGTACGGCCGTCAGCCAGAACCCTCTGCCGGGCAGACCGCAGTAAAGGTAAGCCGTGACCGTATGAATACTAATGGCCCATGGTATAGATAAATAAATCAATGGTTTTAACCATTTAGCAGGGGCAACGGAATTGCGTTCCGCGTCCAGCACGTTCCACCCGATGACGATATTAAGCACCAGATACCCGTTAAGAACGATCATGTCCCAAAAGAGCATGGAATTCGGGGTCGGATAGAGCAGCACGTTAAGCAACCGCATGGGCATACCGAGATCCGCAATAATAAAGAGCAGACACATGATCACGGAAGAGACCGCCAGAAACTCCCCGAGCAGCATAATGCGGCCGAACTTCTTGTAATCATGTAGATAATAGGGAATCACCAGCATAACCGCCGAGGCCGCAACCCCGACCAGAAACGTAAACTGGGCAATATAAAACCCCCAGGACACATCGCGGCTCAACCCGGTAATTCCAAGTCCCACATCGAGCTGGCGCATATAAAAACCGAATCCCACGCCGATAACGCCCAGCAGGAAAAAAATCCAAATCCAATAATGTTTTGATCCGTTTAACGCCCGTTCAAGCATAACCTACCTCATACTATGTAATATACCGATGGGTTTGTTCCCAGGCTCTGTTTCCGGCGGATGGCGTAATTCGTGTTCAAGAGTTTTCTGACCTCGGAATTCGGGTCAGCAAGATCGCCAAAAACCAGAGCACCGTTTGAAACTTCCACGCAAGCCGGCTGCTTGCCCACTGCCAGTCGTTCCTCGCAGAAATTGCACTTCTCAACAACCCCCTTCATGCGGGTCGGATACTGCTTGTTTTCTTTTTTAATAGCCGGCCGCGGATCCCTGAAATTAAAACTCCTGGACCCATAGGGGCATGCGGCCATACAGAAACGACAACCGATGCACCGATGAAAATCCATCATCACGATGCCGTCCTCACGTTTAAAGGTCGCCCTTGTGGGACACACGCGGACACAGGGCGGATTGGCGCATTGGTTGCAAAGCGTGAGAATCGGGAGCTTTTTCAACCGGTCCGCCAGAAATTCGTCCGCTTTTTCCGGAAACACATGGTCGTAAGTCTCATCCCATATCCATTTAACGGTATGCCGGGCGTTGGCGGGTGAAAACCCGGGCAGGTTCGGATCTGAAAAATCAGGAACATTATGGGCCGTATGGCAGGCATCGATGATTCTTTTGGTGGTCCGGGCATCAATCTTCCGGGTGTCTACCACCATTCCCCACCTTTGGGCCGTAAGTGCTTTTTCCGGATAGGCGTAGGGGTCCGCATCTGCCGCTGCCCCTGCTTTTTTAGCGTCCAGAACATCCATAACAGACAGACTCGACAGTCCGAGGACCGATACGCCGGTAAGTTTTAAAAATTTTCTTCGGGTGTTTTCCATCACTTTGTCACCTCCGGATATGTGTGACAGTCCCAGCAATAGGGATCGACCGCTGTGTATGTATGGCATTTATCGCAAAAATCAGCCTTGTTGGAATGGCAATCCATACAGGTGTTGGAAAGACTGACATCATACTCTTTACCGTCCTTGCCGGAATAGGTCCGTTTATCTTCACGGACCACCTTGTCTCTCCAGTTATTTAAGATCTGCATGTGCTCCCTTCTCATGAAATCAGCATCTTCAATGCAGATTTTTGCCTCTTTGGCCTTTTCCGTAAGCACCACTTCCGGGGCCGACGAAGCAGACCCGAGATTGTACCAGACGGGAAAAGTCAGCAGTGCAAAAAATACAACAAGTCCGATGATGATGTAATTTCTATCATTCATCAGCGTCTTCCTCCTCTTCTTTCAGGGGTTCCTGACGTAGATCGACGGTCCGCTCGGTTTCGCCTTCCATGACCAGCGCGTTCCCCACAAGCTCGTGTAGACCCGTAACGCCGACGCCCGGCACCCAGTAATCCATCAGCGGCGGCAGGGCGGCCCTGTCAATAGCGCAGACGCACGCCAGCATGTTTACCCCATACTTATCATGCACATACTGAACCGCATTGGCCCGGGGCAGGCCGCCCCGCATCCGGAGATCCATGATTTCCTCGGTATTCAGACCGGAACCGGAACCGCAGCAGAAAGTTTGTTCCCTTATGGTGCTCTCGGGCATGTCGTAAAAATTATTGCACACATTTTTGAGCACATAACGGGGCTCATCAAACAGCCCCATGCCCCGTGCGGGGTTGCATGAATCGTGGAACGTCACAATATTTTTATCATTGCGGCTCGGGTCCAGCTTCAGCTTGTTGTTGCGGATCAGATCGGCCGTGAATTCCGCGATGTGGACCATTTTGGTGGAAGCGGCATTGGCAAACCGGGTGCCGGTAATGGGAGATACCGGAACTTCCAGGAAATCCGCGGGGCCGTTCATGGTCTCCATGTACTGATTAATCACTCGCCACATGTGGCCGCACTCGCCGCCGAGTATCCATTTGACGCCCAGGCGTTTGGATTCCGCATACATTTTGGCGTTTAGGCGTTTCATCATATCAGCGGAGGTGAACAGGCCGAAGTTGCCGCCCTCTGACGCGTATGTGCTCAGTGTGTAATCCAGCCCGATATGCTCAAACAGCATCAGGTAGCCCATCATGGTATAGGTGCCCGGATCGGCAAACACGTCGCCCGATGGGGTGACAAACAAAATTTCCGCGCCTTTGCGGTTAAACGTTGGATTGACGCGCACACCGGTGATATCTTCAATATCGTCGCAGAAAAACTCCACCATTTCTTTAAACGCGTGCGGCTGGATGCCCAGATGGTTGCCGGTGCGGAAACAGTTGGCCGCGGGTTCAAGAATCCAGTTGATGTTGAGCCCCAGCAGGGTCAGTAGTTCCCGGCCCATCATGGTGATTTCCGCCGTGTCGATGCCGTAGGGGCAGTAAACGGAACAGCGCCGGCATTCCGAGCACTGATAAAAATAGGAAAACCACTCCTTGATGACGTCTTTGGTCAGTTTTCGCGCCCCGCCAATAGAACCCAGGATCTTGCCGGCCATGGTGAAATCATTCCGGTAAACGGATCTGAGGAGTTCGGCCCGGAGGACCGGCATATTTTTGGGATCACCCGTGCCGATGAAAAAATGGCATTTGTCCGCGCAGGCCCCGCACCGGACGCAGGTATCCATGAAAATTTTAAGGGACCGGTATTTTCCCAAAAGGTCCTTAAATCCTTCATGAATAATGGTCTGCCAGTTATCCGGAAGATTCCAGTCCTCATCCGACGGGCTCCACTCGTCCTTGTTGGCGGGAAGACCTAAATACTCAAGGTTTTTTCGCTTAGTGGGATAGCAGAAATTTCCCGGGGAAAGATCCGGCGGCACATCCTCCCATTGCTTTTCAGGAAGCGCGTAATCGATTGAATCAAACATCTCCTTTGGTTTTGGAAAATCAGCCATATCTACTCCTTCTCCACAGGCAGACCTGCTTCTATCATTTTGTCCCTGAAATCATCCTCGTATTCTTCATAGGTGTGAACCTTTACGGGGTTATTCCATGGATTGACGTGCCGTTTCGCCCGGCTGTTATTGGCAAGGTTCCGGGTCGGGCTCAGAAAAATCCCGCCCATGTGCATCAGTTTACTAAACGGGATATAGGCCAGCAGAACGCACACCAGAAAAAGATGGGCGTAAAAAATACCGCCAATCGATGCATCCGGGATTCCGGGGCTGAACGTCACCAGGCCCATGGCCAGTTCCTTGGCCCCGACAACATCCACTTTGGCGAAATACCGCATCACAATACCGGTAAAAGCGATCCCGATGATCAGAAACAGGGGAAAATAGTCCGCGGCCCTTGAAATATAATTGACTTTGGGGACAAACACCCGCCGGAGCAGCAGAACCGTGGCGGCCGCAAACAGCACCACGCCGGACTGATAAACCACAGGACTGCCGACCTGGAAAATACTGTCTACCTTATCGATCATCAGGATGACAAAAGGGATCGGTTCCAGGAAAAAACGCATATGCCGGATAACCACCACCAGAAATGAATAGTGAAACAGGATGGCAAACAACCACAGCCAGATCACCCATTTATAAGACAGCCGGTCACCGCTGATCTCGACACGGCTGTTGCGAAACAGGGACCGGAAAAGAAAAATTTCCAGCGCCATCCGCATGATCACGCCAGGGGTGCTGCTGGGGTTGTCGATAGAGGAAGATTTAATCCAGTCCAGGGATTTCTGCTGGCCCGCAGTTGTGGGAATGCGAAACGGCACGGGGGATTTGGCCCAGCCCCATACCCGGTTGGCAAACCCCACAATAAAGATCAATAAAGCGACATAGGGTATTACCAATCCGAAAAGCCATGTCAGCCCCGCTCCCTCGGATCCCGCATACGCAATCAACCCGAGGATGATCACCGCCAGGAGGGAATACAAGTAATGCACATTCATGGGCACGCACCTCTTTCTACTGGTTTACAATATATATAATAAATTTGATCAGCGGATGATTTCCACACCCGTCTCCGGCACTTCGCACATCAGGTTTTTTTTGATGAGCAATTGCCGGACATGCTTTTTGGCTTCATTAATTCTTAATGTATAAATTTTATGCTTGCAGGACATGTATATATCTAAAGCCATCAGGACGATCTCGTCGATATTGGCGTCCAGCGCCTCAAGATATAGACGGCCTTCTTCCGTTTGCGACAATGATGGATTTTCTTTCCGGAAAATGGTCTTAAATGCAAAAATAAAAGCCAACGCATCAGATATTGAAAATTCCTGTACTGCCCGTATGCGAATAATCGGTTCCAGGGCTTCTTTAACATGGTCCCTGTTTAGATCCAACAGGAGAACCTCATGGGTCAGCCGCTCAATATTTCGTTTAATGGTGTTGCCCACCGGATTGGCGAACAAATCCTTGTTTTTTCCAAAAAATGCTTTTGATTCAGTAGGATAGGTATTAATAATAACGGAAAACCAGTTTTGGGAAAGACGCTGTTTTTTTTCCGTTGAAATTGTATCCACTGCCTATTCTCTCTAAAGACGGTTTAAATCATTCCCGTTTGTTTAATTAAACGATGTAAAAATCCGTTTTTTATAAAAATAAAAAACTAAAACATAAAAGGGTATTTTAATATTTAAAATCAAAAACAATGTCAAGATGATTCTGTTTTATTGATTAAAAAATTAAAACCCTTTAAGACGCGTTTAAAACCCGTTGCTCTATTTCATGTTTAATGTTATATATCGTTTTTATTTAAAAAATGAGCGAAAAATATTTTTTTAAGAGTTTATCATTATTATCAAAAAAACAAGATTATTATGAATAGAAATAAAATCGCTTCTCTTCTGGCATCCATAAACCCTATTGATTTTGTGTGTATCAGCGGTTGGGTTCGGACCCGGCGCGACGCCAAAACCTTTTCTTTTATGGAAATCAATGATGGGTCCTGCCGAAGCAACATTCAGGTGATCGCCGATGATACCCTTAAAAATTATGAGGCGGTTAAAAAGCTTTCCACGGGATCGGCCGTTACCGTTTTCGGCGTGTTGCGAGAGTCTCCCGGGAAGGGGCAGAGATGGGAAATTGAAGCATCCGCCATTGAAATCCACGGATTGGCGCCGGATAGCTTTCCCTTACAGAAAAAACGTCATTCCGATGAATTTTTACGTGAAATCTGTCATTTAAGACCCCGCACCAATAAATACGGCGCTGTTTTCCGCATCCGATCCGCTCTAAGTTCAGCGGTCCATCAATTTTTTAAGGATCATGGTTTTTTTTATATACACACGCCGATACTTACCGGATCGGATTGTGAAGGGGCCGGTCAGCTTTTTAGAGTTACCTCTATGGATATGGAAAATCTTCCGAAAATATCGGGTGAAACAGACTATCAGTTTGATTTTTTTAAAAAACCTGCTTTTTTAACCGTATCCGGACAACTGGAAGCGGAAATGCTTGCCCTGGCTCTTGGGGATGTTTATACTTTTGGCCCCACTTTTCGGGCGGAAAACTCAAATACCAGCCGCCATATGGCGGAATTCTGGATGGTTGAACCGGAGATGGCCTTCTGTGATCTTGACCAAAATATGGCCCATGCCGAATCATTTATCCGTTATCTTGTAAACCGCGCGCTCACCCATTGTGCTGACGATCTTGAACTTTTCAGCGCCTATGTGGATAAAACCCTGTTAACTACTTTAAATAAAATTGCTTCCAGTAATTTTATCCGCCTCACATATACGGAAGCGATCGATATTCTGAAAAATTCAAACAAAATATTTCAATATGACATTGATTGGGGATCGGATCTTCAAACCGAGCATGAGCGCTATCTTTGCGAAGATCATTTCAACGGCCCTCTCATTATTTATAATTACCCCGCTTCCATCAAACCTTTTTATATGAGGGTCAATGATGATGAGAAAACTGTAGGGGCTATGGATGTTATTGTTCCCCGGATCGGAGAAATCATCGGTGGAAGCCGGCGGGAGGACCGCTTTGACGTTCTTTCCGAAAGGATGGCGGAAGCCGGCTTAAAACAGGATGATTACTGGTGGTATCTGGAATCACGGCGTTACGGCAGTGTTCCCCACAGTGGTTATGGACTTGGTTTTGACCGTTTAATCATGCTCATCACCGGTATCACCAATATCCGGGATGTCATCCCTTTTCCCCGTACACCCGGCAATATTGAATTTTAATTATGTGTTATTTTTTTCATCTTTATTCAATATCCGATACACGCTGATCATATTAAGCACCAGACCGATCAAAATCACCACGCTTACCAATATAATAAGGTTGGATGAAAAAAATGTCAGAATGAAAAAATAAGGATCATCCAGAGAATAGGCCTGAATACACAACTGGATGCCGAACACCAGAAAAAAACCGGCGATCAGAATTAGACCTACCTGGCAGGACCACCACACAATGGGTTGATAATAAATTTTTTTAAAATCCATGTTTGTCCTTTTCAGTAAACAGAGAGGCTCTCTACCGAAATTTTAATATTGGTTAAATATCAATACAAGTGTCTTTGATTTTAATATTGATATTTTGTCAATAACCGAATAGTTTTTAACATTTGCAGCAAACCTGTCAGAAAGATGACATTTCCATCAAACATGTAAACACTGTTTTGTTCTTTTTTTTCTACGAAATTAATATGAAAATCAAAATATTAAAATTTTATCATCATTATCAACATTTCTTAATTAATATTATTTTTCTTTATTAATATAAAAAAAGAGGATCACATGAATTTTGTAATCAATAAAAATGATATATCCGATGCGCTCACACGCCTGCAGGGTATCGCCGGCCGAAAATCAAGTCTGGCCATTACTGAAACCGTTTTGATCCGTGCTCAAAAAGATAAAGTTACCATATCCGCAACCGATCTTGAAACCGGTTTTGAGGGTATTTATCCGGCGATTGTTGAAAAGGACGGAATGGTCGCTGTAAATGCTCGAAAATTCAGTGATATTGTAAAGACATTTCCCATGGAAACCATAAAAATAAAGGAACTTGAAAATCAGTGGATCGAAATATCATCCGATTCCGTGGAATATCATCTGGTCGGGATGGATCCGGAAGAATTTCCCGAAATACCAAAAATATCCGATATTGTGTTTTTTAAAATAAATTCAGGCGATTTTAAGCGCATGATTGATAAGGCGGTGATTATCGGCGTCGGTGGAGACGAGAAGCGGGAGCATCTTATCGGCGTGCTTCTGGAACATATTGATGAAAACGACCAAGATATCGTGCGCATGGTGTCAACTGATATCCGGCGACTGTCAAAAATGGATTATATTGTTGAAAGAATGGATAAGCCGGCCTTTGGGGAAAAAATCATCATTCCAAAAAAAGGGCTTACGGAGGTAAATAAGTTTCTTGATCCCGGACTTGATGTTGAAATCGGCGTTCAGGGAAATCATTTTATCGTTAAAAAAGAAAATGAAATCATCATTTTAAACCTGCTCGACGGGGATTTTCCGAATTACAGGGAGCTGCTTGTTTTAGAAGATATTTATGATATCGAGCTGCCCAGAGACCTTTTTTCAATGATGCTCAAACGAATGTCGATTATGACATCCGATGAATACCGGGGGGTAAATTTTCATTTTGAAAATGATCAACTTTTGGTTCGCGTGGTCAATCCGACAATAGGTGAGTCAAAGGAAACTCTGGAAATAAAATATCAACGCGAACCGTTTGATGCGGTCTATAATCCGAGATATTTCATCGAGGCCATGGCTTTTTATGAAAAAGATACGGTGTTGCTGAATATAAAAGATCGGGAAAAACCGTGTGTGCTGCGCGCGGAAAACGATAATACCTATTTAAATATCATTATGCCGATGAAAATATAAAAATAAAATTAATTAAGGGTATTCGTAAATGATTAATATAAATCAAAATTCTAAGTATGATGAAGACAATATCAATGTTTTAAAAGGTCTTGAAGCAGTCCGCATCCGTCCGGCCATGTATATCGGCAACGTGGATGTGGAAGGACTGCACCATCTTGTATATGAAATTGTGGACAACAGTATTGACGAGGCAATGGCGGGCTTTTGCGATACCATTAACGTGATCATCCACACGGATAAAAGTGTGAGCGTCAGTGACAACGGCCGGGGTATCCCGGTGGGTATGCATAAAACCGAAAATATGCCGGCAGTGGAAGTGGTCCTGACCAAACTGCATGCCGGCGGCAAGTTTGACCATGATTCATACAAGGTTTCCGGCGGCCTGCACGGGGTGGGGGTTTCCGTGGTCAATGCCCTTTCGGAATTACTGGAAGTCGAGATCCATTTAAACGGTAAAATTTATTATCAAACCTATGTGAGGGGGCATAAAACCTCGGAGTTGCTCATTAAAGGGGAAACCGATCGTCGGGGTACAAAGATTCGTTTTAAACCGGATATCCAGGTACTGACAACAGATGAATTCAGTTATGATATCTTGTCAAGGCGACTGCGGGAACTGGCTTTTTTAAACAAAGGTCTGACCATCACCATAGAAGATGAACGATCGGATAAAAAGGAAAGCTTTAAATACGACGGTGGTCTGTCCGAGTATGTGCAATATTTAAACCGTCGCCAGACCCCGCTTCATGAGCCGATCCTGATCGAAGGCGAAAAAAACAACACCCAGGTGGAAGTTGCCATTCAATATAATGATTCGTTTAATGAAAAACTTTTATCTTTTGCAAATAATATCAATACAATAGAGGGTGGTTTTCACTTGGTCGGTTTTAAGACCGGCCTAACCCGGTGCATCAACCAGTATGCCGCTACAGCGGATTTGACCAAGAATCTCAAATCTAAAATCAGCGGGGATGATGTTCGGGAAGGCCTGACCGCCATTGTCAGTGTGCGTATCATGTCCCCCCAGTTTGAAGGGCAGACCAAGACCAAACTCGGCAACAGTGATGTTAAGGGGGTTGTTGAATCCCTGTTGAACGAAAAATTAGCGGTTTTTTTCGAAGAAAACCCTATAATTGGAAAAAAAATCATCGCCAAGGCGGCCGAGGCGGCCCGGGCTAGGGATGCGGCCAAACGGGCACGGGACCTGGTTAGAAGCAAAGGGCTGCTGTCGGATTCAACCCTGCCTGGAAAACTGGCTGATTGCCAGGCCAGCAACCCGGCGGATCGAGAGGTTTTTATTGTTGAGGGAGATTCCGCGGGAGGCTCCGCCAAACTCGGCCGGGATCGGAAAACCCAGGCCATCCTGCCTTTGAGGGGAAAAATTTTAAATGTGGAAAAAGCGCGGTTTGACAAATTGCTCCGCAGCGAGGAAATCAAAAACCTCATTATCGTCCTTGGCACCGGCATCGGCCCTGAAGAATTTGATATTGATAAAATAAAATACCACAAAGTCATCATTATGACCGACGCGGATGTGGATGGGTCGCATATCCGTACCCTGCTGCTGACGTTTTTTTACCGCCAGATTCCCGAAATCATCGAAAAAGGTTATTTATACATTGCCCAGCCCCCCCTTTTCCGCGTGGGAAAAGGCAAGAATGAAATCTATCTCAAGGATGAAAAAGAATACACCGACTATATTCTGAAACGGGCCTGCGACCAGAAAGTCGTGGAAACCAAAAATCCGGACACTAGCCTGTCGGGTCATGAGCTCTTTATTTTCATATCCAATCTGGCGGAATTGTATTTCGCCCTTCAGCGGCTTGAAAAGCAGGGAATTTATCAAGACCTTGCCGAATTATTAATGAAAACCGGGGTGGAAGACAAAACCTTTCTTCAGGACCGGGAAAAAATGAATGAACTTCAATCTCTGCTGAAGCGTAACGGCTATGATGCCGGCGATGTGGAATGGCATGAAGAGCGCAATGTTAATGAAATGAGTGTGGTATACGCCGAAGTCGATATATTAAATGAATTGTTCGCCGGCGCTGCAAGCAAAAACCAGAATCCCATCAAGATCGGCCGGGGGCTGGTTTATTCAGCGGATTATCAGAACGCGTTGGTGTTGTTTAAAAAAATATCGGAGCGCAACCATCCACCGTTTTATGTATCATCCGTGGAGAAAAAAACAGAGCCCGTGATCATCGAAGACAAGCAGAAACTGATTCAACACCTGATCGAGGAGGGGAAAAAAGGGGTATCTATCCAGCGTTACAAAGGGTTGGGTGAAATGAATCCCATCCAGCTCTGGGAGACGACCATGGACCCGGAAACCCGGAACCTGCTTCAGGTTAAGGTGGAAAATGTTGTGGAAACCGATGATATTTTTACCGTCCTGATGGGCGATGAAGTGGAGCCCAGGCGTAATTTTATCCAGAATAACGCCCTTGAGGTCAGTGTGCTCGATATTTAATCATAAACAGTGAAAATAAAGCGGACTTTTTAGCGCAACAGCCGATAACCGGGAAGCGGGCGGAAAAAATTATTATGCACCCAGACTATGAAACCATAAAAAAACTGGATCTGTTTGAAGGGCTGACATCCGAACAAATAGATGATTTTATTTCAATTTGTTATATCACAAGTGTTTTTGAAGGGGAGTTGTTAGTCCGGGAGGGTGATGCGGCAAACCATTTTTATATCAGTATTTCCGGGGACTTTATGCTGCATGCCGATGACGGCCGGGCCATGACGATCCATGAAGGTGGGGCTATTCTGGGCGTTTCTTGTGTAACCGGTCCTCTTAATTATCAGATCAACGTCACGGCGCTGACAGAAGGCGCGGTTATGGTGATCCCAGCCGAAGCGTTTCAGCAGTTTATCGATGGCCATTCCGATCTCGGGCAAAAGATCATCTCTATAATAGAAGCGGATTTATCGGCCCTCAAAGGACCCAGTTTTTCGTGATCGCTTCCAATAAACAGAAAATCAAACGATTTTATGAACAGTTTACCGGAACGGATCGAGTTCTGATCCATATCAACGCCGATCCCGACGCCATCGCCAGCGCCCTGGCGATTAAACGGCTTCTCTGGCGGCGGGTAGTGACGGTCGCCATCTCCAACATCAATATCATCAGCCGACCGGACAATCTTAATATGATCCGTCTGCTGGATATAAATATGATCCATGCGTCTAAAATCAATCCGGATCTTTATGATAAACATGTCATTATCGATTCCCAGCCCAACCATAATGAACTGTTTTCGCCGTTTTACTATTCCGTTATCATCGACCATCACCCGGATGACGGTGACCCGTCGCCGTTTAAGGATATCCGGCCTGATTACGGGGCCACCGCGACCATCATGACGGAATACCTGCGGGCGGCCAGGATTAAACCATCCGCCCGACTATCAACAGCCCTTTTCTACGCCATCAAGACGGACACAGCCAATTTTGAAAGACAAGCCATTACCGCCGATATCCGGGCGTTTCAGTATCTGTTCCGCTACGCCAATATGCCACTGGCCCGCAAAATCGAGCAGGCTGATTTAAAAATTGAGTTTCTCGATGATTTCAACAAGGCATTGACAACATACACCCGGTCCCGGAATCGGATCTATATACACCTTGGACCAGTGGAAAATCCGGATATCAACGTGATTCTGGCGGATTTTTTCATGCGGATCAATACCGTGACATGGAGTATCGTATCCGGCGTCTATGAAAACCGGCTGATCGTGATCGTCAGAAATGACGGTCTCCGCAAAAAGGCGGGTGAATTCGTCAGCAAAGCCTTTGGTCATCTCGGATCGGCCGGGGGGCATAAAAGCATGGCAAGGGTGGAGATTCCCATTGACCAGCTCGGCAATGAGGTGGATCATGACGATGACGCCAAAATGGTTCTTTGGCTGATCCAAAAATTTGAAAAAAAGCGATGGTCAAAATCAAAAAAAATCTGATACGTCGGCGGTTGTGTCCCGGCCCGGAATCTTTAGACCACTGACCAGTGAAAAGGCCCATGAAATATTACCCGGTCAATTTAAATATCAATAATCGCTCTTGCCTGGTGGTGGGCGGCGGAAAAGTGGCGACCCGCAAGGTGGAAACCCTTTTGGCGTGCGGGGCACGGGTCACCGTGGTCACACCTGATGTTTGCGATGCCATTGAAAAACTTGCCGCCGCATCCGATCGCATCGCAATCGTCAGGAGAGGTTATGTTTCCAGTGATCTGGGCGGGCATTTCATGGTCATCGGCGCCACCAGCGATATGCCGTTAAACCGCCGAATCAGCGCGGACGCGGAAAAAAAAAACATGCTGTGCAATATCGCCGATGTGCCCGAAGTCTGTAATTTTATTCTCCCTGCCGTGATCCGGCGCGGGGATCTCATCATCGCCGTATCCACCTCCGGAAAAAGCCCGGCATTTGCCAAAAAACTTCGGCAGGATCTCGAAATTACCTTTGGCCAGGAGTATGCCCGGTTTCTGGATCTGATGGGCGCCATTCGAAAACGACTGTTGTGTGAAAAACACGATCCAGAGGAACACAAAGACCTTTTTGAAACACTGATCGACAGGGGGTTGCTGGCGCTGGTCCGTGAAAACCGGAAATCCGATATCGATCAACTCCTTTCCGAGGTACTCGGCGACGATTATGCCTGTGAAAACCTAATGGCCGATAAAGTTTTACAGGAATCGGGCCCAGCCGTTTCGATTCCTGAAGCAGGGGTGTGAAAAATGACCCTGATGACCGTCATATTGTTTCTGTACCTGCTGAGCGCCGCGGGATATATAGTATTTTTGTTTATCCAGAAACCGGTCCTGCATCGGCTGGGTTTCGGTATGCTGACAGCCGGCTTTCTGGCGCACACTTTCCATATCGGAGATGAATTCGTCCGATTGGGCTTTTTCCCGGTGCACACCCTGCACCACACCCTGTCTTTTACGGCTTGGACGCTTGCCGGTGTCTATCTTATCCTGAAATATCGATATCGTCTCAATATTTTAGGGTCTTTTGCGGCCCCTCTCGCCGCGGTCGTCGCGATTGCCGCCGTTTGCATCCCGGAAGTACCCACGGAATATGGCCACCAACTGAAAAGCATATGGCTTATTTTACATGTGGGGTTTATTTTTATCGGCCAGGCCTGTCTTGCCCTGGCCTGCGGCGCGGGGATTCTTTATCTGATCCAGGACCATGCCATTAAATCAAAATCCAACCGGTTTTTTTTAAAACGCCTGCCGTCGTTGGAGCTTCTGGATGTAACCGGCTATATGTTTATTTTTACCGGGTTTACAATGCTCACCATCGGTCTGATCACCGGATTTATATACGCGCATCAGGTCTGGGGCCGGTTCTGGAGCTGGGACCCCAAGGAAATCTGGTCGGGCGTCTCATGGCTGATCTACGCGGCGCTTTTGCACGGAAGGCTGACGTCCGGCTGGCGGGGCCGCCGGTCGGCCGTCATGGCGATTATCGGTTTTGCCGCACTCGTGTTCACTTTTCTCGGGGTGAATATTTTTCTGGAGGGCCACCATGATAAATTCACCCGATGGTAGCACCGACCTTCCCGTGAGATCCGGCCCCGATCTGCCTGACATCCTGCTTATCGGCATCAACCATAAAACAGCGCCCGTGGCTTTGCGAGAGCAGTTGGCGCTGTCGACGGATGAAACGGATCAGGCGCTGGAATTTTTTCAAAAATCTCCCAATATCAGTGAATCCCTGATCCTTTCCACCTGCAATCGGGTGGAAGTTCTCATGGCGGTCTCGGACCGGGACGCGGCGGTGGCTACCATTAAAAATTTGATCGCCCGGACAAAAGCCATATCCATGGACCAGATCAACAACGCGATATATGTCCATTCCGGGGAGGAAGCGATTCGGCATATCTTCAGGGTAGCGGCCAGCCTTGATTCCATGATGCTGGGCGAACCCCAGATTCTGGGCCAGATTAAAACCGCTTACCGGTCCGCTGTCCGGAAAAAATGCACCGGCCTGATTGTCAACCGCTTAATGCACAAGGCTTTTTCCACTGCCAAGCGGGTCCGCAGCGAGACCGGTATCGGCGGGCATGCCGTATCCATCAGCTATGCCGCCGTTGAGTTGGCCAAAAAAATCTTTGACAGCCTTGACGACAAGACCGTTTTACTGGTGGGGGCCGGGGAAATGGCCGAGCTTGCCGTGGAACACCTGATCCATTCCCGCCGATCCGGCGGTCTTTTGGTGGCGAACAGAACCTTTTCCATAGGCGCGGACCTGGCCGGACGATTCAAGGGAACCCCCATTAGGCTGGAGGAAATACCGGCGTATTTAAAACTTGCCGACATTATCATCAGTTCAACAGGGGCTCCTGGATATGTCATCACCGGCGACCAGGTCCGGCCCATCATGCGCCAGCGACGGAACCGGCCGCTGTTTTTTATTGATATCGCCGTTCCCCGGGATATCGACCCGGCCGTCAACCGGATTCCCAACGCTTATCTTTATGATATCGACGATCTTCAGGGCGTCATCAACGGCAATATAGAAACCCGGAACAAGGAATCCGTCAAGGCCGAGCGTATTGTCGACGAGGCCGTACTCCGGTTTAAAGACTGGTTTGAAAATCTTGACGCCCTGCCGACGATCATCGCTTTGCGCAAAAAGCTTTATGCCATTGCCGAGGCCGAGATGGCCAGAACAATACCGTCTCTGGGCGGGCTCCCGGCCGGCGACCGGGAGGCGATACAAAAAATGATTGATGCCATGATCAGCAAGATATTACATGCGCCCACCGTGTTTTTAAAAAATCCCGGCGGCCACAGGAACAAAACCGTTTATCTTGACATCGCCCGTAAGCTGTTTAATTTAGACGACGAGTGATTTTTGCTTTTTACTTTACTTTATAAAAAAAAATATTATATAAATCCCTTTTTACTGCGTTTTGTACGATGCTGCCTTGATTTACGGTATTTATAAAAAGACTTTTGACCAGGGTGCGACCCGAAGGACCGGGTGTGCAGCCGGATCAACCTCTGGCGCAAGGAAACAGGGAGGATTGCGGTGATGAAAAAAAAAGATCTTGAATATTTCAAAGTTTTTCTGACGCATCGAATGGAAGAGTTGCTGAACCAGGCCAACTCCACCGTTACGGATATGCATACCCCCAAGGGAAATTTTCCCGATCCCACTGACCGGGCCACCTATGAGGCGGACCGCAATTTTGAACTCAGGATTCGCGACCGTGAACACAAGCTCATAAAAAAAGTCAAAGAGGCTTTAGAGCGTATTGATAACGGCACTTACGGCATATGCGAGGGCTGCGGCTGCGATATCGCCATTGAACGTCTGAAGGTCCGGCCCGTCACCACCCAGTGTATTGATTGCAAAACCAAGGAAGAGGCGCTGGAAAAGGCCCTTGGATTATAAATCCGGGAATATTGATCTTCATATTCATTCCAGGGCGTCCGACGGCTCCCTTGCGCCTCTGGATATTCTTCATCTTGCAAGGGAAATCGGGCTTGCGGCCATTGCCCTGACCGATCATGACGCCATTGACGGGGCTAAAGAAATCGCTTCGGCAATTGGTTTGGAAACTGATTTCACGGCTTCCGCCGGTGAAAATATTATAAACAAACCCAATCCCTTTTTTATTTCCGGGGTAGAGATCAGCGCGGCCCCGCCCCCCCGAATAAAAGTTTCCGGCAGTTTTCATATCCTGGGATACGGCTTTGACCTGGATCATCCGGAATTCAACAAGTCGTTAACCGTGCAGCAGGCGGCCCGGAAAAACAGAAACCCGCAAATTATCAACCGTTTAAACGATATGGGCGTTGATATTTCCCTTGCGGAGGTGGCGGCGGCATCCGGCAGCCCGCGGATCGGCAGGCCCCATATCGCCGCACTTATGGTTGAAAAAGGGTATGCCCGCAGCATTGATGACGCATTTGACAACTATATCGGAAAAGGCAAACCCGCGTATGTGGACAAACCCCGGATCACTGTGGAAGCGGCCATCAACCTGATCCGATCCGCCGGCGGCATAGCGGCACTGGCCCATCCCGGCCTGCTGACCGTTGCGCTGCCCAGCCGGATAAGCGATTTGATCGGCGCGCTTGCGGATATGGGACTGGGCGGGCTGGAAGTCTATTATCCGGGCCATGACGGCAATCAGTTCGCGGCGTTTTTTGAACTGGCGCGGGTACACAATCTGGTGGTGACCGGAGGCACCGATTTCCACGGCGAAGTGAATCCCGATATCCGCCTGGGAACGGGCCGGGGGAATTTTAATGTTCCTTTCAGCGTTTATGAAAATCTGGTAACCCGGCTTGATTCCTGATCATGATAAATCAGGCGAAAAACCGATTACATAAAGTAAAAAATATATAAATACGGATGAATACAGCTACCCTTGAGCATCAGCTTGGCTATCTGTTTAAAGACGGATGCCTCCTTGAAACCGCCCTTCGGCACAGCTCATATGTCAATGAAAACCTGAATATGGGGCTGCAAGACAACGAACGGCTGGAATTTTTGGGAGATGCGATTTTAAACAGCATCGTGAGTCGGCTTCTGATGGATCACTACCCGCATCTGCCCGAGGGCGAGCTTTCCAGGCTCCGGGCGAATCTGGTAAATAAGACTCAGCTTGCCAAAATCGCCCGGCAACTTAACCTTGGGACGTTTCTGGCATTGGGAAAAGGTGAACTTCAAACGCTGGGCCGCCGAAAAGACTCGATTCTGGCCGATGCGTTTGAAGCCGTGGTGGCTGCTGTTTATCTGGACAGCGGTTTTGACCGTGCTTTTGATATTGTCGGCCGTCTTTTCATCCCGTTGCTGGCGCCGGACATGCCGGAAAAACATTTTGATTATAAAACCCGCTTGCAGGAGCAGGTTCAGGCCATGCGGCAGACATCCCCCGAATATGTGGTCGTCGGCGAAACCGGACCGGATCACCAAAAAATTTTTGAAGTCGAGGTGACCGTGGCCGGCATCCGGACCAAAGGCACCGGTTCCAGCAAGAAAGCCGCGGAGCAGGAGGCCGCCGAACGGGCACTGGATATGCTGGATGGACCGGACAACAAGGAAAACCATCATTAAACCGATGTTATGACCGTTTTTCCCAAACCCCTTGTCATCCCGATTTTTATCCCCAACCTCGGGTGTCCCCATCAATGCATTTTCTGCAATCAGCGCGCCGTGACCGGCGTTGCCGCAAAAATGTCCGACGCCCATCATATCCGGTCCACCATCAAGCACTATCTTCAATATAAAAAACCCGACCGGACCGTTGTGGAACTATCGTTTTTCGGCGGTAATTTTTTAGGTCTTCCCGCCCAATGGATAAATCGGCTGTTAACCGATGTGGCGCCGTTTGTCGCCGATGGAGCGGTTGACGGGATCCGTTTTTCCACCCGGCCCGACACCGTTGATAACGCCAGGCTCAGGTATATTCGGAAATATCCGGTCACCACCATCGAACTCGGGGTACAATCCATGAACGATGGCGTGCTGGCTGCGGCCAACCGGGGGCATACGGCCGCGCAAACCCGGGCCGCCGCGGCTCTGCTGCGGGAAAACGGATATCGCGTCGGACTCCAGATGATGATCGGTCTGCCGGAAGACACGCCGGAGACCTCCTTGATCACCGCCGCCGCCATGATGGATTTGAAACCGGATTTTGTCAGAATCTATCCAACGCTGGTCCTGGCGGACAGCCCCCTGGCCGATCTTTATGCGCAAGGGCACTATACCCCCCTTTCCCTGGAAGCCTGTGTTTTACAATTAAAAACCCTTTACCGGCTGTTTGCGGCCCGCGGCATCCCGGTTATCCGCATGGGTCTTCAGGCCTCATCGGAACTAAACGACCCGTCGGTGGTGCTGGCCGGACCCTATCATCCGGCCTTGGGCCACATGGTGCTCTCCGATATCATGCTGGATGCGGCCAAACAGGCGCTTGCCGAAAAAAAAGCCCATGGCAAAGATGCTACACTCACGGTTCATCCCGCCGGTTATTCCCGTATGCAGGGCCTTGGAAAACAAAACCTGGAGACGCTCAAACAGTGTTTCGGCCTGGGTCGCGTTTTTGTGCGAACCGATGCCGAACTTCCCGAAGACGCGGTCCGGGTGAGCTGTTGATCGTATTGAAAATACGTTCAACATACGAAATACGTTGACATGTGCGCGTTTTGTCCATATTTTAATTATAAACTAAGTTTATTAAACCAATCCCAACTTAGGGTGTGTGATGCAGACGTATAATATTCATGAGGCCAAGACCAAGCTTTCCCGGCTGGTTGAAGAGGCCGCCCGGGGCAGTTCCTTTATTATCGCCAAGGCGGGAAAACCAATGGTCAAGGTGTTGCCTTTATCTGAAACAGAGCGGAAAAGCGCCCAACGGCTCGGGTTTATGGTGGATGAAATTTTAATACCGGATGATTTCGATTCTCTTGGCGCATCGGAAATCCTTGCGCTGATGGAGGGAAAATCCGAATGAATCTCCTGCTGGATACACACATTCTCCTTTGGGCGGCCGGACAGCCCGAAAAACTTTCCGAGTCCACCCGGGCTCTGTTGACCAATCCCGACAATACCCTTTTTTTCAGCGCGGCAAGCATCTGGGAAATCGTCATTAAGCTGGGCCTTGGGCGTCGGGATTTCAATGTCGACCCCTATCGCTTAAGAAAAATGCTGGTGGTGCACGGACACAACGAAGTTCCGGTCACCGCCGAACATGCGTTACGGGTCTGCTCCCTGCCGCCGCTGCATAAAGATCCCTTTGACCGCCTGCTTATCGCCCAGGCCCGTGCGGAAGGGATGCTGCTTCTTTCCTGTGATGCCGTCGTCTGTCAGTATCAGGAATCAATTATACCCGCCTAACAGGAGACGACAACATATGAAATTCAATTTAACTCCATCTGGAGCCGATACATGCCGGATTTAACCCGATCCCAGAAAGCACGAGTGGCCATTCAATCCTTTAAAACGCTGGTAAACGCCCTGGCGCTGCGCGGGTTTTTCCGCCCGTCCGGCCGGATGGGCCAGAAACTGGCGGAATGTCTGTCCACCCTGAGTCCTGAAATTTACGGCAGCATGAACGATCCCCGGATCGTGGAACTCAAAGGCCTGGAATACGTCATCGATCGGCTTCCCCGGGGCATTGAAGCGTGCGCGCGCATAATCCTTACTGAAGAGGAGCAGTACGAAGGCAGCGCCTTTGAAAAGATCATCCCCTTGAAGCGGCGGCGGACCAGCTACCGGATCAGCCCCACCGAATACTGTTTCGTGATCACCCGGGGAATGACGGAAATATATGATATTATAACACATATCACGTTTTTAAACATCGAGGCGAAAAAAATCCAGAAGCATATGCGGGATGAAGCCGGCAATCCCACCCCGGAATGGAATGATCTGGAAAAAATCGTGCGCCAAGACACGGTCGTCGACCCTCAGGAGTTGGAGCGGGCCCTCTGGAACCTGAGCCTGATCCTGGGCCGTTCCTATCAGGAAACCCGGGCCAGCTATGATTACTTTGAAAAAAGCCGGGCCGCGCATAATGCCAACAACGGCCTGTTTTCCCTGATCTATCATCTGGGCCGGCGGGTGGACGATGAAACCCGGTCCCCGGATAATTTTCTGATCGTTTATATGACCCCGTCGTTGATGAACATTATCGCCCACCAGCGCTACGGCAAACAGTGGGCCGCCGACATCAAGGCGAATTTAAAGGAACTCGGGCTCGACAGGCGGCCCCTGCATATCATCAGCGCCAACATGCACAGCGTGTTTAACCTGATATACGGGTTTGCGGCCACCACATGCACCACCGTGAAGGCGGACCCCGAAGCCTCCCTATATGATTTCATCGGCTGCATCCGGGATCAGCGGGATGTTCTCCTGGCCTATGCCAAGCAGCATGGGTTTTATGAATTTTCAGACCGATCCGGATCACACATCAACTATCAGATTATCGATACCGAACCGATCGAAACCATTGTTTTTCATCCGGAAACCCGGATTTCGGCCGGGAAAAAGGCCGCCGGAGACGGCGCCGTCGGCGATGAAGGCGAAAAACCGGTCATCCTGGTTATGGATTATGCCTTCGGGGCACAGGCCTTCGAGGTCATGGACTGTCTGCTCAACCCCTATCCGGCTGATGCCGAAAACGGATCGCATCGCCGCGCGCCGGAACTGATGAATGTCCGGTCCGTCGCCATCATGGGCAAAGCCGGTATCTTGGCTGGCAATAAAGGGGACATCATGCTGGCCACCGCCCACGTCATGGAAGGCTCATCCGATAACTATCCCATCAAAAATGACCTGGTCAGGGAAGATTTCGATAAAGACATCGACGTTTACACCGGTCCCATGATCACGGTGTTCGGCACATCCCTGCAGAACCGGGATCTGCTCCACCGATTCCAGGACACATGGAAAACCGTTGGGCTGGAAATGGAAGGCGCCTATTACCAGCGGGCCATCAGCGCGGCCGTTATCAAGGGGCATATCGCCGCCGATGTCAAAATCCGGTATGCCTATTACGCCTCGGACAATCCCCTGGTCAGCGGCCAGACCCTGGCCGCCGGCGAGATGGGGCCGGAAGGGATCCGGCCCACCTACATGGTCACCAAGGTGATCCTTGAGAAAATATTTTCCAGTCTCTAATCTCTATTTTCCAGCCACCGGCAATATTCGCACATTTTGGACAGTGATATCACGGCCTGCTCGGGGGTGGGAAAAAACAGCCCCATGTATTTTTTCCCTTCAACCGTGTAGACCGTGCGGTCCTTGGCGTCCTTGAGCATGGAAACCCCCAGCACCGGTTTCCGGTAGGTCTCCATGAGATCAATGATGTGCGCCACATATTTTTTCTCGAAATCATCTAATGCCTGGTTGAGTTTTTCCAGAAAATCCACCGGGCAGGTGGGATCGGAAATGCGCACCGAGTCGGCCAGCCGCGACACCATGTGGCGCCGGCCCATGATCCCCAGGTTGATGACCGCGTCGCACCCGTCCCATTTCATCAGGGCCTCCATGACCGTCATGGGGATGGAAAGGTCGTTTTCCCCCACCAGATCAATGGGATTGGCCCGGCTCCAGTAAGGAGGAAGGATCTTGTCCACGATGCCGATGATTTCGTCATTCAGGTCCGGCACGTCCAGGCCGTAGGCTTCGCAAAGGTCCGAGGTCACCACCCCCCAGCCGCCGCCCAGGGTCATGATGGCCACCCGCTTCCCCTTGGGCAGGGGAATGGAGGAAAACGCCGCGGACAAATCGAGCAGTTCCGTGGATTTTTCCACCTTGACGATGCCGGCCTGCCGGCATACGGCGTTAAACACCCGGGAGTCCGTGGAAAGTGCGCCGGTATGGCTGGAGGCGGCCTTGTTGCCCGCTTCGGTCTGCCCGCCCTTGAGCATCACGATGGGTTTCTTTTTGCCCACCCGGCGGGCGCTTTCAAAAAACCGGCGGCCGTTTTTCACGCTTTCGATATAGAGCATCACCGTATCGGTGAACGGGTCCACCTCAAAGGCGTCCAGGTAATCCTCGATGGTGATCATGCCTTCGTTGCCCGACCCGCAGAAGCCCCGGATGCCGATCCCCTGAAGTTCGGCGAATGCCAGAAGCTGGTTGCCCATGTTGCCGGACTGAGCCACTACGCTGGTGGCGCCCCGCTTGGGCCGCACATGGCTGCCCGTGCAGTAGAAGTTGATATGCGGGTTGCAGATGCCCATGGTGTTGGGGCCGATGATATAAATGCCGGCGGCCCGGGCCTTTTCCACGAGCTGTTTTTCCTTTAGCGCCCCTTCCGCGCCGGTTTCGGCAAACCCGGATGCGATGAGCAGCATGTTGGAGATTCCCTTTTTCTTAAACTCCGGAATCAGGTCCAGTACGGCGTCCGCCGGAATGGTCACGATGCCAACATCCACCGTTCCGGGAATGTCTTTGACCGATTTATAGACCGGCCGGCCGGCAATGGTGCCGCCCTTGGGGTTGACCAGGTAGATCTCGCCGGGAAACCCGCCGCCGATGGTGTTGGTGAGCAGGGTATACCCCCATTTGCCCAGGCGGCCGGACGCGCCCACAAAGGCCACGGATTTCGGGTAGAACAGGGAACCCACGATGCCCGGATCCACCGGCGGGGTAAAGATTTCAGCCTCTGGGGAATCGCCTTTGACCACCAGCGCATCCACGGCCACGGGCTTTCCGTCCGGCGTAATGATCAAGGGGTTGATGTCGATTTCAAGGATATCGTCATGTTCCATCGCGACCCGGGACAATCCCATGAGAGCCTGTTTTAAAAGATTTACGTCCGCCGCGCGTTCTCCCCGGAATTCTCCCAGAAGCTTCCGGGATTGAATATCATCGAGCATGTCGGCCACATCGGTTTCCGAAAGCGGGGCCAGCCGGAAGGTCACGTCCGACAGGGCCTCGGTGAAAATCCCGCCCAGGCCGAACATGATCACCGGCCCGTACTGGCGATCCCGGAACATGCCCGCCACGAATTCCC
>QZJS01000013.1 GCA_003597945.1 Desulfobacteraceae bacterium | reverse complement strand
TCACGTACGCTAAGTACTCTGCATTCTTCGATATTGCGCAAGCCTTGATCTTGAACTTTTTACAAGGCCGTCCGATGGCGACTTTTTACGAGACTATCACTGCATGGATCTTCGTTTCGGTTTGAACGACATTTCCCGGTTCCATCGCAGTCGCCGCCGCAGTCGCCGCAAGGCTGGCGGCAGGCGCGGCAACGTTCGTCGGAACACCACTGGCAGGCAAAACAGTCCGTGCAAAGGTGTTTTGAATGCTCACCCGCCGGGGATTCCGGCATATAGACTTTTCCGGTGATGCCCGGAACGCGGATAAACGGCATAGGATTTTCCATTATCCAACAATCAGCCGGTGGCCGCCGCAAAAGACCAGCAGGCTCTCTTTTCTGGCGCAGGCGATGGTCATATTAACAGAATCGGCAAGATCCACGCCAAGGGCCGTGGGCCGGGATATGCCGATAAGCATTTCAATTCCGGCACGGGCGGCTTTCTGGACCAGTTCGTAGCTGAGCCGGGACGACATGACGCCGATAACCGCTTCCGAAAGACGATTTTCCAGAAAGACCTTGCCGATGGCCTTATCCAGGGCGTTGTGGCGTCCCACATCCTCGGCAAACGAAAGCGGCGTGAGGTCGGCGCTAAATATCATGGCCGCATGAGCGCTGTGGGTCCGTTTATGAAGATCCTGTTGCCGGGGCAGCGCATCCATGCATGCCATGGCCTGGTCAACGGTAATCCGGAGGGTTTGGGGCAGAGGCGTTACGATCTGCATCAGGTCCCTGACCACCTCCTTGCCGCAGATGCCGCAACTGGTCTGGCTGATAAAGCCTTTGCGTTCCAGCAGTTCCAATACCTTCTGCCGTCGTGCTTCCATCAGGGTGAGGGTCCCCACGTTGACGCCGTCTTCGGTGCAGAAGCCTAATGTTTCAATCTCTTCGATACGGTCGATGAGTCCTTCGGCGAGGAAGAATCCGGCCATGTGGGCCCGTTCATCTCCGGGGGTCCGCATCACCACCGAATAGGGCTTGCCGTCAACCCGGATGGAAAAGGGTTCTTCCATGATCAGGCAGGTATCAATGTTTTCGGTTCCGCCGTCGGCGTGTCGCGTTATCCTGCGAATGGTGGAATCATTCATTGCTCTCGCTTCCTTGTGGAATCAGTTATTGACGGCCTTGTAAAAAGTCCAATATCTGCGTTACGCGCAATCTCTCAGAATTTCACGTACGCTAAGTACTCTGAATTCTTTGATATTGCGCAAGCCTTGATCTTGAACTTTTTACAAGGCCGTCCGATGACGACTTTTTACGAGACTATCAGTGATTGCTTTGGCTATATTATTGAACTCGTCTTTATAATGTTCTCCAGGGGAAGTTCCCTTAAAGTTGATGGCAAGGGGGAGCGCCTCTTGCGTCGTCAAACACCC
This sequence comes from Desulfobacteraceae bacterium, assembly GCA_003597945.1. Classification (GTDB taxonomy): domain Bacteria; phylum Desulfobacterota; class Desulfobacteria; order Desulfobacterales; family Desulfosalsimonadaceae; genus SURF-33. Next base: position 22,278 of record QZJS01000013.1, on the reverse strand, counting down.
ATGGAACATTCATAGGTCTCGCACTCTCTTCGGGTCAGGATCTCCATGGCAAAAAGAATCCGCATCTCTTTTTCCCGCCTTTCCGGCAAAAGAGCCTTGCCCGGCGCGGCATCCATTATCGCCTGAAGTTCATTTCGGGATAAAATGCCGGCCATGCCTTCGGCGATGGTTTTGCCGGAACCCGAATCCATGATCACGGCATCCCTGCCGTTGGTGATTACGGCAACGGGGATGATCCGTTCCCCCAGCAGCCTGGCCATGGAAAGGGCGGGCCGCTGCCGGCTTACCACCGATCCCGGACCATAGATGATCACCATGCCCGGCCTTTTATCGATTTCAATGATAAAATCCGCTGTCACTGTGCCGATTTTGCTGTCAACATCCACGGTCAGGGCGCGCCGGGGCATGATATCGCTTTTCATAAACCGTTTTTTATCCGTCAGAAATCGGGCGATCTCCTGGCGGATCCGCTCATCATGGCTATCCGGAAGGGTTTCTCCGGTAATATGATCCGTCAGTTGCCCGAGGATAAGATGATCCGTGCCCATAAAATTGCCTCATTTTCAATATCGGTCAAAATATCGGTCAAGGATGTCGCAAACCTTTTCGTTTTTTTGGGTTACCGTCCGATAAGAAATATGCCGTATGTAGCCCGCAGATTCGGCAGAAAGGCGACGTAATTTCCGGTCTTGTCCTGCCGCCGGTCCGTGTTGATGGCGGCCTCCCTGATAATCCGGAAACCCACGCGCGCGGCAAATTCGCGGAAATCGCGGATGGACAGGACACGGATATTGGGTGTATCATACCATTGATACGGCAACTGGGGCGTGATGGGCGCGCGTCCCCGGAGCAAAAGCTGCATCCGGACGGGCCAGTGGCCGAAATTCGGGAAACTCACGATGGACCGCCTGCCGATGCGGAGCATGTTTAGGATCAACTCCCGGGGGGAATAGACCTGCTGGAGGGTCTGGCTCAGAATCACGTAATCAAACGTATTATCCGCGTAATCGCCGATCTCTTCGTTGATGTCCCCCTGGATGACCGAAAGCCCTTTTTCGATGCAGGCCGCCACCCGCGATTCAACGATCTCGATGCCGGTTTCCCGGGTCCGCCGGTGTTTCTTGAGATAATGCAGGAGTTCGCCGTCGCCGCACCCCAGGCCCAGAACCCGCGATCCGGGTTCGATCCACGAGGCGATAATTGCCAGATCAAAGCGGATGTTTTTGGAATCATTGGTCATGAGTCGCGCTCTCGATGAATCCGGCGATCAGTCCGGAGAGACGGTCACTGGGAAGCAGAAACGCGTCATGCCCCCACTGCGCATCAACTTCGCAGAAACTGACATCCAGCCCGTTTTTTTTCATGGTGGTCACCATTTCCCTGGACTGGTAGGTCGGGTAGAGCCAGTCCGACGTAAACGAGACAATGAGAAATCGCGCCCGGGTCGCGGATAGATCGTTGACCGCGGGTCCCACGCCGTTTTGCCGGGTCAGATCAAAATAATCCGCGGCTTTGGTGATATAAAGAAATGAATTGGCGTCGAACCGTTCAACAAATTTTGCCCCCTGGTAATGCAGGTAGCTCTCCACCTGGAAATCCGCGTCAAAGGAAAAGGAAAAGTCCGTCTTGTCCTGCAGGCGGCGCCCGAATTTCTGGCGCATGGCCTCATCCGACAGATAGGTGATGTGGCCGATCATCCGGGCCACGGCAAGTCCCACATCCGGCTTTTTGCCGCCGTAGTAATTACCCTTGTTCCAGTTGGGATCGGCGATGATGGCCTGTCGGGCTGTTTCGTTGAAGGCGATGGCCAGGGCCGAGTGCCGCATGGTGGCGGCAAGCGCAATGGCGGATTTTACCATGTCCGGATACTGGATGCACCACTGGAGCACCTGCATGCCGCCCATGGATCCACCGATGACGCAAAGAAGACGCTGGATGCCGAGATGGTCCAGGAGTTTTTTCTGGGCCCGCACCATGTCGCCCAGAGTCACCACCGGAAAACGAAGGCCGTAAGGACTGCCGATTTCCGGATCGATTGATGACGGGCCGGTGGAGCCCATGCAGCCGCCCAGCACGTTGGAACAGATCACAAAATAGCGATCCGTATCGATACCCTTGCCCGGACCCACCATGTTGTCCCACCACCCGGGTCGCTCGTCCGTTTCCGTGTAATAACCGGCCACGTGGGAATCGCCGGTCAGGGCGTGCAGAACCAACAAGGCATTGGACCGGTCGGCATTTAGTTTGCCGAAGGTTTCATACGCCAGTGTGATCGGTCCCAGACGGTTCCCGGAATCGAGCGGCATTTCATCCGGCGGGTGGGCGAAGGTATAGTATTTTTTTTCAACAATTCCCACGGATTTGCCCGTGCGATCATGGGTGATGTATTCACTCATTGTAAAAACACTGTTTTTGATTCTGTTTAAAACAATTCAGGGGGATCGAAATCCCCCTGAATGTAACCATAAATAAGATTTAAAGCAAGGGCCTGTTTAAGGCCCGGTAACAGCCGGATAATCAGGCCGCATAATTATGCCGCCGCGATCTGGCGTCGATCGTTCATGTCGATGAGCGTGCGTTCCCTGGCCTTGTCGATGCCCAGGGCCTTGCGCTTCTTGTCGATATGGGCGATCATCATGTTGGCCATTTCAATGGGATCGGGTGTAAAGCCCCACTTGCCGAAACCTCTTTCTTCCAGGCCCTCAAACAGAAGCTTGTGGAATTTGGTATCGGTGATGATGGGGAAGGTGACGCCGAACACGGTGTATACGCCGGATGCCACAAAGTACTGGCCGATGGCGATGGCTTTTTCACTCATCCATTCCGGCGCCGCGCCGGCAACGGGAAGGTCCGCGATGCTCTCTCCGAGTCCGCCGACCTTTACCATTTCAGATGCGGCAATGAGGATGCGGCTGTTGTCCACGCAGGAACCCAGCCCCAGCACCGGCGGCATGCCCACGGTTTCGCAGACTTCCCGGAGTCCCGGCCCGGCCAGGTAGGCGGCTTCCGGCGTGTAAAGCCCGGCCTTGGCCAGGGCGATCTGGGAGCATCCTGTCTGAAGAACCAGCACGTCATTTTTAATCAGGTGCTTGACCAGTTCCACATGGACGTAATCCTGCTTGACCCGGGGATTGGTGCATCCCACCACGCCGGCCACGCCACGGATACGACCGTTGATGATATTATCGTTTAACGGGGTGTAGCTGCCTCTGAAACTGCCGCCCAGCATGTAGTTGATGTATTCATAGGAAAACCCGTGAATGCTGGGATTGATCAGTTTGGGAATCTCGACCGGGTATTTCCGGTTTTTAAAACGGCTGATGGCCCGGATGACGATTTCATCAGTGCAGGCCCGCGGGTCGTTTTCATCTAGCGCAATATGCTGCGCACCTTCGATTTTACACCTCGGATTGGTTGTGAACAGCGGGGTCCCATAGCATTCCGCCACCTTGACAAGCCCCTGTTTGATGCACTGGACGTCAACGCCCATGGCATCCACGGCGCCGGTGACCAGAACGGCTTCGGTGGAGGAGAAATTGCCGGCATGGGGAATCCCGTGGCGGGACATCATTTCCGCGCCGGAGCAGCACATGCCCACCAGGTTGATGCCGTCCGCGCCCGCGGCCTTGGCGGCCTCCACCAGGGTAGGCGTATTTACGGATGCCAGTACGGATTCGAACAGGTTGGGTTCATGGCCGTGGATGATGACATTAACCATGTTTTCCTTGAGAACACCCATGTTGACTTCCGTTAACACCGGCACGGGCGTTCCATAGAGGATGTCGGATATTTCCGTGGACACCATGGAACCGCCCCAGCCGTCGGCAAGAGCCGTCCGGCTGCACTGGTTGACGATATTCTCGTAGTCCTGATCTTCCCCCATGTGGGTCCGGCCCATCATTTCCATGATTTCCCGCATGGCGCCTCTGGGAACGATATTATGTTTGCGCCAGGTTTCCAGTGTTTTCTTGGGGACCCGCTTGGCAAACGGTATCTCGCCGTTTACCTGCGTATAGGTTTTTTCAAGTTCATGATGCAGATCAATGGCGATATCTTTGATCTCGCGGCCGGCGGTTTCAAGGCCGATGGAAGCCGCAACGTCTATTAGTTTCTGAGGATCTTTGATGGAATAATCCTGGTTATGGCCCGTGACCACCTCTCCAAACAGTTCAAGCATTCCCATGCCGTGATCCGTGTGGCAGGCGGAGCCCGCGGCCACCATTCGGGCGAAGTTTCGGGCCATGATGGTGTCGATGGTGGCGCCGCATACCCCGACCTTGCCGTATGGATCTTTGGAATTAAGACGGCACGGCCCCATGGAACAGTGCTTGCAGCAGGCCGAATCCGCGCCGATGGGGCAGGCCTTCATGGTGGCGGCCCGGTCGAATGCGATTTCAACCCCGTCTCTCCGGGCTTTTGTCAGCATCTGAGCCGTGGCTTCGCAAATGGTTACGTCCGATACGTCGAGCAGTTTGCTCTCGATGGATTTTTTTTCTTTGTCAGTCATATATCCTCCCTGTTGGTGTTTGGTTGATGGTCCCTGCCTTTGTCTCCCCCTCGACCCAGACGCATCCGGTCTTGGTTGCAAATGATCTTTGTTACCGGTGATATTACATTCAAAATATATACCACATAGTGTCACTTTGTCAACCTGACGATCTAATTATTGTTAGACAATGAATTCTGGTTTCTGATGCTGTGCTTTATTTAATGCCGTCGAGCCTTATTTTATGGCGTTTTTGGCGGTTTTCGGCTTGGAAAAGAAAAATTAATTACAAAAATGAGCCTGTTCGTTGCAGGTCCTTTTGAAGATCAACTGTATCGTATGTTTGAGACATATTTGTATCATTTTTAAATATTCGTTCGGTTTTTTTTGCGGCGATAATGATTATATTTATTTTAATACTGAATTGATGGAACGCAGTTGCTTTGAGCACGGTGCCCGGACCGCTGAACGGTTAGAAGCTGTTTCAAAACCTGATTTGAGTTTTTGAAACAGCTTCTATGGTTTTGGGGATGGCATGTAATGTGCATTTATAATTTGTACCGTTAATGTGCAATTGGCCCATTTTGAAGACGGGTTATGAAAATCGCGGTGATCAAGCAAGAAGACAAGGAGATAAGGAGATAAGGAGAAAATCACATGATGCAACTGCAAGAACTCAAGGAAAACAGAGAATGCTTAAATGCCATTGACTGGGACATGACACCCGAGGAAGCGGTCCGTCTTTACCTCGAATGGGGCAACAACTGGACCCGGGGTAATTATGTGATCCGATCCAAGGATGATGTTTCCCACTATTTTATTGTTTACAGTTGGGATGAAGTTCCCGTGGTCTACCTTGTGCGGAGAAATTCGGAAGCAGCCGAGGAAATCGCAAAAATCAATCTCCCTGCTGCGTTACAACAGCGGTTCCTGGATTCCGTGGGACACAACAAGGGTGTGTATGCTTTAGATGGCGAGATCCGCCAGTGGCTTAAAGATCAGCTTTTAAATCATAAAAATTAAGTGAAGAGAATATAAAGCATCTGATTTCGATTGGTATGAGCGCGATTTGGAAAATGGCGCGATCTTTTTTCTTTAAGCGTTGATAAAAATGATGATCCGGCTGCAAATTTTTGCTATTATTTATAGTCATAAAAACATAACCTTTGAAAATATGGAGGTGAATCGAGATGTCCGCAAGAAAAAAATATGCCATTAAAACATCCTGCCCGCAATGCGGGTGCAGCGCGGTTTCTCATCTGAGCCATGAAGAGATGATGGAACGATTCGGCAACGTACCGAACGTGGAACTGGACTGCGGCGCCTGTATGGCAAAAGTCAATGCGCCAATGGCCCTCGCCTGTCCGGAATGGGACCAGGAATGTAAGGCAAAAGCCGGCAAATAGCGCGGGGTGAAATGGAAAAAAGGCACGTTCGATTCCCATGGCGTCTCCGCCGGATAGTATTCGCTGTGATCCTGATTATCGGGTGTTCTTCGGCGGCCTGCGGCGGCATGAATCAAACCCCATCCGTTAGTGGTAATACATCCATGATGCCTTCCCTGCCAGTTGATGCGAAGATCATCCATGATGAAACCAATCATACGATCATTTTTCTAAAAGGCCGGAACCTGTCGGCGGCCCTTGAATCCGATGCGAATTTCCGGCAGATTCAGGCCAAAAACGATGCCGTGGCAATCGCAAAAGCATTTATTGACGCGTATTGCGAAGAGTTCCGGCTTATGGATCCGGTTACCGAACTTGCGGCCGCATCCGTCATTACCGATGATCTCGGGTTAACCCATGTCAGGTTCCAGCAGATCTATCGGGAAATTCCCGTTTCCGCATCGGAAATCATCGTTCACCTGGATCGGGATAAACATGTTTATCTGGTCAACGGACGCTATATTCCCACCCCGGATCATCTCAATATCCAACCGCACATCACGTTGTCCGATGCCGAAGCTGTTGTGGCAAAACATCTGGAAAGAGATCATACTGATTGCCCCAGATGCGCCACAAACCTCATCATTTTACCGAAACCCGGCAACGGGACGCTGCTGGCCTTTCGCGTGGAGGCTTTAATTCGGGCCGATGAAGGCTGGATTTATTTTATCGATGCCCATAGCGGCTTGATCATTGAAAGGCAAACCACCATCAGATCCAGCCCGTGATCCATTCTTCAGATCAAATCGCAGGGAGGCAAGCATGAAACCCGTGGCGCGCTTCTGGCGCATTTTTGTTATTTTTTTTGTCATCTTCGTTTCTATGGTCTTTTTCCCCTATCAGCGCATTGACGCGGGAAAAGCAGAGCGTTTGGCATCCCTTCGGTTGCACTTCGAACCGATTTCCCAGGCGAGCCACTCTCTTTCTCCGTCGTTGTCGCCCCAGCAGAATCCAGATCACCGGATCAGTGATCTGGAAGCGGCGCTGCGCGCCCGCCGAGCCGATGGAGCAGAGTCGGCCAAAAACATAAAAGCCGTCCCGCGCAATCGAATGGAACCCGCGAATCGACCTGTCAACGATCGAGTGGCGCAATTACGCCGGGAGCTTTATCAGGATCGCGTGCAGGAGACCCGGGTTCATTTCCGTGAAAATGCCGGGACGCCCAGGCAGATTAAAATGAGTCCCGAGGCCAGACGCCGGGGCGCCGTGCTGGAAAAAGCCGTCAATATTGCCGGATCATCCCAGCGGGAGCGGGATGAGGCTACGGCCCGGAACTTTTTGCGGTCCCGGCGGGGTATGCTCAAGATTTCCGATCCGGATCGGGAATTGCAGGTTTTACGGTATGAAAAAGATCACCTGGACCGTCGGCTTGTGCGGTACAGCCAGAAATGGCGGGGCTTGGACGTATGGCCCGCTGAACTCAACGTGCATCTTGACGCGGAAGGCAATGTCGATTTGTTAAACGGGTCGTTTGTTTCGACTCCGAAACGGATGGTCTCGGATCCGGTCTGGAGCGCGGAGCAAGCCGTTAATCAGGCGCGCCAGACCGTTGACGGCGGCGACAAGGCCGAAGCCGGCAAAACGGAACTCATCCTCTATGCGCCCGGAGATCGTTCTCCCCGGCTGGCCTGGAAAATTCAACTCACCGTTTCCTATGACGCCGACTGGCTGGTGGTAATCGATGCAGCCAACGGGAGCACGCTGACCGCATTCAACCGGGCGCCGAGCCTTAGAATCGCCGGTTCGGGCATTGACGTGTTCAATCAGCGTCGAGATTTGAGCGTCTGGCGGGAAAGCGGTGTCCATTACATGATCGACACGGCCAAGCCGATGTTTGATCCCGCATCTGATTTTTCATCAGTCAATACCATTAAAGGGGCCATTATTATCTTTGATATGGAAAACACTGAGCTGCCTGATGCCGGTGATTTTAACGCTCCTTTGGCGACTTCCACCCGGCCGGACAGCGGTTGGGTTCCCGAGGTCGTGAGTCTGGCTTATAACCTGTCCGAGACCTACGATTATTACAGACAAAGACATAACCGGGATTCCATTAACGGTCAGGGTGGGACGATATTCGGATTTGTCCGGGTGGGGAAAAATTATGACAACGCATTCTGGACCCCTGAAATGCAGGGGGTTTTTTTCGGTGATGCACAGCCCTATGCCGCAGCTCTTGACGTGGTGGCCCACGAGTATGTTCACGGCGTCACAAGCCATACCTGCAACCTGGTCTATAGGGATCAACCCGGCGCTTTAAACGAGGCGTTTTCCGATATTTTCGGGGAAATGGTCGAATACCGGACCACCGGCTCCACTGACTGGACCAACGGGACCGTTCTGCCGTCCAAACGGAGCCTGAAAGATCCCGCAAATGATCAAATTGAAGATACCGGCTATTATTATCCGTCCAAAATGAGCCAATTTTACAGCCGCGGCAATCCGCTGCTCCAGATTTTTAAAGATCAGGATTACGGCGGGGTTCACATCAACATGACCATTGTTTCTCACTGTTTTTACCTTTTGGCTGAAGGCTTGCCCGGCGCCGTCGGCATTCGCGACGCCGAAAAGATTTTTTACAGGGCCCAGTCCGTTCATCTGGTCAGTAACTCCCAGTTTGTGGACATGCGCCTGGCCTGTATGGCGTCCGCCGAAGAGCTGTTCGGCGCGGATTCCCCCCAGGCGTCAAAAGTCGCCGAGGCTTTTGACGCGGTGGAAATATTTGAAAATGCTACAACCCCCGCGCCTCGTCCAATGCCGGCGGTAAGCGGTGATGATGCGGTAATTTTTCTCAGTGATAATCCGGCGATCGGCGCGTCCTTCCTGGCTCGTTATGAAGCTGCTCTGGAAGACGGCGTCATGGGCGCCTGGTTGTCCTGCTATGATATTGCGCCGGCCAGGCCCTCGGTCAGCGGCGACGGCAGCATGGTATTTTTCGTGGATTCCATTCAGGATGCCTGTTTTATTGAGACCGATGGCATCGATTGTGAGGAATGTCTGGAATTTGAAGGCGTGATTCATTCCGTGGCAATGTCGGCCGATCAGCAGGTGTATGGGTTTGTTCTCTTGGATGAGGGGGAGCCGACCAATGCCATCACCGTTATTGATTTAAGGCCCGAAGGGCAGACCCGCACCTTTCCCCTGGTGGCCACCGCCACGGAAGGGGAAAGCCTCAATACGGTCCAGTTTGCCGACTCCATGTGTTTTACTTCGGACAATCAATATCTCATCTACGATGCCTACAATGTGCTTAATTTCCAGGACGGGACCCGCATCGGTGTCTGGAGCATCTATGCCATCGATCTGCTGACCGAACAGACGCTGGCGCTTGTCGGACCCTATTCCGATGCGGATGTGGGCTATCCTTCCCTCAGCCGGACCACCAATCACTTGATGACCTTCGATCTGGTGGATGTGGAAGCCGGTGAAACGCTTGTCATTGCCTACAACATGATTTCAGGGGAATTTGATGTGGTCGCTGTTGTTGAAGGGGAATGGACCGTTCCCGGCTACTCCCCCGATGACAGCGCCATTCTTTATTCCCGGCCGGACCCGGATGTGGCCACGGGTTATTCCTATATGCGGCAGCGGCTGGAAGCAGACCGTCTCACGCCAAGGGGGGGTCCGGCAATTTTTATCGAGGATGCTAATTTCGGCGTGACCTACCGCCGTGGGGCCTATGCGGCGCCGGCCCCGGATATCGATGTATCATCGGGGGTGCTCGCTTTCGGTAATGTGGCTGTGGGTGGGGTATCCAGCCTGCCTTTAACTATTTCAAACACCGGCACGGGAGACCTCATGATTGAAAGCATCTCCCTTGCCGGTCCGGCCCGGGCCGATTATATTATCAGAGGCGGATGTGCCGGCCAACGAATGACTCCGTCGGGGAACTGCCGGTTGTTTGTTGATTTTCTGCCCGCTGCCGCCGGCGTGAAAGCCGCTTCATTGATTGTGGAATCCGATGCCACGACTCAGCCGATCATCAATATCGCCATTAACGGAACGGGTGTTGCGAAAACGGATACCGGTAACGGGGACAAGAGTGGCGGCGGGGGAGGGTGCTTTGTCAAAACCGTATTAGACCAATAAAAAACGCCTGAAACAGCTTCTACTTTGTTTTGTATCAGGCGTTTGCCGCTGCGCCGGGAAAAAGGATTAATTTGCGGATTCAAAGGATTCAATATAGACTTCGATTTGTTCGGGGATACTTTCCGCGGGTACGTTGTCTTTAATGTAGTAAAAGGCGATCCCCTGGAAATCAAAATCTGCTTCCGCGCCCACTGCCAGATAGGGGATGACGCTTTTATACTCATCCCTTTTTTCTATACCACGATTGACAAACCATTCACCGCCTATCATCACCTCGCCGCAACTCTTGCAATCTCCGGTCACGACAACGTTTCGAATATCCACTTCTCCGATATTTCTAATTTTGCCTTTTGCGTTCAGAGATGATGTATGTTGAGTGTCCTTGATCATGTAGTACTCTGTTTCGGTGACGACTACCTTTCCTTCTTTTTTCTTCTCACAGGAAGATAAACATAATAAACAGAGGGATGACATCAATACGCAAAAAATAAGTCTTGCCGGGATGGTATTGTTTTTCATCGATTATCTCCTTGGATTGGATTGATCCGGAATTTATTTCAGGATTAAACAATCATAAGGCATCGTAATTGTCAAGTATCAATAGCAGTCAATTATCTCCGGATGCGCCCGGGACGCGTGAATTTTTCTCCAGCTGTCGTCTGAAAATACTGGCAACGAAGGTGTCCATGATCATCTGGATCAGATGATAGATAATGCCGGGGAGCATGGCCAGGGGAAAGGCGGCCGCGAAATAGCCGGACCAGACCAGATAAGAGACCGTCAGGGTTTTCTGGGATGTATGAATGGTAAAAGCTGATGTGGAAGGCCGGTCCAGTCGTATCAGCCGGGATATACCGAAATTAAAAACCAGGATCATCGTATGCAGCAGCGCCATGAAGGCGAGCAGCACGAGGATGGTCACGCCGGCTTCGGTTATCCGGTCCGAAGACGCGGATACCGCGTTGTAGATGATCAAAAGGACCACGCATTGGGAAAAAATGGAAAACGTCTGCTTCCATGACCCGAGAAGATGCCGGAGTTTGGGCTGGAGAATCTGTCCGATGACTGTGGGCGCTAAAACGGTGATGATCAAACTGTTTAAGATTGCAAAAACCGGCAGATCGATGGGCTGGCCGAACCGCAGCAGGAAGGAAAGCATAAAAGGCATGGTGATCAAGGCGGCAAAATTGCAGAGCACGCAGATAAAGAGGCTAAGGGTCACATTTCCTAATGCCATTGCGGTCATGACGGTTCCCGAGGCGATGGTCACTGGAGCCGCCGCGATAATCGTTGCGCCGATGATGAAATCCGGCATATCCGGGAAAACCAGCCGTGCTGTCATCCAGGTGAATAGCGGGATCAGAAAAAGCGATGATAACAATGCCGCCAGCAGGACGCGGATATTTTTGAGCTGATCCATGATGGTGCGGGTGTCTAACGTCAGACCGGTAATCAGAAACGCCAGAAAGATGCCGATGTTTAAAATTTTGTATTTTTTGACCACCGGACCGACGGCCGGAAACAGAAACGCCGCAAGGCTCACCACGGCGATGCCTATGAAAAACCAGTGTTTTGATAGAAACGCTTTCAAAATATATCTCTGTTGCAGTTACATGGTTTTAATAAAAACGGTTTAAACGTTCCGGTGAAACGCCAAGATAATAAAATGTGGAAATTATCAGATTCCTGATGCTTGTAAAGCAGATTCCATTTTTTTCCCACCGCCGTGCCGAGGTGGAGACCCTGTCCGGCAGGATGATGATCCGGTGTCCGGCCCGTCTGATTCGTCGCATGAGTTCGATATCTTCCATGATGGGGATTTGGGCAAAACCGTCGAACATTGTAAAAAATGATTTTTTGATAAAAATCGCCTGGTCCCCGTAAGGAATTCGGGTCAGGCGCGAGCGCAGTGATGCTGCCCGGGCGATGATCCGCAGCATGAGGACGGATGACGCGATGGAAAGATCAAAGGCGCCGCCCACGATTGCAGGCGAAGCGCAGGCCTCCATGATGCGTTCCGGCGCATGGGGCGGAATTGTTGTATCCGCGTGCAGAAAAAGTAGGACCCGCCCTTGCGCGATGCGCGCCCCGGCGTTCATCTGCGATCCGCGACCCGCCATGGCTGTCAGAAGAATCACATCCCGGTTGCGGATGGCTCTGATGGTGCTTCCTCTGGGATCGCCATCCGCCACGATGACTTCGCATGTATAACGGGAATCGGGAAAATGCAGGCCGGCAAGGGTGTGGTTAATGATTTCTTGCTCAAAGAGCACGGGGATGATGATGGACAGGTCTACGGGCATCAGGTCCGGTTTCCAATGCTGCATATGCCGGTCTCCTTGAGAAAAGCGGCGGTGGCCGGAGCCGATGATTCATTTAAGGCCAGTAATCGTGCCAGGGCGCAAAGATCGGCATAGTGATCAATATCGCGCCATTCCGGAAGCCGATAAACGGATGCGCCGTAAGCTGAAAGCCGCGCCAGCGTGGCCGCGTAAACGGAGGCCGTACTCCAGGGGATGGTTTCAAATACCGCATGCCGGAATGTCTCTGTTCGGAATCCGATGAGATAATATCCGCCGTCCGCGGCCGGACCAATGACCGCGTCATGATCGGTGAGAGCGGAGAAGGCCCGAACAATAATCTTAGTGGAAAGATCAGGCGCATCAGTGCCGATAAGAACGGCGCTTTCCACACCGGATGCAAATGCTGCCGCAAACGCATTTGCCATTTTTTCACCAAGATTATTTCCATCTTGCGCCTGGAAGGCAATATCGTCACCCAGCCAGTCCCGCATGATGTTTTCCGCGTCCGGCGGATCAAAGCAGAGACATAAGGGACGCCCGGTCTGCTTGAGCATATTGAGCGTATCGGTGACGAAACATTTGTATAATTTTAAGATCCGGCCGGAATCGAGTTCCGGGGATAGTCTTGTCTTGACCCGACCTTCCAGCGGCGCCCTGGCGAAAACAATGATCCGTTCGGGTTGCTGCGGGGCTTTGCGTTTTATGTTTTGCGATATGTCTGATTTTTTCTTTTCCATGAAACAGCGATGGAATCAGTGATTGAATGCCTTTGAATTATATGTCATAAATGTTACCATGGTAGGGTAAATAGTTACCGGGGGTAAAAATGTCAATCAGTTTGAAATCGCGGGATCATTGCCGCGTGATTGCGTTCGCGTTTTTCATGGCCCGCGCTGCAATAAATCGTTATTGATGAAAATGATAATTGGAGGAAACCGATGAAGCAAATTTTTAATGCTTTTGTTTTGATTACAGCGGCATGTCTGCTTTTTTCAAGTCCTTTTGCTATTGCGGCAAGCGGCCATCCTGATGTCGCGCTCATGGATCATCAGGGAAATCTTGTTGTTCTTGACGGTAATACGCCTTACAGCCCCAAGAAGACCTGTGGTGGATGTCATGACTATGACATGATCACCAATGCCTATCATTTCCAGCAGGGCCGCACCGACGCCGAGGGCCGCATTGTCATTTCCGACGGATTTGATTCAAAAAAACCGTGGAATTTGTCCGACGGCATGTACGGGAAATGGTGACCGCCTTCATCGGATTCGAGCCAGTTGGCGCGAAAAGTCAATCTGCGGCGATCGGATAAGGATAAGGGGTCTTTTTTCTGGGCCAAAAATTGCGGGGTATGCCATCCCGGGGGAGGGCCCGCGGAATATGATCGCAGGGGAAATCGTTACGACGAATTTGCCGCTGATCCTAAAAATCTTATCGAGCACATGGGACATAATTATCTGGACGGCGATTATTATCAGGCCGGATGGGTTAAAAGCGGGGTCACCGAGGCCGACTGCCTGCTTTGTCACCTGGAAGGATACGACTGGCAGGCCAGATCATTGGCGTTGCGCGGCGGTTTTCTGGCCAAATCCGCAACGGTTGGCGCCGGATGGTACAGGAATATGGAAAAAACAGTATCGCCGACACCCGCGATTCCGCCCCGTGCCGTGTCACTGGTCATCGACTATACCCAAACCGCTATCGTTGATCCGAAAAAGCTGGGCGAACGCATCGTAAAAGCGGTTCCCGACCAGAACTGCTGGAATTGCCATGAGGGTCCGAACATGAAAAAACGGGGACGCACCTGGGACGCGGAAACCGATATCCACAAGGCAAGAGGTCTTACCTGCGTTTACTGCCATCCCGCCGGTGAAGACCATGAGATTGCCAAGGGCGACGCCCTGATCGGATCGGTTCGCAATGATCTTGACAACACCATGAAAAGCTGCGTTGACTGCCACATCAACGGCGCCGATCCCCGGGCAACCCAGGCAAAACATACGTTTCCGGATCTGCATCTTAAAAAAATGACATGCGAATCCTGTCATATTCCTTATAAAGAAAATCCCGCGGTGGGTGTCATTGACAACGCGACTACCGGCATGACCATCAGCTATAAAACTACGGAATTTACCAGGGGTGAACCCTTTGATCCGGATAAACGGGTAGCCGATATTCCCGCCACACGCTGGTATCCGGCCTTTGTATGGTACAAGGGAAAAATCAAGCCCGTGGACCCCATGGCAACCATCTGGTGGGGAGACTGGGATCGCGCCTCTCACCGCGTTCTTCCCATCCCCCTCTGGCGGATCAGGGATTTCACCGGCGCAAGCGTCGACAACAATTTCAAGGTGGCTCATGCGGGTCTTGCAGCGGCCCTGGAAGAATCGATATCGGTCAACACCCCGTCGGAAATTGAGACCTATCTGCGGCGCATGGCCGAAGCCAAAGACAGCCACGGCATGCCCCTGGCCTCCCATACGGCGGTACTGGTCAAGGGCGGTCGAATCTATTACATGCAAGGGGAGCAACTGCAATCTGAGTCCATGCCGGTGCATGAAGGCGGATTTGTTTGTTGCGAGCCTTTTGATCTAAGTCATAACATCGTTTCCGGCCACAAGGCCCTGGGCGCCGGCGGATGCGGTGACTGCCATATTCGGCCGTCACCGTTTTTTAATCGCAAGGTCCTCAAAGATCCCTTTGATGAAAACGGTCGCCCCATCTACCAGGAAGCCTGGGAGCTGCTCGAATATAGCCGGGAGCAGATGATGGAACTGACGCAAGAAATCGGGCCTTGAATCCGTTGAATCGTTATTTTCTATATAATCGTCCGAATAGATATCAACCATGGGAGATTAAATAATTATGGAAATCAGAAACAACACCTTTATCATTACCGGAGCGGCTTCAGGGTTGGGCGAAGCCGCTGCGCGAAACATTGTTGCCGAAGGAGGAAACGTTGCCGTTTTCGATGTTGCCGACGATGCCGGGAAATCCCTGGCTGAAGAACTCGGCAAGGCCGCCATCTATTGCCACACCGATGTTGGAGATGAAGATTCCACGGCTAACGGCATACAACAGACCATAGACGCCTTTGGTGCCATCCATGGTGTTATTAATTGCGCGGGCATCGCACCCGGGGCCAGGGTTGTGGGCAAAAAAGGCCCCATGCCCTTGGAAAAATTCACCGCCGCCATCCGCATCAACCTGACCGGGACATTTAACGTCATCCGCCTTGCGGCAGGGCATATGATCGCCAATACCCCTAATGGAGACGGTGAACGCGGCGTGGTGATCAATACCGCATCGGTGGCCGCCTTTGAGGGCCAGATCGGCCAGGTGGCCTATGCCGCTTCAAAGGCCGGCATTGTGGGCATGACCCTGCCCATGGCAAGGGAATTCGCCGAACACGGCATCCGGGTAAACACCATCGCGCCGGGGTTGTTTGATACCCCCATGTTTGCGTCGTTTTCAGAGGCGGTACGGGAATCCCTTCAAAAGCAGCTCCCCTTCCCATCTCGCTTCGGGAAACCTTCTGAATATGCCCTGCTGGTCAAGTCGATTATTGAAAATCCCCTGTTAAACGGCGAAACGATCCGACTGGATTCAGCCATGCGCATGCAGGCAAGGTAAAGAAAAACACTGATCATCGCGAACGGACTTTGATTCGCGATGATCAGCGGGGGCGCGCGAAAGATTGACCGGGATCGGACGGGATGGAAAGGAGATGAAATCATATGCTGCTTTTTAATCCAAATTCCATCAACAATTTACTCCTTTTCATCCTTCTTTTCGTCATGCTCTGGTACTTTATCGTCCGGAGCAAAAAAAATCTCGAGGTGATTTTTCTCGTCGTTTTTATTATACAGCTCGTCTTATGGCAGCTCTTCTTCTTGATCCGTAATATTTATTTCGATCCGGTCGCCACATATCCGCTCTACTATTTTTTAAATTCTGGCTTTACGGTATTTGCATACCTCTCGCTGGCCATGTTTTCCTATTATTTTATAACTCCGGTTTTCAGGCGGGAGTCGCAAATCATTTTTTTTACAGGCCTTTTTATTGCCGTGGTAATTTTTTTATATTCGATTGCGTATGTTTTTCCCGGAGGAGTAAAAACGGTCTTTGATCCAATACTTCATGTTTACGAAGCCGAACCCGGGCCCCACCGCAAAATAATTCTGCTTGTTCTGCTTGTTTTCATCATCATTACCGCCAAAAATCTTTTCTATAAAATCGTTATATTTCGCGGAGAGCAGCGCGCTTTCGCGCTCCATCTCGCCATCGCCCTGCTAACCGGTATCTCAGCCGTTGTCGGCGTTTCTTTTATTGATCAGTATTATCCGATTCATCCCAATATCCACAATACCATAAACACTTATCTGGCCGGATTTTTATTTATTTATTTTTACCTGGTTTACCTGAGCTACTCCGGAATTCCGTTTTTTTATTCCGATAAAACCGTTCTTCTGATTTTATTTGTCATGATCCTTATCAGCAGCATGACAACGTCGCTGACATTTGTGATTTATGAACGCAATTTCATCAAGGGCCGCCAGGATATGGTAAAACAAATCGCTCTTGAGATCGCCCATGCCGGTGATGAGACTGAAATGGTTTCACAACGGTTTGCGCGATTGTATCATCAAAAAGTCGAATATATCATCCTGCGGAATAAATCCGGAGCGCCCAACCGGGTCTACTTCGGGACGGACCCGGGGTTGATGGAGGGAGACTCTGCGATTTCGGATGGGGACGTGCGCTGGAGAATTCAAGCCGAAGACCATGCCGTATTCTATAGTTTTGAAACGCCTGTCGCAGACAGTGTACTTCATATCGGAATCCCCTACATTCAATATCGGAAACATATTCATGAATTTGTCAGGGCCGGTTTCGTCACGGTACTGACCATTATCATTATGCTCTTTGTTTTCATGCGGTTTGTGGTCATTATCGGACTTACAAAACCATTGAAGCGTCTTTTTGCAGGCGTCAGGGAGATTCGAGAGGGGAATCTCGATCACCGGATTGAAATATCGGCCCAGGATGAAATCGGTTTTGTTGCCCGGCAATTTAATCTGATGGTCGATGACCTTCGCATCTCCGGAGATATCATCAAAAAGTCCGAGCGGAAATTTCGCGAGCTTACCGGCATGCTGCCGGACATCATATATGAAACCGATCTGGATTTGAATGTGACCTATTTCAACAAGGCCGGGTTCGAGATCACGGGTTTTGGTGTAGAAGACTTGCGAAAAGGGCTGTCGCTGAGGGAATTCATCGATGAAGATGAGTTCCTGCGCCTGCGCGCGCTGCTCGCCGGGATGGAAGGGAACAACACATATAGAATTACCACGCATCGGATCAGGCGGAAAAGCGGGGAAGTCATTTTCGGTGAGAACAACACCACAATTATTTATGAGGATGAACGGCTGTTGGGTCTTCGGGGCGTTATCCGGGACGTTACCGAGAAAATCCGGATCGAGAACAGCCTGCTCCAGGCTCAGAAAATGGAAATCATCGGTACGCTTGCAGGGGGAATCGCTCACGATTTCAACAATATCCTTACCGGCATCACGGGAACGGTATCACTTCTGGAGTTCAAGATTGAGCGACCGGGCGCATTGTCGGCCGATGAGATAAAGAGAAATCTGGCCATCCTGAAACAGTCGGCGGACCGAGCCGCGGATATGGTAAAACAGCTTCTTGCGCTTTCCCGGCATCGGAAGCCGGTTCTCGAGCGGATTGATCTTAACGCCGTTGCATCCGGTGTTTATGAAATATGCAAAAACAGTTTTGATAAAAAGATAAAGCTTAATTTTAATTATATGGAAGGCGGCGCGCTTGTTATGGCTGATGAAACCCAGATGGGACAGGTCCTGCTTAATTTGTGCGTGAACGCGCGGGATGCGATGACCATCATGAGGCCTGACGGCCAGGAGCATTCCGGCGAGCTCTCGGTTTTTATCGAAAAGATGGACGCCGACCGTCTTCTTGAGTTGAAAATTCCTGAAATGGCCGTCCGATCCCATTGCCGTTTGAGGGTCCGTGATACCGGGGTCGGCATGAGCCTGGAAACCATCTCCCGGATCTTTGATCCATTTTTCACCACAAAACAGAAAGGCGAGGGGACCGGGTTAGGTCTTGCGATGGTCTATAATATCGTAAAACAGCATGAGGGCGTCATTGATATCGATTCCGGCGTCTCCGTGGGCACAACCATCGATGTCTACATTCCAGCAGCCGATTTTGCTTTATTCACGGAATCTCCCGGGAGCGAAGGTGTTGGTCCTGAAACCTTCTGCGGGACATTGCTTTTGGTCGATGATGATCCAATTGTTCAGAAAACGTGCGGCGACATGCTGACAATGCTTGGCTGCACGGTGATCACCGCCGCAGATGGGCAAGAAGGGGTGGATATCTATCGTGCCCGTCACGGCGACATCAACGCGGTCATTCTTGATGTGGTAATGCCGGTTATGTCCGGCAACGAAGCCTTTGATGAATTGAAAAAAATTAACCCGGAAATCAGAGTACTGGTCTCGTCGGGCTTTCGGGAAGATCCTCGCATCGATGAAATGCTTGAAAAAGGCGCCATGGGCTTCATCCAGAAACCTTATACCCTCAATGCGCTTTCAAAAAAGATCTCCCGGATAATTATGGGAAAAAAACAGAGCAGCCCTTAGAACCGGTTTTAAAACACAGCTTCCGGTTATGATGCGGGTCCGCCAATCATAGTGCAAACGACATCAAAGGCCGAGATTTTTTTCGGCAAAAGACCAGTTGATCAGCTTTTCGATTACAGCATTGACGTAATCGGTTCGGCGGTTCTGATAATCCAGATAATAGGCGTGCTCCCAGACATCAATGGTCAGCAGTGGCTTCATTCCCGAGGTCAGCGGGGTTTTCGCGTTTCCGGTCTTGATGATTTTGAGGGCGTCTCCGTCAGCAACCAGCCATGCCCAGCCGCTTGCAAACTGCGTGACCGCGGCCGCAGCCAGTTCTTTTCTGCACCTATCCATGGAGCCGAAGGACGCGATTATCCGCTTTTTGAGCGCATCGGGCCGCTCACCTCCGCCTTCGGGTTTCATGCTGTTCCAGTAAAAGGTATGGTTCCAGACTTGGGCCGCGTTATTGAATATGCCGTCTTTTTTGGGTTTGTCGGCGGTTTCCATGACGATTTTTTCCAAGGTCATATCCGAAAAAGGCGTGCCTTCGATAAGTCGGTTGAGGTTATCCACATACCCTTTGTGATGCCTGCCGTAGTGAAAGCCAATGGTTTCGGCCGATATCACCGGCGCCAGTGCGTTTTCCAAATAGGGAAGGGGAGGCAGGGCATGCGGGGCCTTGGCCCGGGCGATATTTGCAAATGTTCCTGCTGTGATCAGCGCCGCGGCGCCCGCGGATGCCATAAGAAATTCCCTCCTGCTGAAACCGCCGGTCGATATGCTGGTTTTGGATTTTTCGTTCATAAGCCCTCCTCATTTGTGGGTTTCGGATTTCAAAATCTGATAATATTATAGTAAACCATAAGCTATAAATCAATATGATTCCCTAAACGATTTCTATGATGTGATGCCGGGCATTGAAACAGCACATGGTTGTGCGTATGGTTCTTGACAGGAGACGGGGTATATCCTAATCTAATAATGGTAAACCTGTCAATTCGCGATTTGCCGGTAACTAAATTTTAAGACGGGAGATGCCTCACAAGGAAATTCCGATGAATCCCACGCCTCGCGAAATCAACGGCATCACCATTATCGGTGATAATTTTTTAGCCAAAGATCATACCGGCAAACCTTTAAATACCCTGGCTACGATTTTTCCCGGATTTCATCTGGCAGTGACCGGCCGGAATGAAATCCACGGCATGCAGGTCGATCGGGCCATTGATTATCTTAAAAGCATTGTCTTCGGTGCTGAAGCATCCCCTTTGACGGAAAATCTTTGCCGGGATGCCGTTTGCGTTAATATTTACCGAGAAAGAATCATCCTTCGAATTGAACAGGACAACATCGACAAAGGGCTTGCCGCTGATCTGCTGCTTCAACGATTTATCCCCAAAGCCGCCATCCAGTTCACCGGCCATCATCTTGCCGAAGTGCGCAAAGCGTTGCGGCTTCGCGGCGAGATATGGCGGTTTTCCCCTCCTCCCATCATGGAAAATGATTTCTCTGACCTGCTATGCCATTGCAGGACCCGGATCAAAACCGGGGTGCGTTTTTTTCACAACAAGCATACGGGTGAGCATGTCTTGACCTATCAGGAAGCCGAGGCTGTTCGCACGTTGTTCTCGGAACACACACATGAAGCTCTGGCATGCATCCAGGAAATCATCCATCTGAGTCGACTGCTCAATCATCAGGGATATCCCGAACTGAGCTTTCTGGTTCCTGCCGGCAAAGAGCCGGATTCACGGATATTGGAAGAAATTGCCGGGAGCCCGGAGCCGGATGATAATTTTACGGCCCAGCAGGCCCGTCCCGTCCAACAGATCGAAAAGTCCCGGATCATTTACGAACGCTTCTTACGGGAATTTGCAGAACGCGCCGGACCTGATCTGCTGATTGATGACCCCGGAAACACCCTCTGGCGGGCGACGGTGCTCTGCCGTCTTTACAATATCGATGAACGAACTACGGCTGAATGGGCGCTGGGCCTTGGCCCTGAGTTTTATCTCAATATCCGGTGGCTGCCCGGCGCTCTGATCGCGGAAGATGAAATACGTTTTGAACCGGAAACGCCCGACAGGATTAAAAGACTGATTGAATATTATCTGCGCACCCGAAACGATTTTTTATCCATTAATGTCGGATCCATTGTCACCCCTCTTACTGATCGGAACCAGGCCGGCGAAGAGCGCGAGGTGTTTATCGTCAACCTGAGCCTTCCCGATGACCAAAAGGATATCCGCCATATCCGCATGAGTAAATGGGATGTGGTCCACCGTATCAAGCAGGGGCTTTCCCTGGAACAGGCCATCACTGATACCCGGATTTATCGGGATTTTATCATAGACAGGCTTGTGGCCATCAGGACCCTTGGGCTTCCAATACCTGAGTTCAAACAGATCGATATCGAAGATGAACTTGGGGCCAGCACCATTCCCGTCTATTATTTCGAGCGTGATTATATTCCCGGAATCGCAACGGACAAGATTCCATCGCTGTTTTACGCCCGGGCCGGATTTCTTCCCCAGCTCGCCTTTTTTCTGGGGCAGGCTGCCGCCGCGAGCCTGGTACTGGGCAGGACTGATCCCCGTTCGAACCAGCTCTATTATGATGACGGTGACGAAATTATCCGCCTGGATGCTTTCGGGTTTCCGATTGCCTTCATGTTGCTGGAGACCACCGGATCGTTTAAGGATTGGACCACGCCTATTGAAAACATGCTTCCCCACTGTATCGAGCATTTTGTTCGGCATATGGAAAAAGCCCGTCAACAGGGGGTGGCACAGCCGGAATTTTCAAGCGCTCTTCAGTCATTTAGCGACGGCTTGAAAAACGAGATCCTGCGGATGCAGACGCTGACAGATGATCCATCGGCAGACGTGCGGTCGCTGTTTTCTGATCGAAGCTTCGAGGACGGCGGGATCAGATGTCGATGGGAAGGTGTTATAGAACGTCTGGGCCGGACCCGGCCCGAACAGCTTGAAGCACTTATATACGGCAGTCCTCATATCCGATCCTTCGCTGAGTGATGAAATCTTATCAGCCGGATGGCCCCAGGCGGTTTTTTGTGTTTTTTGTTTACCAGTTGGTGTTTTTCTCATATGCTTGTAGATGAAAATGTCGTTTCAGTAAATTGCAACAAAGGAGGCCATATGGAATTCAAGGATACTGTTTACGCACGTCGTGCCGTCAATTTTTTCGATCCGGAAAAAGATGTTCCCGAAAAACTGCTGCGGGAAATGATCGAAACCGCGTCCCGGGCGCCTTCTGGATTTAACATC
>QZJS01000136.1 GCA_003597945.1 Desulfobacteraceae bacterium | reverse complement strand
AAAAGGGATTTTCGTTACCAGGTTGTGGGGTGCGTGGCATTCATTGCAGGCCAATTTTGCATGGACCGACTGCTTGTGGGTCAGGGCCGCTTCAGCCATGGAATGGCAGCTTCCGCAGAATCCCGCCTGATCCGTGGTGTTCATGGCCACGGCCGAACCGATAACACCTGCGGCGCCTGCTGCAAAGGCCAGCGCCACCAAACGCCATGGCCAGTTCCGTTTTTTAGTCAGCGTCATCTTTTTTTTTCTTTTGGTGAGCATGCGCATGCTTCTCCTTTAATAGAATTCAAGTTCATCAATGAATTTATCCATGGAAAATTTGAGGGTCTGCTTTTGATTGTATTCCGGCACGCCGAGACGTTCCATTCTTGTCGCAACACCCGCGGATTGGATGTCGGACAGGCAGGATTCGTATTTTTTAACAAATACTTTTGTGTCTCCCATGGCCGAATTTTGAACCCTTAGCACTATTTTGCTTCTTTAAATACATATTATGGATGCGTAACTTCAGGCATTTTGTTTTCTTCCGCCGCTTTGAAATTGCAATATCTGTTCAACCGGACAGACGATGGTGCAATCCAGGCATCCGGTGCATTCCGGACTGTCAATCCGGTTTTTCCGACTCACGGGCAAATAAGATGGGCATGCCCGAGTATATCGGTCGCAGGCGATACAGGTTTCCGGATTCCGGTAAATCCGGGTCGGGCTCAATATGGCACAAATTCCCATGAGCGCGCCGTAGGGGCAAAAATAGCGGCACCAGAAATTGCGGATGAAAACGGAGCCTATCACCAAAATTAACAGAATCATGGCGGTAAGCAAGGACATTTTTGTAAAATAATGCAGCATTTTTACATCCGCCACCTTGTAATACGGGCTTTGCATGAACCGTAAATTGCATCAATTTTATAGAGTGAATACCATAAAAAAGCTCAGGGGAAATTGATTTAAGTCAAGGAACAAATGTTACAATGTGATATTTATAACATCGTCCCACCTTTTATCCGTAATAATTCGAATTATTGGGGAAAAACACATGACAACCAACAAACAATGTCAAATTTTTGAAGGGTCATCCATCGACCTTTCGGATGATGATGTTTTGGCCGCCATGAAATCAATTCCGGGTTACATTGATATCACGACGGCCGACTTTAAAGAAATATATGGATTTGCCTATCGTCATGCCTTTGAACGGCTGGGCCGTTCCGTGACGGCAACGAATATCATGACAACGGCGGTCATCTCCGTGTTGCCGGAAACCGACCTGATCGAAACCGCAAACCAAATGGCCAGCCATTCCATATCCGGCCTGCCGGTGGTTGACAGCCGCCAAAAGGTTATCGGGGTAATATCGGAAAAAGATTTCTTCCGAAAAATGGGGGCCAAAGATGGCGCGTCATTTATGGGTGTCGTGGCCGAATGTCTGGCAAACAAAGGGTGTCTGGCAATTCCCATGCGGGGGAAATCCGCCAGAGACATTATGACGGCGCCGGCTGTTACGGCGGATTTACGTACGACCATATCCGAATTATCCCGGATGATGAAAGACCATTATATCAATCGTATACCGATTATTGATGATGAGGGAAAGCTTGCCGGGATTGTGTCTCGCGGAGATCTGGTGGGTTCGTTTTGCGCGAAAGTTCTATAATTGAAGGATGCATGGCATGCAGTATTTTACGAAAATGAAAGGAGTTGCGAAAAGTCCGCCCCGGGTTTCCATTGCTGAGATGATCTGGTCGTGGGTTGGCGCGTTTTTCGGCATTGCCGTTGTGGCGTATCTTCACTATGACATTTTACCTGAAACCGACATGGTGATGATCATCGGTTCATTCGGCGCGTCAGCGGTTTTGATTTACGGCGCCATCCGCAGTCCCCTGGCACAACCCAGAAACCTCATCGGCGGACATCTGATTTCGGCCATCATCGGCGTTACGGCATATAAATTACTCGGCAGTCAGATGTGGCTGGCGTCATCCGTCGCCGTGGCCACCGCGATTTTTGTGATGCATGCCACAAAAACACTGCATCCTCCAGGGGGAGCGACCGCATTGATCGCCGTCATCGGCGGTGAAAAAATTCATGGTCTCGGCTATCTGTATGTGATCATGCCGGCGGGATCAGGCGCGCTTACTATGTTGATCGTGGCCCTGCTGATCAACAATATTTCCAAAAACAGACGGTATCCGGAATACTGGTTTTAAGGAAAAATAAATGAGAATACATTGGCACGGCGATTCTTTCTCAATACAAAGCCTGATGAAATCTTTATTATCATATTTTACGGTGTATTGCTCATAAAAGACCCACCACCCATGGCCTGATAAAACGAAACGCTGTTTATCAGACGCCTGGCCTGGACATCGATCAGCGCGAGCCGTGTCTCTTGGGAATGCTCCCGGGAGATGAGCAGATCGTAATAGCCGGCGGCGCCCAGAGCGTATCGGTGCTCCATTGAATTCAACAGATGTTGTGAGGCGGCATCGGCGGCCGATATCGCCGCATATCTCTCCGAGTCGTTTTCCATCGCGCGCAGCACATCGGCGACATTTCGCAGGGAATCGAGCACCACGACCTGATAGTTGGCGGCGGCCGCATCAAAAGCGGCCAGGGCGGCCCGTTTTTCCGCGGGCAACCCCGGGTTGAACAACGGTTGCGTCAACTGACTCACCAGGCTCCAGACAGCGGTACCGCTGCCGAATAAGGCGCCGGTCGTCAGGGCCTGGGACCCGATGTCCGCACTAAGATTGAGCTGGGGATATAATCGGGATACCGCCACCCCGTATTCGGCGTTGGCCGCATGCATTAATGCTTCGGCGCCCAGAATATCCGGTCGTGCCCGCACCAGTTTTGAAGGCACCAGCATCGGCAAATCAGGCGGCAGAATGAAATCTTCCAGAGAAAAAGAGGGCATATTGCCCGCTCCCGGCGGGCGACCAGCCAGGACAGCCAGCAGATGTTCATTCTGCTGGAGCTGAAGGCGTAAAAGCGGCATGGCGGCCCGGGTCTGTTCCAATTGGGTTTGCAAGGCCGATTCATCGTCGGGTTGCGCCTGGCCCAGTCGAATCCGTTCCCGGGTCAGTTCCAGTTGCGCTTCCTGGGCCGCCAGAATTTTTTTCAGGGTTTCCATCTGCATGGAAACTGCGCCCTGGGTAATCGCGGTTGCGGCGATGTTGGCCGTCAAGGTCAAGCGCGCGCCTTGCAATTGGAAGAGTTGGTAATCGCTTCTGGCTGCCAGAGCTTCCAATGCGCGCCGGTTGCCTCCGGCCAGATCAAAGGTATACCGAACTCCTATGCCGGCGTTGTATAAACTGAATTCCCGCGCGCCGTCCGACTGCCCCATGGCCGCGGGATTAAACCGTTGACGCCGGGCGCTCAGATTGCCGTCAACCTGAGGATAACGCGTTGCCCCGGACCGGGCCGCATAAATTTCCCGCGCCTGGCGAAGCGTCGCTTCCGCCGCATGCAGGGTGGGATTGTGATCCAGGGCGTCGTCGACAAGAGCGTTTAGTTTGGTTGACCCCAGATTTGTCCACCAATCGTCGGGAATAGCCACTTTTTCAGCGACATGCTGCGCATCGTCCATTGGCGCGGATGTCGCGGCGGTTTCCGCGGGTGTTGATCCGGCAAGATAGGTATCCACATCCGGGGGAGGCGGCCGCTGGAAATCCGGTCCAGCCGCGCAGCCTGCCAGAAAAATGACAAAAAAAACGATAAACGGCGCATGGCCCGATGTATTATTGCCGCCCATAAAAATGCTCCTTGAACGGTTTTCTAAGATCCTGATGACAGTCCAGACAACTGCTTTGCAGTGCGGCGAATGCGGCGATTACGGCCTGGCCGTCCGCTTTCCCGGCGACTTCTTCCAGATGTGTTGCGGCGAGACGGGTCTGACTGTTAAAATTTTTGAATTTCCGGACATCGGACCCCGCGAAGCTCAAAATACGGAGCTTTTCCATCATCGGCGGTTGGGGATGGTCGGCGATCCGTAAGGCTGTTATTGCCGCCTGCTCCCAGTTCTCCAGGGAAACGGCATCGGTCACCGCCCGCATGTTTCTGTTCAACTCGTCCATGATCGCTCGCAGGGCAAGGGGAACGACGCCGTCGCCGTCCGCATCGGCCCCGGTCGCGCCCCCGGCGGCCGTAATAATTAAAACGATCATCAAAAGCGCTGTTTGTTTAATGTAGCGAAGGTTATGCGTCATCCGATACGCCTTTAGTTTTAAGGTTATTCAAACGCGCGGCCTTTTCCTTTTTCTTCATAGGTCACCCCGTCGCGGATGTGGTAAATCCGTTTGAAGGTTGGAATGATTTTTTCATCATGGGTGACCACGATAATGGCGGTCTCGAATTTTTGCGCCATATTGTTTAAAATCCGGATCACGGCCATGGCGCGTTCGCTGTCCAGCGGAGCCGTGGGTTCATCAGCCAGAATGACCGGGGGCCGATTAACCAGCCCGCGGGCGATGGATACACGTTGCTGTTCGCCGCCGGAGAGCTGGGTCGGCATGGCCTTGGCGCGGTGGCCCACATCAAGGGCCTGCAATAGATCCATGGCGCGTTTGCGGGCGTCGCTGTTGGGGCTCCCGGCCAGCATGGCCGGCAGCGCGACATTGTCGGTGACGTCAAGAAAGGGAATAAGATACGGCGCCTGAAACACAAAACCGATCCGGTCCCGTCGCAGGGCCCTAAGGTCTTTCACCTTCCAGCCGTCGTCATAAATGATGTGATCTCCGAGCACCATTTGTCCTCCGGTCGGCTCAATCACCGCTCCCAGACATTTCAGCAGGGTGCTTTTGCCGGAGCCGGAGGGGCCGATCAGGCCGACGACTTCACCCGGAGTTACGGTCATGTCCACTTTTTTCAGTGCATCCACGGCGGTATCGCCGCTGCCGTATCGTTTTTTCAATCCCCGGATGCGAATCCCTTTTTCTGCCATGTCAGCCCCCGATGGCTTCCGCCGGATCCACCTTGAGAGCGGCGCGGATGGCGATGATGCTTGATATGATGCAGATCAGGACGACCGCGATGAATCCGCTGACCGAATCCAGCGGCTCCAGCAGGACATATTTAGGGAAAAACGGCGCGCTGAAAGTGGCGGCGATCTTGCCGACGACAAATCCGATTCCCCCCAGGGCCACGGCCTGCTGAAGAATCATGAAGGCAATGGTCCGATTTGTGGTCCCGATCAGTTTCAAGACCGCGATTTCGCGGATTTTGCCGAGGGTCAGTGTGTAGATGATAAAGGCGACAATGGCGGCGCTGACCACCGCTAGAATCACCAGAAACATGCCGATCTGCTTTGACGAAGTGGCAATCAGTTTGCCGATGAGGATGCGTTCCATCTGAGGCCGTGTATAGACCGTCAAGCGTTTCCATTTCCGGATCTGCTGAGCGATATCCTCGGGTCGGTGACCATTTTCAACCTGCACCAATACGGCGTTTACAAAAGGATTGACGCTCTGCGATGCGATCACGGCGTCCAGCAAACCCGGCACGCCGGGGCGGTTGAATGCCGGATTTTCAGCGGTGCGGCGCCGCTGCTGCCGGATGGCGTAGCTGTCTTTGAGAAACTGGGCTTCCTGCGCATCTTTTAGCGGGATGAAGATCATTGGATCGCCGCCGGACGAAACCATCCGCCGGGTCAGTCCCACCACGGTGAATTGATTCCGCCGTATCTGAATGCTGTCACCAAGCCTGAAACCGGTGGCGATATCGGCCACGGCTTCATAATGGCCCCGGGTAATCTGCCGGCCGCTGACAAGATAAGGCGGCCAGCCCGGCAATCCCGGCCCACCGGCGGCAATCCCCGACACCATGGCCCGGACATCACGATCGCCGTGGCGCACCTGCATGGTGAGATAGGTCACGTTCGCCGCACGCGCCACGCCCGTCATGATGGAAATACCGCGCCATAAATCATCATAGATACTCGATGATTCAGCATAGGGTCCGAGGGTGTCCTTCTGAACCACCCAGAGATCGGCCCCGCTGTTATCCATCAGGACCTTGGCGTCATCGACCATGCCCCGATAAACGCCGGCCATGATGAGCGTCACGCCGATCAGCAATCCCAGACCAAACCCGGTGAAAATGAATTTGCCCCAGGTATGCAGAATGTCGCGCCCGGCCAGACTGATCATGGCGCCGCTCCCGGCAGCTTATCGACAATGTAGATGCGACTTCGGACGGTTAAGGCCTTTTCGCTGTACAACACGATCCGGTCTCCCGCTTTAAGACCTTCGCGTACCGTCACCCTCCCATCCAGATCAGCATGGCCGAGGCTGATCGGCGTAAAAATCAGATCTTTATTTTCAACCCGCCATACGCCCAGTTTCCCGTTGATCCTTTTGACCGCCGCGTTGGGAATGACCGGCTCCGGAGGAAGTCCCGGCAATTCGACCGTCACTTCGGCCAGCTCTCCGACGGGAGGCAGCGGTTCCGGGAGTTGGTTGAATACCACTTTGGCCAGTATCTCCTCGGTCACGACATCGGCCACGGGTTCCACCCGCAGAATCCGCCCGTCCTGGGTTTGTCCCGCCTGCGATCGTAAGGTGATCCGGGCGGGCAGACCTGCCGCGAGGCCCTGGGCATGAACCTGGTCAAAACGGACGTTGATCCAGAGGGTATGGGGATCGATCAGTTCCAGCACGGCCGAGCCGGCCGTCACCGTGGCACCCGGTTCGGCATTACGCGCCGCCACCAAGCCATCTGCCGGCGCAACCAGGTTAAGATTTCGGCGTTGAGCAGTTAATGCATCTATTTCGGCGCGCATGCGGGCGAGGTCTTCATAAGCCGCGGTTTGTAATGCGTCGGTGATTTTGAGTTCCTGTTGCTTGGTGGCGAATATCTCCTCGCTGGTTGCGCGTGCTTTCAAAAGCTTTTCGTAACGTGACGCCTGTTCCCGCGCAAAATTTTTCCGTTCCGTTGCCTCGCTTAATTGGGCGCTTGCCCGTTTTAACGCGGCCTCCTGGGCCCGGATGCGGTCATCAAGATCCACCGGGTCCATTTCGCCAAGCAGTCGCCCGGCTTCAACCCGGTCACCCACATCCACATCTAAATGTTTGAGCCGCCCGGCAACCGTTGGGCCGATCTTGTAGGTATATCGTGCCTCAATATTGCCGATCCCAAATAAGGCCGGCGAAAGACGTTTGCTTTCAACCGTGGCCAATGTAACGGGTATCGGCGCCAATGGACCCGAGCGAAAGGCCACATAACCAAAAAGCGCGAGAAGGGGAATAAGTATGGCCAGCAAGGCGAGTGTGCTTTTCCGGACAGGCAGATATTTCATGATATGCTCCAGATGCCCCGTTTAAAGATGGCGAACACCCGCGGCGCATCTCGGCGGATCCGGCTCACATCGCCGCCCAGCATGGATTGCATGACCAGCCCCTGGATAATGCCGATAAACAAGGTGGCCGCGGTTTCGGCATGGATGTGGACATTAATTTCGCCGCCTGATTTCCCCTGCTCAATCAAGTCATGGAGACGTTGTTTATATCGCTGGATAAGCGTTTGGGCCATGCGTTTGGGGGCCGTTTCCTGTGCGTGCTGCAATTCGCCGAAAAGAATGCGGGGGATTCCCGGATATTCAGCGACAAAATCCACATGCGTCAAAAACATGCTTTCCAGGGCCGCGAGAGGAGACGATTGGGCCTGGGCGGCTTTTTCGATTCGCGACATCAGCCGGTCGGCCACCCATTCCATCACCGCTTCAAAAATGGCGTCCTTGCTGGCAAAGTGTCGAAAGATTGAGCCCTGGGTCACCCCCATTCGCCTGGCAATGACGGCCGTGGTGATATCTCTCGGGTTTTGCTCCGCCGCCAGCGCGATCACGGTATCGACGGTCACCGAACGCCGTTTTTCAGAGGGGAGATATTTGCTGTATTCCGTCACAAGATCCTCCATAAAGATAGTAATTGATTACTATCTTTTAACAGCGTGCCGGAATTGTCAATAAATTTTTTTATGTATTTTTGCATTCATGATGACATTAAGACGGCAAGGAGGCCGAGACGCGGGCTTACTGCCGGTCAGTTGAGGAGACGAAGACTCAGCCAACACAGATGCCGCTTGAATGCAAACTGGAATCAGTTATCAGGCCGGCACCATCAGCACCGGGGCCGTCGAGCATCTCAACACCCGTTCGGCAACGCTGCCGAAGTCAAAATGGCTTTCGGTTCCCTGGCTGGCCATGATGACGATGTCCGCATCGATTTTTTTAACAAATTCCAGAATTTCTTTTGAAGGGTCGCCCACGCTTATGTGCCGGAAAAAAAGCGGGCAGCTTGAAAGAAATTTTTCGCAGAGTTCATCAAGTCGCTTTTCGGCGGTCTCTTTTTCCCATTGCCGCATGCGTTCATAGTCGGCCTGGGGATCGGTATCCCCGTAGGCGGCACCGAATTCGACATATTCTTTCAACACGTATAAAATATGGATTTCCGCCTGGTATTTTTCGGCCGTGCTGATCACATAGGGAAGGGCCCTGGCGGCGTTCGCCGATAAATCCGTGGGCCACAGTATCTTTTTGATTTCCATTGTTCCGCCTCCTTTGCGGTGTGGATAAGTTCATTTATTGAACCCCATGGACAAGCGAATTTGCGGTGTGTTTGCAAAATGGATATATTGGTTATATTATTTCATGGTAAAAAGGAGGTCAACCAAATACATTGAAAGAAAAGGCAGTGGTTTTGGCGCCGCGCAATATCTGCCGCTGCTTGCCGAGGCTGAGCTGATCGGCGACGGCCGAAGGAACGCCGGCGGACAACACAACGAAAAATGAGGAGGACAAAATGAACAAGCGAATGATCAAAGACAGGATATTTTTGCTGGGCGCGGTGGACTGGAGCCGGCGTCTTTTTGATTCCCTGATCCCGCTTCCGGACGGCACCACTTACAATGCCTACCTGGTTTTCGGCAGCGAAAAAACGGCGCTGCTCGACAGCGTCGATCCGCCCATGGCCGATGTTCTTTTGTCGCAACTGACCGACGTTTCCAAAATCGATTATATCGTGTCCCACCATGCCGAGCAGGATCATTCCGGAGCCATTCCAATGGTTCTTGAGAAATATCCGGCTGCCAAAGTCATCTGCACCACCAAGGCCAAAGGCATGCTCATGGATCTTCTGCATATCCCGGAAGCATCGTTTCAAACCGTTGAAGACGGGGAAAAGCTGTCCCTTGGCGACAAGACCCTGGAATTTGTATACGCGCCATGGGTGCACTGGCCAGAGACCATGACGACGTATCTTCCGGAAGACCGGATCCTTTTTTCATGCGATTTTTTCGGCTCCCATATCGCTACTTCCGACATGTTCGTTGTTGACAAGGGCCGCGTATACGAAGCCGGAAAACGCTATTTTGCCGAAATCATGATGCCGTTTCGCAATGTGATTGAAAAAAATCTGGAAAAGCTGAAAAATTACGACATCGGCATGATCGCGCCCTCCCACGGCCAGATTTACGATGATCCGGCATGGATCATGGACGCCTGGCGGGACTGGGTCTTGGCCCCGCCTAAAAACCTGGCGGTTATCCCTTTTGTGTCGATGCACGAAAGCACGGCCCGCATGGTGGATTATCTGGCGTCAAAGCTGGTGGACAACGGGGTGCGGGTGGAATTGTATGACCTGACCGTCACCGACATCGGCAAACTGGCCATGTCCCTGGTGGACGGCGCGACCCTTGTCGTAGGGACGCCCACGGTGCTGGCGGGCCCCCATCCCCTGGCCGCTTACGCGACCTTTCTGGCCAATGCCCTGCGCCCCCGCACCCGTTATCTTTCCATCATCGGCTCCTACGGCTGGGGCGGCAAGACGGTGGAAACCCTTTCCGCCATGATCCCGAACCTCAAAGTGGAGGTCATTGAACCGGTCCTTTGCAAGGGCCTGCCGACCAAAGAGGTGTTTGCGGCCATTGACAAGATGGCGGCCGCCATCGCGGAGAAACACAAGGAACAGGGCTTTGTCTGATGGCAAATCGAATAAGCAATGACGAAATACGAAAAAATCACCGCGGCGCGAAAACTGCTGGGGCTTTCGGAAACCGCCACCCTGGCGGAAATCAAGTCCGGCTACCACAAGCTTCTGGATAAATGGCATCCCGACAAATGTGCCGATGATCCGAAAAAGTGCGCTGAAATGACGCGTAAAATCATCGCCGCCAATGAAGCGCTTATGGAATATTGCCGCCAATACCAATATTCGTTTTCCGAAGAGACGGTTAAAAAGCAATTGTCGCCGGAACAGTGGTGGTTTGAACGGTTCGGCGATGATCCGTTATGGGGAAGGGGCGGGAAGCCTTTTATTTAACCCAGAAAATTTAACCGTTATCAGGAGGATTTGTGAAAATCTTATTCGTGATATCAACCAATGACGGCGAAACCATATACAATGCCATGCGGCTTGCCAATGTCGGCGTGCGCAAGGGCGACGACGTCAGCGTGTTCATGCTGGGGAAAGGCGTTCTTTTCGAGCAGGCCGGAGACGAACGGTTTAACGTCATGGAACAGGTCAATCAGTTCGAGGGCGATTTTTATGTCTGAGGGGTTTGCATGAAATCCCACGGTCTGGAGGGATCCGATATTTGCCCCATCGGCTGGATGGATGACTTGTATGAAATCGCCATGGAAGCGGATAAAATCATGACGTTTTAGAACTATTCAGCTTAAAATGTGTAAATGGCTGAGAAAAAAGGTCGAGTTCAAGGCGTCGCAAGTCCAGAGGAATGATGCTTACTTAGCGTACGCCGCAATGACGAGGCATGCGGCGCAACTCGGAAATCGGGCTTGTTACGATGCCATCAACTCTTAAATAATGCCTGAACCCAGCGCTACGGCAATGCCCAGCAGGAGAACCCCCGTCAGCCATTGGACGGCCGACATGGTGATTTTGTGCATCCAGCGCTTGCCGATCATCACGCCGGCAAATGCTGCAATGATTCCGGCGACGACCAGGGGCCATTGGTCCAGGGGGAGGGGGCCGGCTGTTTTTGCCAGAAAGAACATTACGGCGTAGGTGGCGATCCGGACCATGTCCACCATGAAGCCGATCACCGCGTTAGTGCCCACAAAGGCCTCGGTGGATACGCCGGTCTTGACCAGAAACGCCGACCGCAGGGCCCCCTGGTGGCCGGACAACCCGCCGAAAAAGCCCGAAAGCAGGCCGCCCAGGAAAAGATACCGGCGGTCAAATTTTAGTTCCCGCAGCACGGGCAGCAGTTCGAACATGGCAAAGCCAAACATGAGGACTCCCATGACCAGCTTGATGGGGGTGATCACGGCGGTTTTGGACCCGATGGAATAGCGCAGAATCTCGCCGAAACCGGAGACATAGCCCAGCATGGCGGCGCCGGCAAAAGCGGCCAGGATGGCGGGGACTCCGAAGCGCAGAATGAGATCCCGGTCCGCGTTTTTCCCCACTACCAGGATCTTGAAAACATTGTTGGCCCCGTGCACCACCGCGGTGGCCGCCACGGCTACATGCACGGGAAAAAAGATAGCGAAGGCCGGCATCAGCAGGGTGCCGAGGCCGAAGCCGGAAAACAGCGTCAGTCCGGAGACCAGCAGGGCCGCCGTGCAGATTACGATATAAGTCATCCTTCAATAACCTCCTGATACAGTTCTTTTATTTTCTGCCGCATCCCGGCCAGCAATAATCTGCCTTCCGGCGTGAGATGGTAATATTTTCGCTGTTTGTGTCCAACGATTTGGGTTTCGCAGGTCAGCCATCCCCCTTTTTGCAGCTTGGAAAGCAGGGGGTAGAGGGTGCCCGGCCCGATCTCATACCCGTGCCGGGCAAGCTCATCCATCAGGCCGACGCCGAAAACCGCCTCCTTGTCCGCATGGTAGAGAATATGGATTTTGATAAACGCCAGTTCAAGATCCCGGATCATATCGTTCCTCCTTGTCTATGGCTGACAAGACTTTGAAATTCAATAATATAAAGTTATTTCGTTTATCGATATCGAATAATAATATCGATAAACGATATTGTCAATCCCATTTTCCGAACGTTTTGCACATTCCAGAGATCCGGAAATATTTATTGACATTTATCATTTTAATCGGTAAAAAATATTACCAGTTCGGCCTGATAAAGATGTAAAACACAAACCTGATAGTCTCGTAAACAGTCGCCATCGGACGGCCTTGTAAAAAGTTCAAGATCAAGACTTGCGCAATATCGAAGAATGCAGCGTACTTAGCGTACGTGGAATTCTGAGAGAATGCGCGTAACGCAGATATTGGACTTTTTACAAGGCCGTCAAGCCTGAAAAAACAATTATGACCGCTGACAGCGCAATGATCGAAACCATCAAATCCATCATCCTGGATTTCCAGGAGACGCATCCGGAAACCGGCGTACCGCGCCGTCTAAAAATCTCGACGGTCCGCGGCAAAGCCGCCGTCTGCATCGGCGTGCGCCGGGGTGGGAAGTCGACTTACCTGTTTCAGGTGATTCAACGGCTGCTGAAAGGCGGCGTTTCGAGGCAGAACATTCTCTATCTCAATTTTTTCGATGATCGGCTTCACCGCCTCCGACACGACAATCTCGGTCTGATTGCCGACGCCTATTACGCCGTCTATCCGGAAAAAAAAAACGCCGAGACCATCTATTGCTTTTTTGACGAGATCCAGGCCGCCGAAGCCTGGGAGCCTTTTGTCGACCGCCTGATGCGCACGGAAAAGTGCGAAATCTATCTGACCGGCTCATCGGCTGGAATGCTGTCCAAAGAGATTGCCACACAGATGCGGGGGCGGGCGCTTTCCTGGGAGCTTTTTCCGTTTTCCTTCAGGGAATTTTTAGATTTCAAGCAAATCGGGGTTGATGGCGCGCTTTCGACAAAAAAGAAGCTATTTGTCCGCAAGGCCTTTGAAGAATACTGGGAGACCGGCGGTTTCCCCGAAGTTGCCGGCATCAGCAGAAATCTGCGGATAAAAACCCACCAGGAATATTTTCACACCATTTTGTTTCGGGACCTGGTGGAACGTCACGATGTTTCCCATCCAAAGGCGGTGACCGACCTGGCCCACTGGCTGGTGGACAATACCGCCTCGCTGTATACCATCAACCGGCTGACGGGCTACCTGCAATCCCTGGGACACAAGGCGCCCAAATCCGCGGTGTCGGATTATCTGGAGTGGTTCGAAGATGCTTATTTCCTTTTCACCGTGCGCCTGTTCGACCCGTCGTTGTCCCGAAGTCATGCCAATCCGAAAAAAATCTATTGCATCGATCACGCCATGGTCGTTTCCGTATCCTCCGGGATACTGGTCAACGCCGGTCATCTTCTGGAGAATCTCGTATTTACGGCGCTGCGTCGTCTTTACCCGGAAATCTATTATTTCAAGACCCGGTCCGGCCGGGAGGTGGATTTTATCGTCCCGAGGCGGGGCCGGCCGCAACTGCTGGTCCAGGCGTGCGAATCCCTGGCCGACCCCCGCACGCGTAAACGGGAGGTTTCCGCCCTTAACGACGCAATGGCTGAATTGGGCATAAAAACCGGGACCATTGTTACCCGCAACGACAGCGAACAGATTGACGGCGAAGCCGGGACTATCGAAGTGGTTCCCGTGTGGCGGTTCCTGCTCGACCTGCCGGAGCAAGCAGAACCGTAGATTTTATGCTTCGGTAAAAAGTCAGATTTTTTTCCCCCGAAATCCACGATCTCGCTCAATATCGATTTTTTGCGGCTTCACCAAATTAATGCATGGATAACATGATTCCCGTGCAACAGCCAGGGCAGTGGCGCCCACGCCCAATTGTTGCAGTTTTTAATTTTTTGCCGGGCCGATCCAGATCTGCTGGGCGTTGACGAATTCGCGGATGCCGTGGGGCCCGAGTTCGCGGCCGTAGCCCGAGCGCTTGATGCCGCCGCTGGGCAGCCGGGGGTCGGTTTTCACGATGCCGTTGACCGCCACCTGGCCGGCGGCAAACTGCCGGGCCAGGGCCTGGCCCCGGGCGGTTTCGGTCCAGATGCTGGCGGCCAGGCCGTAGGGCGTATCATTGGCCAGTTCCATGGCATGCGTTTCATCCCGAGCCCGGGTCACCGCCGCCACCGGGCCGAAGGTCTCTTCCCGGAATGCGGTCATTTCCGGCGTAACATCCACGAGCAGAGTCACGGGATAGAAGAACCCGTCGCCTTCCGGCAGTTTGCCGCCCAAAAGGCATTTGGCCCCCGCCGCCACGGTTTCTTCCACCTGGCGGTGCAGATCCTCACGCAGATCGCTTCGGGCAATGGGGCCGATGTCCGTGCTTTCCTGACGCGGATCACCCACTTTCAGTGCCGCGAGCCGCTCTTTTAAAAGGGACACCATTTGGTCGTAAACCGGTTCTTCCACGATGATCCGTTTGACCGCAATGCAGGACTGGCCGGCATTGATGATGCGCGACAGGGTGATGATGTCGGCGGCTTTTTCAAGATCCGCATCCGCCAGCACCACGCAGGGGTCCGAGCCGCCCAGTTCCAGGACGGCGGGCTTGATTTCCGAGGCCGCAATGGCGGCCGCCGCGCTGCCGGCCTTTTCGGACCCGGTAAGGGAAATCGCCTGAATGCGAGGATCGCGGATGATCGCCTCAATCGCCGGTGATTTCACCATCAGACTCTGAAAGATACCCGCCGGCGCGTTGACCTTTTCAAAAATTTCGGCAATGGCCCGAGAACATGCCGGCACATGGGAATCATGCTTCATGACGCAGGTATTGCCCGCCATCAGGGCCGGGGCGCAGTAGCGAAACGCCAGCCAGAAAGGCGCGTTCCACGGAAGATTTCCCAGGATCGTGCCCAGAGGCAGATACTGCACGTAGCTGCGAGCGGCATCCGAGGCAATGGTTTCCGGCGCCAGATAGGATTGGGCATGCTCGGCATAATGCTTGGCGCACCAGGCTGATTTGTTGACTTCGGCCCGGGCTTCTTTGATGGGTTTGCCCATTTCTTCGGTCATCAGCAGCGCAAGGGATGCTATATTGTCGCGCATATATTGTGCGACGTTTTTTAACACGGCCCCCCGCTCGGCAAACGTGGCCTCGCGCCAGGTTTTAAACGTTTCCGCGGCGGTTTTGAGAATGAGCTCCACGGTGGCGGAATCATCAATGGGAAATTCATGCAATGGCGTTCCCCGGGTGGGATCAATTACTTTCAGCATAAGCTCCTTTCTCTTTTTCTTTTGCTCTTGTTTTCTCTTGTCCGGTTTCGGATTTGGGCGATTGTAACGCGAAAAGCACCGGTTCCGGCTCGGGTTGTTTTTCGTCAATCGCTTTTGGCGTCGGTTTTTTCGGGCCTTTTTCGGATTCCAGACCGGGCTTGCAGACAAAATCCTCTTCAAGGGTGAAAAAAGATTCGCAACCGTCATCGGTGATATAAATCGTATCTGAAATCCCAACGGTTTTGTCCCCGTCAACGCCCCACATCCAGGGGATCAGATGAATGGTCATGCCTTCTTCCAGAATGGATGAATCCGCCTGCTTGAGGCTTAGAATATAACCCTCATCCCAGCTTGGCGGAAAGGCGATGCCGATGGAGTATCCCGAGCGGGTGATCAGGGTGGCGCCCACGTCGTTTTCCATGATGATTTTCCGCACCAGGTTATCGGCATCGGAAACGGTCAGGCCCGGCCGGATCAGCTTTTTGACCTCGGTTAAGGCGATTTTCATGCGATCCTGGGCTTTTTGCATGGATTCGGTCATCTCCCCCAGCAGCACGGTGCGCATCATGGCGGTGTGGTAGCGACGGAAACAGCCACCCACCTCGAGAAACACGTGTTCGCCGGGCTGCACGGTGCGGCCCTCCCAGGTGGCGTGACCGATCATGGTCCGGGGCCCGGAGGTGACATACGGCATGACCGCGGGCGGTTCGCCGCCGGCAAGGAACATGGCGTTGCTGATGGCCGCGCCGATATCATTTTCCGTCACACCGGGCCGGCACGCCTCAAAACCGGCTTTCATCCCGACTTCCGTGGCCCTGGCGGCTTTGCGCATGACATCGATCTCGAATTTTGATTTGCGGATGCGGCCCTGTTCCACAATGCCGAAGCAATCCAGCAACTGCCCCCGGGTAAAGGTGGTGTGAATGTGGTCCTGGTGATAGGCCGGGAAGAAATAGCTGTTTCGCTCATACCCGACGCATTTTTTGGCCAGGCCGAATTCCCGAAGGGCTTCCACCAGCATCTGGATGGCGTCCCCGGTGTCCGGGTAGGGCCGGGTATTTTCCACCCAGGTCCGGTGGTGGACATTGGATTCCTCCAGACGGCGGGTGATCATAAACGGCTCGGTTTCAAGGGGCACCACCAGTGCCTGAAAGAAGGAATACCCCGTGGTCTGGTAGTCGGTCAGATACATGAGATTTTCCGGGTCCGTGATCACCACGGCGTCCAGGCGGCGGTATTCCATCCGCTCCCGCAGGTCGTGGATCCGCCGTTGGTATTCTTCAAAGGGAAAGGTCATGTCGTCGCGCTGTTTCATCTCATTTCTCCTGTAAGTGCCGGTTGACGACATCCGCGAAGATGCCGAGCCCTTCGGAAAGATCCGCGTCGGAAATGGTCAACGGCGGAATCAGTTTCAGCACCCGGCCGCCGGTGCCGCAGGGACCGATGAGCAGTCCTTTGTCAAAACACGCCCCGGCAATGGCGCCGGCTTTTTCCCCGTCGCCCACGTCGAGCCCTTGGATCATGCCCTTGCCCCGCACCGCGATTTCAGGGCCGGCATTAACGGGCACTAACGATTTGAGACGTTTGTTCATGACCGCGCCTTTTCGCTTGACGTCATCCATGAAGTCCTGGTCTTCAATGTAGCTCATGGCCTCGGCCCCGGCGACAAAGGAAAGCCCCTGGCCGCGAAACGTCCCGGTGTGTTCGCCGGGCTTCCAGAGCCGGTCGTATTCCGGATTGATCAGGTTCATGGCCAGCGGGGTGCCGTATCCCCCGAGCCCCTTGGCCAGGCAGATGATATCCGGGGAAAGATCCATGCCGTCAAAGCTGAAATAAGAACCGGTGCGGCCGCACGCGGCCTGGATATCGTCGAAAATCAACAGCGCCCCGTTTTCATGGGCCAGATCCTGCACCGCGTGCAGCCATTGCCGGCTGGCCACGTTCACGCCGCCTTCGGCCTGGAGGGGTTCCACGATCACGGCCGCCGGTTTTTCAAGGCCGCTGGAAGAATCCGCCAGGGCGCATCGCCGTTCCCGGATATGGTCGATGCCGCCTCCCGGCCCGTTTTCAAAGGGCAGGTGGGTGACATGGTCTAAAGGCACCCCGGCTGCGCTCCGGAAATAGGCATTTGCCGTGCAGGCCAGAGACCCCAGGGTCATACCGTGGAAGCCGTGGCTGAACGCATAGATGCCGTGACGCCCGGTGGCCTTGCGGGCCAGTTTCAGGGCCGCTTCCACGGCGTTTGTGCCGGTGGGCCCCACAAACTGCATTTTATGTTTCATGCCTCTCGGGATAAGGACGGTTTCAGCAAAACGCCGGATAAACCGACGCTTGGTCGTGGTGTACATGTCAAGGCTCTGGGCCACACCGTCGGCTTCCAGAAACGCGATCATGGCGCGCTTCATCTTTTCGTTGTTGTGCCCGAAATTCAGCACCCCGGCCCCCGCGAAAAAATCAATATAGGATTTTCCGTTTTCATCCACCTGCCGGGCATTGGATGCGCTGGCAAACACCGTGGGATACTTTCGGCAATATCCCCGCACGTCGGATTCCCACGTTTCAAACAACTTCATTCTTACCTCCGTAATGTTCTTTTGACGATAACTACCTTTTTATTCCACCGGAACCGTTCCGCCGGCCAGTTGGATCATGACCCGGGCCGCCGGGCCGATGAGCACGTCGTTGAAATCGTATCGGCAATTGTGCAGGGCCGCGTCTCCGCCGGCTCCGATCAGGGCCAGCGCGCCGGGAATTTGATTGGCATAATAATGAAAATCCTCCGATGCCATGACCGGGATAGCAATGGCACGGTCTTCCCATTGGCTCCCGAATTCCCTCAGCAGGGCGTTTCGCATGGCTTCCGCCGCGTTGGGATCATTCACGGTAGCGCCGTAGCGGGGGAAGATATTTACGTCGGCCTTCACGCCCCATGCCCTGGCCGTGTCGGTTGCCACCTGCTTGATCAGCTCGTTGACCATGTCCCGCAATCCATCGTCGGCGATCCGGATATTTCCCGCCAGCACCGCGCAATCGGGAGTCACGGTCTCCATGCTGGTCGCGTCAAAGCTGGTCACGCTGACCACGGCCGCTTGCTGCGGCGGCAGACGCCGGCTGACGATCTGCTGCAATGCCAAAACAATGGCCGATGCCCCTGCGATGGGGTCCCGGCACAGCTCCGGCTGGCTGGCATGGCCGCCTTTTCCGGTGACGGTAACGCGGAAGGTGCCGTTGGCCGCCATCACGACCCCGTCCGGGCAGACGGCCCGGCCAAAGGGAATAGCCGGCCAGTTGTGCCATCCGTAAATTTCATCTACGCCATCGATGGCGCCGTCTTCGATCATGCGGCGGGCTCCGTGTCCGCCTTCTTCAGCGGGCTGGAAAAGCAGCGACACCGGTCCCGGCAGCCGGGCTTCCTGCTGCTTGAGCCACATGGCCGCGGCCACCAGCGTTGCCGCATGGCCGTCGTGTCCGCAGGCATGCATACACCCGCGGGTTTCCGACGCCCATGCCGCGACGCTTTCCTCTTGGATGGGTAACGCGTCAATATCGGCCCGCAGCGCGATATGTCGGCCGGAGGCTTCTTTGGCCAGCACGGCAACAGTTCCTGTTTCCGCGCACACCCGCCAGGAGATGCCTGCCGTTGTGAGCTCCTCGCGAATCCTTTCGGACGTGCGCGCCTCCGACCAGCTCAATTCCGGAATGCGGTGCAGTGCGTGACGCAGCGCGACGGCCGCGTCGATGATTTGTTTCCATGAGTTTGTCATATCATTCTCAATATAAAGATTTTATTTTCATATAAAATTAATTGTTTGTCTTGGATTGTCAACTTAATGTTCTTTATTATGTAAGTCTAAAAGTGACGCCAAAGGCTGATTATAAAACATCACGTTTGAAATAGAATGAAGAAATAGCAGGCTTTAACGAGAAATAGAATTTTTATAATTTTATGTTAAGCAAATCATAATAAATCAATTTATCGCACAAATCGTCTGATATGTCAAATCAGGGCTTATAATCAGGACCTGAAAGCAGGGCCGACAGGTTGTGGCGGAGGCCATTGAGGGGCGGAGTTAGGGGTTCCGGCGGCAGTTTTAAAATTGCATGGGGAAAAAAACGTGTTAATCGTCTTCCGTATGTTTTCGGATTCCCGCCTTCTTGTTAAGCCGGGATAAAAGGTTTTTTTCCATGTCATCAATGATGGTTTTCATGGCCGGGCGCTCGGCGACCGGGCCGGACTTGTTCCACCCCGCCGCAAACGCGTTGGCCCTTTTTTTCTTGAATTCCGCATCGGTTTTGACCAGGGACTGCCAGGCCAGGAGTTTTTGCAGAATATGCCTTTCCGCGGCGGAAAGATCGGTTTCCGTGTCAATTGATTTACCGTCCGATGTGCAGATGATCATTTTATATATTCCTGGTCAATTTCATAATTTCGTCGGTGGTCATTTTAACCGTGGCGATACCGCGCAGTTTAGCAAATTTCCTGGCTGTACCGGTCTTCCTTTTACATTTTATCAGAAATATACGATCACCGTCTTCTACAAAATCAACTTCCGTTGACGGGGTGATTCCCAGTTTTTTCCGGATGTCGATTGGAATAGTGACCTGACCTTTGGTAGTTACCCTCATTATTTGTCCTCCGGCAATATGTATTACCGGTAATAATGCTACATTGTACGGGCCATGTCAACGCGGAACACAAGCTTTGCCAAACAGCCTATCCCTCATCCCCGCCTTCATAAATGCGCTGGAGTTCCGGCGGCAGCATCCGGCAATCCGTCGTTTGGAGGCGGGCGGTCAGATCCGCGGAACTATACGTATGCCAGTAGAGGATCGGGGCGTTTTTGTATGGCGGTTTTTCAATGTAATCCAGAAGCGCGGCAAAGGCCTTGGCGGTATAGGTGGGATCAAGGGTGATATTCTCCTTTTCCCGCACGAGATCCAGGGCGGCCCGGCACTCCCGGGTGGCGCATCCATAGCCCTGGCCCACGTAATCATCGATCACATACTGGGGGCCGATAGAGACGTCCGGGATAGCCGTGCTCCGTTTCTTGAGCAGCCGCCACGTCTTTCGCATGAGGTTTTCCACGGTTTTGGGCGTGGCGATGTCCACGGGCCCCACCGAAGCC
The DNA here is from genome assembly GCA_003597945.1 of Desulfobacteraceae bacterium. Lineage (GTDB taxonomy): Bacteria > Desulfobacterota > Desulfobacteria > Desulfobacterales > Desulfosalsimonadaceae > SURF-33. The sequence continues at coordinate 3,503 of QZJS01000136.1, read as the reverse complement.
ATGGTCACGCGGACCCCCATCACGGTGGTGGAAAGTCCTGCCAGCAGCGCGCCCAGGGAAAGCCCGGCCATGGTGCCGCTGGTTCCCAAGGGGCAGAAGATGTAGCGGGGTTCCGGCATCAGCCCGGCCCGGATCTGTTCGACCAGTTCGAACATGGCGTTAACCAGGCCCACGGTTCCCACGGGAGACGATCCCCCGGCCTCCAGGATATAAGCCCCGGGGTTCAACAGCCGCTGGGTTATCAGCAGCGATGCCCCGGTCCTGAGCACCCCTTTGAGATATCGCAGTTTTGCCCCGTGGGCGCAGAACAGAAGCATGTTCTGCTTCACATGATGGTTTACGGGCTGATGAAACAGCAACAGCTTGCAGGCAAGGCCCGCCTCCCGGCAGAAAATCGCCGTGGCCAGGCCGTGATTGGTCCCGATGCCTCCCATGGTGATGACTTGCCGGCAGCCGCGCCTCAGGGCTTCGGCCAGGGTGAATTCCAGTTTCCGCACCTTGTTGCCGCCGTAAATACTCGATGTCAGGTCGTCCCGCTTGATCCACAGATTATCATGGCCGAGATGTGAAAGCCGCTCGACCGGCGTGGGGAAGTCGCCCAGGGGAAAGCGCGGCAGCATTTCCTCCAGTTGGGGAAACCGCGCAAAAAGCGGAAGACGGCAGGCGTCTTTTCCGCCGGCGCTTCCGTGGTTGTCGGTCTTCATGCCGTTTGATGTTGTCATGGTCCGATCCAGTTATCGTTTTTAATGGCCTTTTCCACATCGATCCCTTTTTTCAGAAGATATCGCCGTCGGAGCTCATAAAAGACAACGCCGGACAGAATAAACAAGAGAAAAGGGAGCACCTTTGCGGGTTCTTTCAGGTCAACGATGATCACCAGGCAGAAAAAAAGCCCCATGACAATGCCTACCGCCGGGCAGAACCAGCGCCAGAACCCCGTCAACTTGAAGGCGGAATCCCGGTATTGCTTTGGATACAGGCGCGGCAGGGATAGGGAGGCCATCAGAACCGGAATGAAGATAATAATGCCGCCCAGGGCCGCGTAACAGGCAAAGGTTTCAAGGGCCATGCCGGAAAACACCCCCACCATGGAAACGGCCCATATGGCGGGAAAGAGCAGATGAGCCGTGCCGAACCGCTTGTTAACGCGCCCCAGTCCCTTGGGAAGCAACCCGTCGTCGGTGATGGCTATCAGGGATTTGGTGGCCATGATAAACAGGCCGTTAAGGGTCGTGGCCAGGGCAAGCACCGCGCCTCCCAGAACGAAATAGACCAGTCCCGCCCGGCTCATGGTGATTTTGCCGATTTCGATAAGCGGTTCCCGGACATCGGCCAGGGACTGCCAGGAAACGGCGTTGACCACGGCCAGGGCCACCAGCAGGTAGATAACGGTAATTATGGGAAAGGCGATAAAATAGGCCCGGGGGATCACTTTTCCCGGCTCCCGGATCTCCTGTCCCAGCTCGATGATGCCGTTTGAGCCGAGATAGGTGAACGTGAGCAGGGCCATGCCCAGCAATAGATTGCCGGTCCCTTTTTGAAACATCTGATCAAAGCGTTCCGGATTCGGTTCCGCCAGGCCTTTTATGGCAAAAAACAGAAGGGCGCTTAACAGCACCAGCACCATCACGGCCTGGAGCCGGGCCGCGGGCCGGACCCCGATCACGTTGATTATGCAGAAAAAAGTGATAAGCCCGGCAGCGAATGCGGTTTCGGATAATCCCGGAACTATCACCTGGATATATCGCGCGCAGGCGATGCTGTAGAGCGGGATTTGCCCGAAGAAGGTGGCCAGGGCATACACCCAGATGCCGGTAAAGGCCAGCCGGGGCGAAACCATCCGGCTCGGATACATATAATTGCCCCCGGTTACAGGCAAGGCCGACCCAAGCATGGCCAGGGGAAGCATGCTGAGAAACACCGGGACCACCGCAAATGCAAAGGCCACGGGCAGGGCGGGGCCGGTGATTTTCAATACAATCCCGGTAAAGACAAAAATCCCGCCCCCGATGGTCATGCCCACCGCGATAAACGCCACAGCCGGAAGTCCTAAAACACGTTTCAATCCGTCAATGGCCATTGCGTTTTTTCCATCTCCTGAATTTATTCCGTGCCGGTCGGCGTCTTCCCGGCGATGATTGCAAATTCGTTCGACTTTGGATCATACGGGGTTCCAGCAACGTCTGAATAAAGCCCTTCAACGGAAAATCCGGTATCTCGAAATTCTTTCTCCAGATCCTCGGGCGCAAAATATTGCAGCCAATTGTACACCGTTCTGGTGCGATCCGATTCAACAATCGTGTATTTGTCCAGTGCAACCTTTTCCTTGCCGTATTTGAAGGTGTTCAGAAAGCCATAGTACTTGTTTGGCGACCAGAATCCATCGAGCAGGTTTTCTTCATATGTCGCCGCCTCTCCCCTTTGGTCAAATGCCGCCAGGGAATAGACATCAAGAAGGACCGAACCGCCTGGTTTTAAAATCCTGTTGAATTTGTCCAGAATCTTTTTTCTTTGTGCTGGGCTTAGGGCGCAGAAGTCGCACATGATCATCAAAACAAGGTCGAATCGGTCGTGTGTTTCAAAGTCCAGATAATTCTGTTCCACATACCTGATGTTTAACTGTTCGCGGGCTGCGACTGCCTTTGCATACGCGATGGACCTGCCCGAGAAATCAATGCCCGTCACGTTCGCCCCGTGCTTAGCCAAGCCCGTTGCATACAATCCCGGGCCGCAGCCGAAGTCCGCGATTTTCGTGTCCTTGCCGATGTTGAATTTTGATGCGATCCATTCCACCGATCGACGAATGAAACCGGCATTTCGCGAAGAAACATCGATGGCCTCATTGAGGTGGAACGAGAGCATCCGCGCCGATGTATGCTCATCAGTCCACAGATCACTTGCAGTGTAGAATTCGAAAGGTTCAGGCCGTTTGTTGATTTTCTCTAACTCTTCAAACATTTTTTCTCTCATTGCCCGGTAATTTAAAGCGGCGAGATCATGGGCAGATCAAGAAGCCGGAAAAGTAAGGCAAGCCAATCCTATTTAAGGGTTGCGGCACAAGAGCTCCAAAAACAGACCATTTTATGGCATCCTCGCTGTGGATGGATTGCAGGTTACAATAATATCCGAGGCCCGAAGTGCATACTTGCTCGTCTGTTCCGGTAAAAGCGCGAATTTGCTCACTCTGGTATAGCTTCTGAGTGATTTCAGGCAGTGGCCAAGAAACACAATCAGGGCGGATAAGATTGGCGTAAGGATGCGCAGTGACAATGACGCCGCCCTTGCTGCGGGCTATTGCAATCTCGTTATGGTTCCAGTCTTTCATGCTTTTCTCGGCCAACGCGGACCGCATAAAGCGCTACAGCTTTTTGCCTTCACCCTTAATGCCATCGTTATAAATTTTATTACTAATCCGGTCATAAATCTATGGACATCAAATAGTGCAATAAGCGCATTCCGGATGGTGGAAAAATTTCATGATCAAGCCCGGCAATTTTTGCAGT